>JAADHO010000272.1 GCA_013151775.1 Deltaproteobacteria bacterium | reverse complement strand
GGGGGGGGGGGGGGTGATGCGAGTGACCAGCTCCGCGCCACCGACCACGATCATGTTGAACATTCAAGGCCGGTCGCACACCACGGAAACACGTGCACCTCATTCGAGGCATGTTACGGTGCATCTATGATTGCCACTCGCAAGCGTCGACTCCAGACTATCCAGGTCACCGGGCTCTTCAGGATTTTCGACCACACAATCAAGTTGAACCAGCGACAACGCATCACCTTCGTTCATGGCGTGAATGGCACAGGAAAGACTGCGGTCCTGCGGATGGTGAAGGGCCTATTCGGAGGTACATATGATGCCTTTCGGCGAGTTCCGTTTGACACGTTTATAGTTACATTTGACGATAGCACCCGGATATCAGTTGAATGCTCTCCATCATCCAGGAAGGCACCAAGACGAGATATCGAACTCATGGTCCGCGTGAAATCACGCAACGGAAGGGACAAGTCCATTCGGGTACCTTGCACGAATGATGGGGATTGGGTTCGTTTCGAATCTGCGTTTCCTCGGGACATCGTTGAGGATATTCTCCCATTCTTAGCACGCAAGGGTCGGGACAGTTGGCGCAACCGGACAACAGGTGAAACCATGTCACTTTTGGAAGTGTTCGAGCAGTACGGCAATCACCTTTCTGACTATCACGCCGACAAACCTCCGCAAACAGCTGAGCTAGATAAGATCCAGAATATGCTGTCCGTGCGGTTAATTGAAACCCGTAGATTGGACAAGCCGGACGATGCGTCTCCACGCCGACACATCCGGCGGCGCAGGCCGGCGGCGTCCACGGTGGACCGCTATGCGGAAGACATGGCACATCGGGTTCAAGTGGCTTTGAGCCAGTACGCCGCCACGTCGCAAGAACTCGACCGTTCATTTCCAAACCGACTTCTAAGCACCAGTATGAGCATGGAGAGCAAGTCAAGAAGGCAGACAATGTTGGATATTGCGAGCGTTGAGGAAAAGCGTCAAAGGCTCGTGAAACTCGGTATTCTTGCGCATGATACCACATTTTCTGATCTTCCTGATGGGCTCGATGATGACAAGCTGTCACTTCTTTCGATGTTTACGGATGACACGCAGGAAAAGCTCGCTGTATTCGACGATCTATCCAATAGAATATCCCTCTTCCTTGAGATCATGAACAGTCGACTTCTATACAAGCATGTTGCGGCAGATCTAAACAAAGGTTTTGTCGTGGAATCCGACGGCGGTCATCGACTCCGGCCGGCGGAGCTTAGTTCCGGTGAACAGCATGAATTAGTGCTCGCTTATGAGCTGATATTTATGCTTCGGGATCACTCGCTTGTACTGATTGATGAGCCAGAGTTGTCGCTTCATCTATCGTGGCAGCAGCAGTTCTTTCCTGACCTCCAGAGAATGACGAAACTATCGAAATTCGATGCAGTAGTGGCGACGCACTCGGCTGATATCATAGGAGACCGATGGGATCTGGCAGTCGCTCTGCGCGGTCCATCGACGTGAAGGAACTGATCCAAGGGTCCGGCATCGCGAATCGGATTCGAATGCTGCGCGACGCGCACCGCGGCAGCTTTCTTCTGGTCGAAGGCGACGACGATGCAAGGTTATTCTCCCAGTACGTGCACGACACATGCAAAATTCAGCCGGCATACGGTCGGCCAAATACGCTGGAAGCGGTGGTTGCGCTAGAGGCCACCTCAACAGCCGGAGTATGCGCGGTCATAGATGCAGACTTTAGTCGTCACAAGGGCGAGTTGACGACTTCAAAGAATGTGTTCTGGTGCGACCATGGAGATCTGGAATGCATGCTGTTCTTGTCACCGGCTCTGGATTCAGTCCTTGCGGAACACACTCCCAACGAAGATCCAGCAGATATACGACAAGAAGTAGTTCGATTATCATTCGTGGTGGCAGCGGTTCGAGCAGTTTCGGAGGTTCGTCAGCTTGGTCTCAAATTTAGTTGCCTTAATTTTGAGAACTTCATTGATGCATCGACGCTGACGCTTTCGTTTCGGGATCTTGCGTCGGAGCTTCAGCAAGCGTCTCGGTGTGGAGTAATTGATATACCGGATCTGGAGGCGCACGCACAACTCGTGATGTCATGGTGCAACAAAGACAAGATAAGTCTGTGTCGTGGCCACGATCTTGTTAAGGCACTATCTCTTGGTCTGCGGCGCAAATGGGGGTCGCAGTCGGGGGGCAGAATCACCGTCGAAACGCTAGAAAGGGAGCTGAGAATCGGATTCTCCCGGCTACATTGTGAGAAGACGGAGCTGTGGAGCAATCTTGCAAGCTGGGGCACACGGAACTCACCCTACAGGATTGTCTAGGATCGAAATCCGGATAGCAAAGCGCAAGCGTTCGGACGCTCCGGAACCGTCGCGCTCAGTACTTCACGCGAATCGTGATTCCCACTACTATCGACGCATGCCGGGGACCCCGTGGATAAGAAGAGCCTGAACGAGGCTGAGATCTGCCAGAACTTCATCACGCCTGCGATTGCGAGGGCGGGGTGGGATAAGCACACGCAGATCCGGCGCGAGTACACGTTCACAGCGGGCCGGGTGATGGTCCGGGGCAAGCTGGCCACCCGCGGGAAGAAGAAGCGCGCCGACTACCTGCTCTTCTACCAATCCAACTTCACGCTCGCGGTCGTGGAGGCGAAGGACAACAGCCACGCGGTCGGCGCGGGCATGCAGCAGGCGCTGGCCTACGCAGAGACGCTGGACGTTCCCTTCGTCTTCGCATCGAACGGCGATGGCTTCCTCTTCCTTGACCGAACGGGCAACTCGAGTCCGGTGGAGCGGCAGCTGGGCCTCGACGAGTTTCCCTCCCCCGAGGTCTTGTGGAAGCGGTACCAAAAGTGGCGTGTGCTGAACGACGACGCTGTACAGCTCGCTCGTCAGCCCTACTACGACGACCCAAGCGGCAAGGAACCTCGGTACTACCAGCGCATCGCAGTGCAGCGGGCGGTGGAGGCGGTCGCCGCCGGCGACAAGCGCGTGCTGCTGACGATGGCTACGGGCACCGGCAAGACCTACACCGT
Organism: Deltaproteobacteria bacterium; assembly: GCA_013151775.1. Lineage (GTDB taxonomy): Bacteria > Myxococcota_A > Polyangia > Polyangiales > Houyiibacteriaceae > JAADHO01. The sequence continues at coordinate 25,255 of JAADHO010000272.1, read as the reverse complement.
CTTCCAGATCATCTGGAGACTGTGGAAGGCGAACCGAGTACGCCCGGTGCTCTTCCTGGTCGACCGGAACATTCTCGCTGACCAGACGATGACGAACGACTTCAAGCCGTTCGGTTCGGTGATGACGAAGGTGCGCAACCGCAACATGGACCCCAGCTACGAGGTGTACGTGGCTCTCTACCAGGCGGTCACTGGCACGGAGGAAGAAGACAACATCTACAAGCAGTTCAGCCCGGACTTCTTCGACCTCGTGGTGATCGACGAGTGCCACCGAGGTAGCGCACGGGAAGACTCAGCCTGGCGTGAGATCCTCGAGTACTTCGACTCCGCGATCCAACTCGGCTTCACCGCGACGCCCAAGGAGACGAAGGGCGTCTCGACTCTGACGTATTTCGGAGATCCCATCTTCACCTACAGCCTGAAGCAGGGAATCGACGACGGATTCCTCGCGCCGTACAAGGTCGTGCGCATCGGGCTCGACCGGGACCTCGAAGGGTGGCGACCACCGAAGGGCATGACCGACGATCTGGGGCAGCTGATCGAGGACCGTGAGTACAACCAGCGTGACATGGACAGAATCCTCGTACTGAACGAGCGGACCAAGCGCGGAGCGGAGAAGATCGTCGAGTACCTCCTGGGCACGGACCCATACAGTAAGACCATCGTCTTCTGCGCCAACATCGACCACGCGGAGCGGCTGAGATCCGCGCTAGTGAACGAGGTCGCGAAGCGCATCCCGGCCGAGGCGGGCAACACGAGCAAGTTCATCGTCCGCATCACCGGCGACAACGATCAAGGCAAGCGCGCGCTCGACGACTTCATCCACCCTGAGCACCGTTACCCCGTGATCGCGGCGACGTCGAAGCTGCTCTCGACCGGCGTCGATGCCAAGACCTGCAAGCTGATCGTCCTCGATCAACGCATCGAATCGATGATCGAGTTCAAGCAGACCGTGGGCCGAGGCACGCACATCCACGAGGATGCGAACAAGCTATGGTTCACGATCCTCGACTTCAAGAAGGCGACGGAGCTCTTCGCCGACCCGGAGTTCGACGGTGAGCCCGAGATCATCTACGAGCCCGGGCCCGACGACCCAACCGTGCCGCCCGCTGGAGGTGAAGGCCGGGGGCAGGGCGGTGAAGACGGCGAAGGCAGAGGGGCCGAAGGGCCCCGGCCGACTCCAGCACGCAAATACGTGGTCAGCGGTGTCTCGGTCAGCGTGGTGGCCGAGCGCGTCATGTACTACGGCAACGACGGCAAGCTAATCACCGAGTCGCTCACCGACTACACGAAGGAGGCCGTGAAGGGCCGCTTCGCCACGCTGAAGACATTCCTGCGCCGCTGGAGCGACGCCGAGCAGAAGGTGGCCGTCATTGAGGAGCTGCGCGAGCAAGGCGTCTTCTTCGAGGCGCTGCGGGAAGAGGTCGGCAAGGACATGGACGCCTTCGACCTGATCTGCCACGTGGTGTACGGCCAGCCCCCGCTGACCCGCCGCGAGCACGCCAACAACGTCAAGAAGCGCGATGTCTTCACCAGGTACGGGCAGGAGGCACAGGCCGTGCTCGAGGCGCTGCTCAAGCGCCGTCGACATCATGCGCCAGAAGACGGGGCGCCAATGGAGGACGGGCCGGTTTCAAGTGCTGCTGCACCAGGCGAGCAGCGACCCAAGCGAGCGGCGTCTGCCTGAACTGACAGCCGAGTTCGACAAGATCTCTGAGAGAGGGTCGCGACGTGTGTTCGGCAAGCAAGCAGGCTCTTCGGATGGACCGGCCGAAGACGTGTAGCGCAGAAATGTCGACAGGAGCGTCCAGATCAAAGGGCCCTGGCGCAGGGCGCGCTAGCCCATGCCAAGGGTCCGGCCTGCCGCCGCAGATGGCTTGGCTTGCGGCCCGTCCGGCTGCCAACTTCCCAAGGCGTAGCTTGACAAAATATCAACTCGCCTCATATTGTGTGCATGCATGCTAGAGCCCCTCGACACGGTTTCGGCGCGAACGGCCGTGCGAAGAATCGTCAAGGAGGGAACCGTAACCTTCACGAACCCGCACTCCCGCGACGCGATGAAGGACGACGGTCTCGAACAGATCGAGTTCGAGTACGACGACGACGCGGCTGCGGAGCGCGCGGATGAGTTGGTGGTCGTGACGGTTTGGAGATGCAGATGAAGAAGTGCAGAAACTGTGGTGCAACGGATTCGCTCAGCTCGACCCGTGAGGCTCGCCCGCTCGATTCTCTGCCTGCCGTGATCGTGCATCGGCTGAAGGTGACTCGCTGCGCGGCTTGCGGAGCAGAGAGCGTATCGATTCCTCGGCTGGAAGAGCTTCACGAGGTGGTAGCCAAGGCTCTGGTGCAACGGCCTGGTCGTCTGGCGGGACCGGAGGTTCGGTATCTGAGGAAGTGGATGGGATGGTCGGGCCGGGACTTCGCGGAGAAGTTCGAGCTGACCCCAGAGCACGTTTCCCGAGTCGAGAATGGTCACCACCCGATCTCGGCTGTGGCGGACAAGCTCCTGCGCGTGTTGGTGCTGACTCGAACGCCGACCCCCGAATACTCCCCTGAGGATGTGCTCACGACCAGGTCCGAAAGCGTGCCCTTCTCGCTTGGCGTCGCAGGGGCCGATGAGCGATGGCAGGCCGTGGCCTGAGCTTTCTGGGGGAGCGTCAACGCACGAATCGCGGACGACACGACGCGCGTGAGCGAAACGCGCCAGCGGACGCCGAGCAGGTTCTTCCCGTTGCGTCCGCGAGGCAGGCGCGCTCGGCGCAGATGCCTGGGGTGATCGTGACGGGTCCGCGACAGGTAGGGAAGACGACGCTCTGCCGCATGACGTGGCCGCACCTGTCACTACGTCAACCTCGAGCGCCCGGCGGCATCTCGAGCGTGCACATGCGCCTGCCGCAGACGCCGCCGACGAGGCGGGACTCAGAAGTCGTCAGGCCAGCGTCGGGCAGCGTGAAGGACGTGCAGGATCTCGAGCCACTCACCGCGCACCCGGTAGGCGACGATGTATGGCGTTCCCGAGATGACGAGCTCCCGCGTCTTGGCCACGCGTCCGGGGCGTCCCATGGCGGGGTGCTCGAGCAGCAGGTCGACTCCTCGCATCACGCGGTCAACGACGACACCCGCTGCGATAGGATCGTGCTCGCCGATGTAGGCAGCTTGTGCCTCGAGGCTCGACAGCGCCTTCTGCGTCCACCTAGTCCGCATCGCCCGGCCAGCGTCGTCGCAAGGCGTCGACCGCGCCGTCGCCGGCGAACTCCCCCGCGTCGGCTTCACGCCTCCCTCGATCTCCGACACCTGCCACTCTTGAAGCTCGAGATAGGTCCTGACTGCATCCTGAGTGAGCCACGATCTGCTGCGCTTCGTTGCTTGCGCGAGCTTGTCGAGGCGTTCCTTCAGCTCCACCGGCAAGCGGATGGTCATCGGTGCGGTGGAATGTGACATGTCGAACTCTCCTAGACTACAGTGTACACATTGTACGTTAGGGCATGAGCGATCGCTAGTCGTCTACCTCCGCCTCCCCTCCTCCTCGCGTGCACGTTCGGCTGAGTCGGTGCACATGGCCGTTCGCGATCCCGTACCGATTGAAAAGTAGAAATTGAATCGGTACAGTGCACGTCATGACTGGGAGCATCCCGAGAACATTGCAGCCTCGGCTCGAGGCCCTCTCGGCGCAGATGCCTGACGGGTCCGCGACAGGCAGGGAAGACGACGCTCTGTCGCATGACGTGGCCGCACCTGCCCTACGTCAACCTCGAGCGCCCGGACCAGCGGCGCTTCGCCCAAAGCGATCCCGTGGCATTGCTCCGCAGCTACCCCGACGGCGTGATCCTCGACGAGGTGCAGCGCGTGCCAGAGCTCAGCTCCTGGATTCAGGCCGAGATCGACGAAGACCGCCGGCCGGGGCGCTTCGTGCTCACGGGCTCGGAGCAGCTCAGGCTCACCCAGCACACCAGCCAGAGCCTCGCGGGGCGCGCGGCCTACGCCCACCTGCTGCCCCTCGACCTCGCGGAGCGCGCACACCTCATGGAGCCGGGCGTGGGCTTCGCTTCGGCCGTGCTCCGTGGCGGCTACCCGGCACTCTATAGCCAGCCGGTGGAGCGCGACGTGTGGCTCTCCGCCTACACTCAGAGCTACCTTGAGCGTGACGTGCGGAGCCTGCGGGCGGTGGGAGATCTCGGACGCTTTCAGGATTTTCTCGCCCTGGCCGCGGGCCGCACGGCGCAGACCCTGAACCTCAGCCGTTTCGCCAGCGACGTCGGTGCGAGCGGGCCCACGATCAAGTCCTGGCTGAGCGTGCTCGAGGCCAGCTTCGTGGCTCTGCGCTTGAGGAGCTGGCAGAAGAACCTCGGCAAGCGGGTGATCAGAGCGCCTCGGCTGCACTTTTGGGATTCTGGCTTGCTCTGCCATCTGCTCGGCATCCGCGACGCTGAGCAGCTCTTCACCCACCCGCTGCGCGGATCGATCTTCGAGACCTTCGTCGTGAGCGAATTACTCAAGATGGCGCAGCACCGGGGAGAGCGCCCGGAGGCCTATTTCTACCGTGACCAGGGCGGCCTGCAGGTGGACCTGCTGCTGCGGCGACCGAGCCACTACCTGGCGCTAGAGGTGAAGTCCGCCGCCACCGTCTCGGACAGCTTCTTTCGAGGCCTCGCCAGATTCGGACAGCTCGCCGCCCGAGGCCTCGACCATCTACCCGTGCGACAGGTCGTCGTCTACGGAGGCGACGAACGGCAACGCCGCTCCGGCGTCGAGGTCGTCCCGTGGCGAGAGCTCCCGAGCCTGCTCGATGAGTGAGCAGCGCCTGATGGGGTCACGCGCCCTGCCCTGCCGCTACCGGAGCTATACAGCGAGCCTGCGGAGCTCGGGCTGCTGCTTCGCCCATGCACACCTCCGCCGGATTGCCTGCGGCGCTCGCGCTTGGCGACGCCACTACTCGCCTTTGACCTGTGCCCACTCCGTCCGAACCCGCAGCGGATCGAGCCACTGCTCGATGTACTGCACGTCCAGCTGCTCGCCGAGCGCAGCCACCACGCCCGCGACATCCGCCAGCTGTCGTTGCGATCCGCCTGAGAGTCGACACCACTCCAGCTTGCTGAGCACGACGTCTTCGGGACTAGCTACGTAGACGGACAGGCCTTGCCACTCCGCGCGGCGCCGTCGCTCGAACTCACGCACGCTGAAGCGGCGCGCCTTGCGCACGATGAGGTCTGCCTTCCAGCCGGTGTCGAGGTCGATCACGTTGAACATGTCCCGCGCTCGCAGTGCTGTGAGCGCGGCAGAAAGGTCGACGTAGCCACGCTCGGGCGGGATGCTTCCCACGAACTCGCGGATCGAGTGCTCGGTCGGATCGATGACCAGGTCGACGTCCTGCGTGGATCGGGGTCGACCGTGGAGCGTGCTCGCGAACGACCCGGCGAGCATGTACGGGATGTTGGCTGCGTCGAGCCAGCCTGTGATGAGTTCGAGGAAGCGACGAAGGCTCTCGTTCACGGATCCCACCAGCGCGCGTGAGGATACGCCTTCGCGAAGAGTACGTCTCCAAGGCGTTGCCGAATCTCCGCGAGACGAACGGCCTCGTCGTCGTATTCCGGGTGCCGTGTGCGGATGCCGACCCGCGCCACATCCACGAGCTCTTCGCTCATGGTCATGGCGACGTCGACGCGCTTCGCCGGACCCATGCGCTTCCAGACCGCGAGCTGAACAGCCCACGCTTCGGGCTTGGTATCGAGAGGGCGGAAGGGCACGGTATCACTCTAGCAGAGTCGCGTGGAGGCGGGTCGAAGTGGCCCGAGCCCGGTCTGCTGCTGGACCGTCGGAGTGATGCGGCCATGTCGTTCCCCGTCGTCGTCGGGGTTCGAGGAGATGTGTCCCCGCTCGCGGCTTGTCGCGTGCCTCAGCATTGACTTCCGTCGCGGGGCACCGTCCCATGGCGTGGTGCGTCTCCCCGACCCTCGACAGGGCGTCTACCAGCGTCTGCTCAGCGCGCTCTTCTTCCTGACACTCGTCTTCGTGGGTGGCGCGACCATCTTGCATCAGATCGGCGCTGGGCGCTGGAGCTGGTTCGACTGCTTCTACATGACGGTCATCACGCTCTCGACGGTCGGCTTCGGCGAGACGCTCCCGGGGTTCGCCGACGTGCCCGGCGCGCGTCCCATCCTGCTCGTGCTGATCATCCTCGGCAGCGGCACGTTGCTCTACTTCATCTCGAATTTCACGGCGCTGCTCGTCGAGGGTGACCTCGGTGGGCTGCTCCTCAGGAGGCGTATGCAGAAGCGCATCGACAGACTCCGTGACCACATCCTCGTGTGTGGCATCGGCACCACTGGAATTCACATCGTCGAGGAATTGCTCGCGGTCGACCGACCCTTCGTGGTGGTCGATGTCGACGTCGAGCGGCTCGAGAAGCTCGCGCGCGAGATGGGACCGCGCTTCCTCTACGTGGAAGGCGACGCCACAGACGACGAGGTGCTCGAGCTCGCGGGCGTCGGGCGTTGTCAGGGCATCATCGCCGCGCTCCACGCGGACAAGGACAACCTCTTCGTGACGATCACGGCGCGCGCGCTGAACGCCGACGCGCGCATCGTGGCCAAGAGCGTCGAGTGCTCGGCCGAAGGCAAGCTGCGGCGTGCCGGCGCGGACGCCGTCGTGTCTCCCTACTTCATCGGCGGCATGCGCCTGGTGAGCGAGATGATCCGCCCGGCAGCCGTGGAGTTCCTCGACCGCATGCTGCGCGACCACGACCACAACCTGCGGGTCGACGAAGCGGGCATCCCCGAAGGCAGCGCCCTCGCAGGCAAGACGCTGGCGGGCTCCGGCGTGCGCGAGACCGGCGCCTTGGTGATCGCCGTGCGCCTGCCCGATGGGCGCTATGTGTACAAGCCGAGCGGTGATCTCGCGCTGCCCGCCGGCTCCTTCCTGATCGTCATCGCCCAGTCGGCCGACCTCGAGACTCTGCGGCGCCACCTCGCCTCCGCTTCCAAGTAGCTACAAAAGCGGCCGGCTCGGGCCTGGCGTGGCCCATGCATCAGGCGACTTGACCGGCCTCTGCCTGTGGTTAGGTTGGCCTCCGTCCAACACGTTCACCCCACGGAAAACATCCGGAGGAATCTGCATCATGGGAAAGATCATCGGCATCGACCTCGGTACGACGAACTCTGTCGTCGCTGTGATGGAGGGCGGAGACCCCAAGGTCATCGTCAACGAAGAGGGAGACAGGCTCACGCCTTCGGTCGTCGCCTGGGACGATCAGGATCAGGTCCTGGTCGGCCAGATCGCCAAGCGCCAGGCAGTGACCAACCCCGAGGCGACCATCTTCAGCGCCAAGCGCTTCATGGGTCGCCGCTACGAAGAGGTGAAGGACGAGCTCGCGCGAATCCCCTACGAGGTCATGCGGCGCAGCAACGGCGACGTGGGCTTCAAGGTTCGCGGCAAGGACCTGACACCTCCCGAGGTCTCCTCGCATGTGCTGCGCAAGCTGAAGAAGGCCGCGGAGGACTACCTCGGCGAGCCCGTCACGGACGCGGTGATCACCGTGCCCGCGTACTTCAACGACTCTCAGCGTCAGGCGACCAAGGACGCGGGCAAGATCGCAGGCCTAGAGGTCAAGCGTATCGTGAATGAGCCCACGGCTGCGGCCCTGGCCTATGGTCTCGACAAGGAGAAGGACCACCTGATCGCGGTCTACGACTTCGGTGGTGGCACCTTCGACGTCTCGATCCTCGAGGTCGGGGACAAGGTCGTCGACGTCATTAGTACCAACGGTGATACACATCTCGGTGGCGACGACGTCGATCACAAGGTGATGGACTACCTGATCGCCGAGTTCAAGAAGGACAGCGGCATCGACGCGAGCAAGGACAAGATGGTCCTGCAGCGGCTCAAGGACGCCGCGGAGAAGGCCAAGATCGAGCTCTCGAACAAGCTCGAGACGACGGTCAACCTGCCCTTCCTGACGGCCGATCAGTCCGGTCCAAAGCATCTGAACATTCGCCTCACGCGCGCCAAGCTCGAGGCGATGATCGAGGACCTCGTGCAGGCCACGCTCGAGCCCTGCAAGAAGGCGCTCGCCGATGCGGGCAAGACCCCCGGTGACATCGCCGAGGTGGTGTTGGTCGGTGGATCGACCCGCATCCCGCTGGTGCAGGAGACGGTCAAGAAGTTCTTCGGCAAGGATCCCCACAAGGGCGTCAACCCCGACGAGATCGTCGCCCTCGGCGCGGCGGTTCAGGCGGGCGTGCTCTCCGGCGACGTCAAGGACATGGTCCTGCTCGACGTCACGCCCCTGAGCCTTGGTGTCGAGACCTTAGGCGGCGTGATGACGGTGCTGATCTCGCGCAACACGACCATCCCGACGCGCAAGGACGAGACCTTCTCCACGGCGGACGACAACCAGGGCAAGGTGGAGATCCACGTGCTTCAGGGCGAGCGCGCCGAGGCTCGGGACAATCGCTCCCTCGGTCGCTTCCACCTCGAGGGCATCATGCCCGCGCCCCGCGGTGTGCCAAAGATCAAGGTCACCTTCGACATCGACGCCAACGGCATCCTCTCGGTCACGGCCAAGGACGAGGCCACGGGCAAGGATCAGAAGATCACCATCACCAACAACAGCGGTCTGGAGGATTCGGAGATCGATCGCATGGTCAACGACGCGCAAGCGCACGAGGAGGACGACCAGCGGCGTCGCGAGGCGGTCGAGGCGCGCAACCGCGCGGATCAGCTCTGCTATCAGGTCGAGAAGTCCCTCACCGAGGTGAAGGACAAGCTCGAGGCCGACAAGGTCGCCGAGGTCGAGGCCAAGGTGGCGTCCCTGCGTGAGGCCATCGACAAGCAGGACGACGACGCGATCAAGAGTGGCACGGCCGCTCTCGAAGAGGCCATGAAGGGCGTCGCCGAGGCGGCCTACGCACAGGCTGGTGCGGCCGCGGCGGACTCAGCTGGGGCGGCATCTGGGTCGGCGCCCCAAGAGGCGTCGTCGGACGACGACGTGATCGACGCCGAGTTCGAAGAAGCCGACTGATCGGAGCGACCATGGCAGTGGGCTGATCCGAAGCCTCGCCAAGATCACTCAGGACGGGACACGCCTTCGGGTGGGTCCCGTTCGCAATTCTGCCGCGTCGCCTTCAATGGGGCGGCCCTGCTGCCGTTGTCTTCGACGTGGACTCTCCGCTTCGCAGCTCGAATATGCCCACCGCGCCCATGCCGGGACCGAGGCTCGTGCAGGCGATCACCGAGGACCGGACGGAGGTCGCCGGGCGAGGCCAAGCTCCCGTGGGCGGGCGGGCGACGCTGCTCGAGAGCGACGCCGTGCTCGCTGGCAAGTTCCGGCTGCTCGCGCCGCTTGGAGAAGGCGCCATGGGAAAGGTGTGGCTGGCGCAGCACGAGGCCCTGGGTCGCAAGGTCGCCCTGAAGGTGCTTCATCGCAGGACGCATGCGGACGCGCAGCTTCGAGAGCGCTTCGAGCGTGAGGTGCGGGCGGTGGCGGCGCTCGATCACCCGGGCATCGTCGGCGCCTTCGACTGTGGCACCTTGGGTGATGGGCGCACCTACCTCGCCATGGAGTACGTGGAGGGGCGCAGCCTCGAGCAGCTCTTGCGCAGTCGAGGTCGCCTGCCCTGGCCCGCGCTGAGCCGCATCGCGCGCGACGTGCTTTCGGCGCTCGCACACGCCCACGACCACGGCTTCGTGCATCGCGACCTCAAGCCCGCGAACCTGATCGTGTGTGCAGGCGATCCCGTCGCGGGCCCCGTGCGCCTGCTCGACCTCGGCATCGCGCGCCGCACCAACCGCCTGCGCGGCAGCACCTTGACCCAGGCGGGCGAGTACATCGGCACCCCGGCCTACTCGTCTCCCGAGCAATTGCGCGGTGAGCGCGTGGGTCCCAGAGCCGATCTCTTCTCCTTGGGCGCGCTGCTCTATCGGGCCGCGACCGGCGAGCTGCCTTTCGCGGGGCGCAGCTTCGCCGAGGTCACGCAGGCGCAGCATCAGGGCGAGGCGCCGCCGCCCGTGTTGCGCTTCGCGGACTCCACGCGGCCCGCAGCCTTCGACGCGCTGCTGCTCTCGATGCTCTCCCTCGATCCGTCGAGGCGCCCGACCAGCGCCCACGAAGCCTACGCCACGCTCGACCGAATCGACGCGCTCACGCAGACGCCCCAGCGTCGTCGCTCGGGCCTGACGGTGCCGTTGCTCACCGGCGCCACCCTGCTAGCCCTCGGAGGGCTCTTGGGCGGAATCGTCGCGACCTGGCTCGCGAGCTGACGGCGAGCCGGCGCGCGCGCACTAGACGCTTGCGGCGAGCCTGCCCGGGACCTAAACAACTCCTCGAAGGGCGCTCGTTCCATGTGGAGCGGTCGTGGCGATGCACGCGCCTTCGCGAGACCGGACACCATGCCCCAAATCGACGTACCCCTCTTTGGCACGCTGACCCTCTGCCTGGCGCTGGTCACGGCGGCCTACACCTTCGCCGTCTCGGTTGGCGCGGGTCGAGGTCGACCGCACCTGCTCACGGCGGCGCGCTACGGCGCCTACGCCACCTCTGCCTTCGTGCTCTTGGCGGTGCTGCTGCTGGCCTGGGCGTTCCAAGCGCACGATTTCCGCATCCGCTACGTCGCGCGCTACAGCGACCGCTCCATGCCTCTGGGCTACCTGATCGCCTCCCTATGGGGTGGTCAGGACGGTTCGCTGCTGTGGTGGACCTTCCTGCTCGGCGGCTACACGACGGCCGTGACGCGCTGGATGCGCGGGCGCGTGGAGCGTCTGCAGCCGTGGGTCATCGCGACGCAGATGAGCGTCTTCCTCTTCTTCCTCGTCCTGATGCTCTTCGCGTCCAACCCCTTCGCCACAGGCATCGGCGCCGCGCCCATCGACGGCGAGGGGCTCAACCCACTGCTCCAGAACTACTGGATGGTGATCCACCCGCCGTCTCTCTACATGGGCTTCGTGGGCTGGTCCGTGCCCTTCGGCTTCGTCGTGGCGGCGCTGATCACCGGCCGCCTCGGGGACGAGTGGGTAAAGGCCTCGCGCATCTGGTCGCTGATCCCCTGGACCTTCCTCTCCATCGGCCTGATCCTCGGCTGCGTCTGGAGCTACGAGGAGCTGGGTTGGGGCGGCTACTGGGCCTGGGATCCGGTCGAGAACGCCTCATTCATGCCCTGGCTGGTGGGCACCGCCTACTTGCACTCGGCCATGGTGCAGGAGCGCTACGCCTTGCTGCGGGTCTGGAACGTCTTCCTGATGTGCCTGACCTTCTTCATGACCATCTTCGGCACCTTCCTGACCCGCTCGGGCGCCATCGCCTCGGTCCACGCCTTCTCGCGCTCGGACATCGGCCAGTACTTCGTCTGGTACATGGGCTTCCTGATCATCGTCTGCGCCGCGCTGATCATCTGGCGCCTGCCCAAGCTGAAGGCGGAGCACAAGATCCAGTCGCTGCTGAGCCGCGAGTTCTTCTTCCTGCTCAACAACTGGGTGCTGCTCGGGATGATGATCTTCGTGCTGATCGCCACGACCTTCCCGATGATCAGTGAGGCCCTGCGCGGTCAGACGGTCACCGTGGGCCCGCCCTTCTACAACGAGTGGATGGTGCCCTTCGGCCTCGTCCTGCTGCTGCTGACAGGCATCGGCCCGCTGGTCTCGTGGCGCAAGGCTACGGGGCGAAACCTGATGCGCGCCCTGATGATCCCCGCGATCCTCGGGCTCGTGGTCGGGGGGTTGCACGTGATCTTCGGCGCCGGCCTCGGCTTGCCCGCCTACGTGCCAGCGGAGCAGCTCTACGACACCATCCCGGGGCATATCCTCGGCTTCTTGCGCGGCGTCGCGCCCGTGGTGTCCACGACCCTCTCCACCTTTGTGCTCAGCTGCATCCTGCAGGAGTTCGTCCGCGGTACGCGAGTTCGCATGCGCAAGGGCGAGAGCGCGCCCAAGGCGCTGCTCAGCTTGATGTCGCGCGCCCGTCGACGCTACGGCGGCTACACCGTCCACATCGGCATCGTGATCATGTACCTCGGCTTCACGGGCGCCGCCTGGGATCAAGAGTACGAGGCCGCGCTGCGGCCTGGCGAGACGATGCAGGTGGGTGACTTTCAGGTCCGCTACGACGGTCCCCAGACACTGCAAGATCCGAACAAGCGTATGATCTTCGCCTTCCTGACGCTGCTCGACAGCGACGGAAACGAGCTCGGTACGATGGCTCCGGCGAAGTTCATCTACCGCACGCATCCCGAGATGCCGACGACGGAGGTCTACATCCGTTCGAACCTCTTCGAGGACATCTACGTGATCATGAGCACGGTCGACCCCACGAGTCAGCGTGGCACCTTCCGTGTGGTCGAGCGTCCGCTGGTGAACTGGATCTGGATCGGCGGGCTGGTCCTCGTCTTCGGTGCGCTGTTGGCCATGTGGCCCACCAAGAAGCAGGTGCTCGCCCGCTTGGCGGAGGAGCGCGAACACAAGCGGCGCGCCAAGGCGGTCGGCGTCGGCGTCGCCCTCGTCTTGCTCTTGGGCAGCTTGCTGCCCGCGTCGCCAGGTCTCGCTCAGGCGCCACCGGGGAGCGAGCATTTCTCGAGCAGCATCGTGATCCGCGACCCCGCCGAGCGGCAGCTCTTCTCGCACCTGCTGTGTCAATGTGGCGACTGCGAGCGTGATCCTCTCAACAGCTGCGATTGTGGTTGGGCGCAGGACAAGCGCTCAGAGCTCAGGGCACTGCTCGCGGCGAACCACACGCCGGAGGAGCTCGAGGCCCAATACCGAGCTCGCTTCGGCGCGGCGGCGATCTCCGTGCCTAGCGACTCGGGCTTCGACCGCACGATCTGGGCCGTACCCGTGGGAGCCATCGCGCTCGCCGCCGTCGGCCTCTTCTGGATGGGCCGTCGCTGGCGCCATCGGGGCGAGGAGCCACCACCGGCCGACAAGGCTCCCGGCTCTGGCCGCAGTGACACACACTACGACGACAAGCTCGAGGCCGAGCTCGACAAGCTGGAGGGCGACCAATGACGCTCCCTGTCTTCTTCGCGATCGCCATGGGTCTGGCCGCGCTGTTCGGGGTCTTCGCCATGTGGCAGAGCCTGCGCGCGACCTTTCAGGCGGGACATATCCGCGATCTGCCTTCCCTCGACACCGGCGAGGCGCATCGCGCCCTCGAGGACGAGAAGCAGGCGCTGCTCGGCAACATCCGCGATCTGCGCTTCGAGCATGAGGCGGGCAAGATCGCCGCCGACGACTTCGAGCGTCAGGACGAGCGGCTGCGCGCCCGCGCCCGCGAGGTGCTGCGGCTGCTAGACGAAGACATCGACGCCTATGTGCGGCGCGCCGAGAAGCTGATCACCGAGTCCCTCGGTCCGGACGCGAGCTCACCCTACCGCACCGCCGAATCCGAGCCTGTGGACACGGACGAGGTAGCGTCCGAACACAAATGCGCTGGTTGCGCGACGCCGAACGAGCCAGACGCGGAGTTCTGCAAGAAGTGTGGTCGTGGTCTGAAGGCTCACGTCTGCTCCGGCTGCGAGACCACGAACGACGTGGACGCGGAGTTCTGCAAGAAGTGCGGTCGAGGTCTGTCGACCTCCGAGCCCGACTCGGGGGATGACGACGCGGACGACTCTTCGGAGAAGTCTTCGGGCGCCGACGAGCCCGACTCGGGGGACGACGCGGACGACTCTTCGGAGAAGTCCAATGCAGAGGAGGAGCCCTCATGAGTCGTATCTCCCTCACCGTAGCCCTCCTGCTGCTCGGCTCGCTCGAGTCCGCACACGCTCAGCCGGTGCCCGCGCCCTTGCCCGACTCGCCGGCCACGGGCCCCGCGCAGCTGATCGGTCGTGGAAGCGCCGCCGGCGCGCAAGAGCGCGTGGAGCGCGCCACCGAAGCGGCGGAGTCTGCACCCCAGGCCGACACCACCCAAGACGAAGAGACCCGGCAGCGTGCGCAGCGTGCCTTGGCTCAGCCCGAGGTCGCCACATCCCAGACGGACGAGTCCCTGCCAGCCGGCACGATCCGCGTGGAGGTGACCGATCCCAACGGTCGCCCCGTGGCGAGCGCCGCCGTGCGCATCGGCGTGATGGTGCAAGGTGGCGATCGCGACGCCATCAGCGGTCAGACCAACGCCGAGGGCGTGTTCGAGAAGGCCGACCTGCCCACGGGCAGCAGCCAGGCCTACCGCGTCACGGTGCCGGTCGAGGGCGCGGTGTATGGCGCGACTCCCTTCCGGCTCGATCCATCCCACGGTCAGCGCGTTCGCGTCCGACGCATGGGCACGACCACAGACGACGCCTCCTTGTTGATGGTGATGGGTCAAACCGTGCTCGAGCTGCGCGAGGGACGCCTCCACGTGGTGCAGCAGTCTCAGATCTCGAACCTCGGCGCGGAGACCTACGTCTTCCCCTCCGGCGGGCTCCCGGTGCAACTTCCGGCGGGCTTCACCGCCTTCCAATCCCAGGCCATGATGAGCGATCAGCGCCTGATCCCGAACGACGACGGCTTCTCCCTGCAGGGCTCCATGCCCAGCGGTAGCGTGAGCCTCGCGTGGGCCTATGATCTCCCGATCAGCGGTCGCTCCATGACCTTCCGCGTAGCCTTGCCCTTTCGCACGGCCCGCTATCGCGTCATCTCTTCAGCGGCGCCGGGACTTCGGCTGAGGGTCACGGGGTTTCCGCCTGCACAGGCTCAGGACGCGCGCGGCGAGAGCTTCCTCGTCACCGAACTTCAGCGCAGCCCCAGCGATCCTCCGCTCCGGACCTTCACCGTGACCGTCAGCGGGATCCCAGGACCTGGGCCGCAACGCATGATCGCCCTCGGGGCTGCCGGGTTGCTGCTCTTCATCGCCCTGATCTTCGTGTTTCGTCCCGGTGATCGGCGCAAGGCCGAGGCTGCTGTGCTCGACGCCCGTCGCTTGGAGATCCTCGCCGAGGTGAAGGAGCTCGAGCGCCTCCGGAGCGCCTCGGAGGTGGGGCCGAAGTACCACGAGCGGCGTCTCCGGCAGCTGACCACCGAGCTCGCCCGCGTGCTGCAGCTTCAAGAGCGACAAGCGGCGGTAGATGCGCCCGCGACCGCTGCCTGAACCCGGTCCACGCGGCTACTGAGCGGCTGAGCAGCTGACCATCGTCGACGGTTTACGAGATCGACAATTCGCAATCAGATCACAACGAGTGGCGGCACGGATTGTTCTCCGTCAATGCAGTCTGACATGTGGGGAGGACCTCCAAGCACATGAGTCCACAAGGAGAAGTGGCTCCATCTGCCACGCCCGCTCTTCCCGAGACACCCAAGGCTCCGACCCTGAACGGACTAGTGCACTACCAAGTGCTCGCCCGTTGGGCCCACGGAGGCATGGCCGACATCTATGTCGCTCGGCAGATTGGGAAGATGGGGTTCGACAAGCTCGTCGCGCTGAAAGTGCTTCGTGGGGATCTGCTGCACGACAAAGAGCTGCGAGAGATGTTCATCCAGGAGGCGCGCACGGCGGTCCTGCTGAACCATCCGCGTATCATCCAAACCTACGACGCGGAGGAGGCGGGAGACGACCTCTACATCGTGATGGAATTCGTGCGCGGCGAGTCTCTGCGCCACATCGCCGCCGCTGTGATCGCAGACGCCGAGGCGTTGCCGCCAGCCTTCGCCCTCGAGGTCGTGCATCAAGTGGGGCTCGCCCTCGACTACGCTCACAACCTCACGGACTTGACGGGTCGCAGTCTAGACTTGGTGCACCGCGACGTCGCTCCGTCGAACATCATGCTGACGGATCAAGGCGGCGTGAAGCTGCTCGACTTCGGCATCGCCAAGGTCGCGGCGGCAGGGCAGGTCACGGACGCGGGCATCGTCAAGGGCAAGTTTGCCTACATGCCGCCCGAGCAGCTCAAGGGTACGGCACTCGATTGCCGGACGGACATCTACGCCCTCGGGCTGATCTGCTGGGAGCTGCTCACGGGCAAGCGCGCGCTGGCCGGTGACAGCGACATCGACGTCATCCGGGCGGCCATGCAGCCCAATATTCCGAAGCCCTCGGCGGAGGGCGGACCCGAGGTAGACGCCCTCGACGAGCTCGTCATGACCGCGATCGCGCCCCACCCGGAAGATCGCTTCGCGACCGCCCGCACGATGGCCGAGAGGGCCGGGCAGCTGCGCTCCGAACTCTACCCCGACTTCAACTTCAGCGAGTGCGTGCGCGGGCTGCTCGACACTTACTGTGTCGCGCGTCGAGCTCGACTCGAGGGGTTGCTCAAGAGCTACGAGCGCTCGGACAGCCCTGATCAGTTCTCTCCTCTCGATCTGGAGACCCATCCGAGTGTCGCTTGGGTTCCGCCGTCGAACCTACCCGGAGTGTCGGAGCTTTCCGATTCCGAGGATAGCGTCTCCGAATCCGAGATCTCGGAGGTCTCGGTCTCCACAGCCGATCTCGTGGCGGACGTCATCTCCGAGTCCGAGGCGGCGCATGAGGGACCCGCTCACATCCCGCCGCTGCTCGCAGGCAAGAGTTCACCGCCACCTCTGCCCCACCCCGCGAGCGTGCCGCCGCTGCCGCCCGGCATCGTCGTGCCACTAAGCGCACCTCCTCAGATGCTCCCCCTCGAGGCGCCCGCCGTGGCTCCCCTCAGCTCACCGGCTGGTCAGCGAAAGCGCCGCGCCATGGGGATGCTGATCGTCGCGCTGGCCGCCTTGCTCGCCTATTTCGCCTGGCCGGCAGGCGGACCTGTACACGTGGCGGTCTCCTCTCGCCCTCCGGGGGCCAGAGTGATGTCTGGCGATCGCTTGCTCGGTGAGACACCCCTCGAGGTCCAAGTCCCAGAAGACTCGACGCTCCCTCTGACATTCGAGATGCGTGGCTACGCGCGGGCGGCGCACGTCGTCACCGCGGACGAAGAATCTGGCGTCGAGATCGTGCTCGCGCGGAGCGACGAGACCGCGTCCGTGCTCGTACGAACCACGCCCCGAGGTGCACAGGTCCGCATCGACGGTACGCTGCGCCCGGGCAACACGCCTCAGCTCGTGGAGGACCTGTGGGTCGGCAGCTCGCATCGGGTCTCGGTCACCCTCGAGGGTTACGAGCCGGCCATGCGCGAGGTCGACTTCTCCGAGTCGCGGCAAGCGACACTGGAGATCCCCCTGACTCCCCTGAGTGAGGCGAGCGCGCCGCGCGCAGAGCCCCAGCCGCGTGCGGAGCCCCAGCGGCGCGCAGATCCCCAGCCGCCCCAACGCGTCGTGTCTCCGAGAGTTGTCGCGCCCAGCGCCATGACGCCGACCGTGACGCCGAGCCCAACCGCTCCCACGACCATGCGCGCCGCAGCTCCGAGCACGACGCCCGCGACCACGGTGCAGCCCGCGCCGGTCGAGCCGCCGCCTGTGGTGCGACCTCCCGCGTCGCCCATGGTGGCCTCGAGGCCGGGCATCTCCGTCGGCAATCCACGCATCGCAGGGATGATCGATCGCGACGAGGTGCGTCGCCTGTTGCGTCGGGCTCACTCCCGTCTCGAGAGCTGCGTCGCCTCCGAGAGTCGAGCGCGTGCTCGGACGCTCTTGGTTCGCTTCGCCATTCACGACACCGGGCGACCCGGAATCGCCATCGTGAACGGCGGCATGCCGGCGTCCAGCGCTTGCGTCAATCGAGTCATCCGCGGCATGACCTTCCCGCACTCGCAGGTCGCTGACGCGGTCGTCCGCCTCGGGATCTCACTGAGCCCGAACTGAGGCCTCGGCCTTCAGGAGGATCTGGCCGCACGCGCTCGCCAGATCTTGAATCGGCGCGAGGCGTGAACGAGCTCGACCTCCCCGAAGTGCTGCTCGAGGCATTGGCGCCAGGGCAGGAAATGATTCGCCACGAGCCACAGCTCACCTCGGCTCGTGAGGTGTGCGGGAGACTCGCTGATGATACGTCTGGTCACATCGTAGTCTGTCGCCACGCCTTGGTGAAAGGGTGGGTTGGTGACGATCACGTCGAAGCGCTCGTGCAACGCGGAGTAGACGTCGCTGACCACGCAGCGCACCTCGAGCTGGTTGTAGCCAGCGCTCCTGCGGCTGCTCTCCACAGCCAAACTGTCAACATCTGACAATGTGACACAGAGAGCGGGTGACGCCCGTTTCGCCCACAGGCCAAGCACACCTGCACCACAGCCGAGATCGAGCAGCGAACCAACCTCGGGTGGCTCGAAGTGATCGAGCAGTAGATCCGACGCGTCATCGAGGCGACCGTCACAGAACACGCCGGGTAGGCTCACCAGCTTCAGATCGCGCGCCTCGAAGCTCGACTCCCAGCACTTAAACTGCGGCAGAGGAGCCCGGGCCGAGAGCTCCAGGACCAAGAGCTGACAATGACAGCCGTGCTCCTTCGTTCGGATACGGCCCAACGAAGTCAGCATCTTTGAAGCAGACTTGATACCCGAACGCTTGTGTCCAACCACTACCAGCGTCTTGGCTGTGGCGGCGCCGAGGGCCACGAAGTACTCGCGACGCCGCCGGGCCTTGGGCCAATAGAGCACACACGCCTCGTGCTCTCTCTCGTGGTCCGGGATCGGACTGAGGGCATCGAGCCCGAGCTGCTCTAGCTCGCTCGAGGGCGCGCCGAGCACCACAGCATCAGTCTCCCATTGGGCCGCGTGGGCTAGCAGGAGACGCGTCTCGGGCAGGGGCACGGCTAGGGGATCACGACGGTCTTGTCGAAGCTGTCCTGCACCGTGCCCATGTCGTCCATCACGACGCCGTGGATCACGTTGCCCTCGATGGTCAGCAAGAGCGACTGATAGATGGCCCCCGAGGCCACGCGGATGGCCGCGTCCGCCGGCAGCGGAGGCAGGTTCTCGTCGATGTTGTCGATCAGCCCGCCACCTCCGCCAGACGTGATGTGGGTGACGTCTCCGACCTCGAAGCGCTCGTAGCCGTGCATATGACCCGCGATCACCAGAGGCACCCGATGAGACGTGAGGATCGGCTCGATTACGGCGCGATTGGCTTCGCTTGGGGAATAGCCGCCGAAGGAATAGAGCGGGCGGTGGAAGTAGACGATCGAGAAGCGGTAGTTGGGATCCGCTTCGACCTCGTCGAGCTTGGCTTCGAACCACAGGATCTGCTCGGAGTCCGCGTTCATCTCGATCTCGCTGTTGAGCACGAAGAAGTGAACGCCGCCGGTCTCGTAGTGGTAGCGATCGGCGGTGGCGTCAGCTTCGGCGGACGCCTGCGTGAAGAGCGGAAGATAGTAGTCGTTCAGCTCGTCGAGCTTCTCGTTCTCGTGATTGCCGATGCAGGGCATGAAGGGCGCCGCCTCGAGCATCGGGCTCATCATGCGGAACCACGCCTGCCACGACTCGACGATGGACATGTAGTACTGCACGTCGCCGGCGTGGATCACGAACTCGGCCTGCCGTGGATCTTGGTTGTCGAAGAGCGGCACGGTGTGCCCCAGAGCCGGGTTGGTGTCTCCGACCACGTAGGCGATGATGGGCGTGGTGTGATCGTCCGGCGCGTGCAGCGTGCAGGCGCGACCGGTGAACCCGGCTTGGTCGACGATCTCGTAGGTGTAGCAAGTGGCGGGCTCGAGCCCGGTGACCTGCACTTCGTTGATGAAGTAGGTGCCCGCGAGGTCGGGCTCGTCGGAGAGCGGAGGGAACGGCCCATAGTCTTCGGCGATCACGCGCGAGCTGGAGCTGCCGGTCGCCTCGAGCATCAGGCCGCCCGCCACCGGCTCGTAGTTCACGGCGGCGACGGCTGGCGCGAGCTGACTCTCCCAGCGCACGCTGAAGCCCGTGGTCGTGGGCTGTAGCGACCATGGCCCCTTCTCGGGTACGTCTGTGGGCGCCGCGTCCACGCCCGCGTCGCGAGGCGCGGCGTCTCGCGCCGGGGCGTCCGCTGCCGCGTCCATGGCTGCGTCTAGGCTAGCGTCGACGTCCGGCGAGGCGTCGTCACCGCAGCCAGCAGCGAGCACGAGAGAGAGGGCCAGCAGGAGGCGGGAGGATCGCAGGTCGAGTCGAAGCATCGGCACATGCTAACTCACTCGCCTGGCACGCGAAACGCGTGCTCCTTTCAGTTGCCCGCGTTGCCTATTGATCGAACGCACTCAGGGCCGCTTGCATGGCGCCTCTCACCGTCGGTGGATCCATGCTCGTGATGTCCTCCACGAGTCGCGACTCGTCCGCTCGCAGCAGCAACAGCTGTGGCACCGCCGTGACGCCCAGACGCTGCGCGGAGAGGCGCGCCCCATCGTCCGAGTTCGACAGCTCGATCTTCACGGGTACGAAGCCCGTGGCCAGCGCACGGACCTCTCGATCTCCGAAGGCGATCCTTCGCGCTTCCATGGACGTCGGCTCCCAGGTGGCCTCGAAGTAGATCAAGAGCGGGCGGTGTTGTGCGCGCGCCGCGGTCTTCGCCGCGTCCAAGTCGTCGAACCAGGCAATTTCCGCTCGAGGCATCGGCGCAGGCGGGGCGGGCGGACGCGTGGCGGTGGACGGCTCGGGCGGATGCGTGGCGGTGGACGGTTCCGGTGTGTCCGCGGGGGCCGCGATCGGCCCCGGGCTGTCGAGATCCGTGAGCCCGTCGAAGGCCACGTCGAGGAGCCACACGAAGGCGAGGGACACCAACGCGACCAGCGCGATGCAGCCGATGCCGGCGCGCCTCAGCGTCCGCTCGTCAGCCTCCGGATAGTCATCCTCGGGTCGCTTTACTCTGCCGGGCTCCCACTCGTCCTCAGGCTCGTCCTCCGCAGGCTCGTCCTCCTCAGGCTCGTCCTCCTCAGGCTCGTCCTCCTCAGCAGGCTCCTCCTCCGTAGGCTCGTCTGCCTTCGAGATGCTCTCCCCGTCCGTCGCCTCGTCGTCGTCCGCGCTCATGCGCGCATCTTACCCGAATCTGAGGCCTCATCGCATTCTGCCTTCGAGAAGCGGGCGCACCCGCGTGGAGTCTCAGAAGCTGCGCTTCATCAAGAGGCTCAGCCTCGGTCCGACCTGCGGCAGGTTGCGCCCTGGTCCACTGAAGAAGGGATCTACGCTCATGCTCAAGGTTGCCTCCCAGATGGGCAGAATGAAGACCCAGCTCAGCAGCGCGCCGAAGCTGAAGCTACGTGATGCGCTGCCTGCCACGCGCTCTCGGTCTTGGTGTGCAGGGCGGCCGAGGCGGGTCGTGACGAAGAGGCCGCCCGACCAGCGCATGTCCCGTGCGTAGAGCCACGAAGCGCGCAGACTGACGGCCGCTCCGGGTCGGTAGCGATGCGAAGCCCCCGCGAGGCTATGCACGTCCCGCGCGAGGCCTCGCTCGAAGAGCACGCTGAGCGTGAGGATCTGCCGGAGGCTGACGAACTGGCTCAGGCGCAGGCCGCCTTGCAGCGTGAAGTGACCACCGCCCATGACGTCGGCGCCGTTCTGGTCATGGCTGTTTTCGGGTGCGCGCCCGCTCGGGACGAGCACGCCTAGGTTGAGGTCGAGGAAGGGGATCCACGTGCCAGGTTCGCGCCGGCGCACGCCATCCACGCTGCCGCGAATCAGCATCAGCCCAACGCCGAGGGAGGCGTCGCCGAGACCGACGCGAGCGCTGCCCTGGCTGCCCCGGTAGCTGCGATGCTGTAGCCGTGTCGGCAGTGTGCCGCTCAGCTCGAGGCGATGGTCGAAGAGGCGCACACCCCCGCCAAGCTCGAGGGTCAGATCGTCGATGGAGGCGCCACGCAGCCCATGGTAGCTGCCGTCGTTGGCGTAGCTTCCCATGGCGCGCTGATAGCCCAGGCGAGCCGTCAGCGCAGCGCGTCGCTCACGGCCGACCACGCCGAGTTGACCGCCTCCGCCCACGCAGCACGCCTGGGCGGAGGCGCCGCTTGGCTCGAGGCAGCACGCACAGGCGGCCGCGACCAGCAGGTAGCACGTTAGCGTGATCGCGTGGCGCAGCATCAACGAACTTCAAGCGGCACGCTGAAGCTGGGCGCGTCCTCCCCTTCACCGAGTGCGACGCTCATGTCCCAGCGCCCCGTCATGTGGAAGTCGATGTGGACCATGTAGCGGCCTTCACCCAGTTCGCTGGCGACCGGAGGTTGGCGTAGACCGTGGCCGTGCGCGGGCATGAAGGCGTCCACTTGGAGGTTCAGGCCTGTGATCGGCGTGGCGTCCGCGCGGGTCAGCGTGATGGTGATCATGTTCTCGCCGAGCCCGAGGGCGTCTTCGGGCGCGAAGATGCCCTGCGTGCCATCGGCGAGCCTCAGCGTGACGGGCTCGGGTGGACCGCTGTTGCTGGAGCAGGCGCTGGCGAGCAGGGCGACGAGAGCGAGGGCGAAGCACGTGTGATGACGCATGAGAAACTCCGTGGGTCAGATGGTGCAGCCGTAGAGCCACGCCGGAGTTCTCAGGTGTAGGCGGCGGGCAGGTTTCGCCAATGCGGTGAATTGTCGCACCCCTTCCGCTTGGAGCGGCGCCTGCGAGGCGCTGTGGGTAGAGTCTGCGTGTGAGCAGGAGTGGCACATCCGAAGCCCCGACATCTCGCTTGGACGTGGAGCGCGGAGACGAGCGTCGCGCGACCTTCGACTGGCTGCTGCGTCTGCGCTGGACGGCGATCTTCGGTCAGCTCATTACCCTCGGCGTCGTGCGTTGGCTGCTCGACGTGCCCGTGGTGCTCGCGCCGCTGTTGGCAGTCATCGGCTTCGAGGCGTCGAGCAATGTCTTCGCCGCGCGCGTCTCGCGTCGCCGGGCTGTCACCGAGCTGCGGCTTGGCTCATTGATCGCCCTCGACGTCTTGGTCTTGGCGGCGCTGCTCTACTTTTCGGGCGGTGCGCAGAACCCCTTCAGCTTTCTCTTCTTGGTGCAGGTCGCCCTCGCGGCCATGGCGCTCTCCTGGCGCTGGACGTGGGGTCTGGTGGCTCTGGCCCTCAGCTGCCTCGCGGGTCTCTACGTCGCTAGCGTGCCGCTGCCCATGACGCATATGCAGATGATGCGCCTGCATCTCTACGGCATGTGGGTCGCTTCGGGTGTCGCCGGTGCGTTCATCGTCACCTTCGTCGGTCGAGTCAGCGGTGAGCTGCGGCAGAGCCGGGCACGTGCTGAGCGCGAGCGCATGCGCGCCGAGCGGGCCCAACGCCTAGCCTCGTTGGCGACTCTGGCGGCAGGCGCTGCTCACGAGCTAGCGACACCTCTGGGGACGATCGCGCTGTGTGCCGAAGAGCTCGAGCTCGAGCTGCGGCGCTGTGATGGCGTGGCGCATCTACTAGAGGACGTCGAGCTCGTGGGCTCCGAGGTGAGGCGCTGTCGTGAGGTGCTCGATGAGCTCTCCGTCGAGGCTGCGCGCAGCCCGGGCGAGTCCATCGTCGAGGTGGATGTGGCGGAGCTGCTCGCTCGGCTGCGCGAGCAGGTAGGCCCGAGGGTCGCTCTCGATCTCGGCGTCGATCTCCGAGCGCGTGTGAAGGCGCCGCCGCGCGGGCTGTCGCGTGCGTTGCGCGCGCTGCTCGACAATGCGCTCCAAGCGTCGACCGGCAGCGTCTTCCTGCGGGCGAGACAGGAGGAGAAGGGCGTCGTGATCGAGGTAGCGGATTCCGGACAAGGTATGGACCAGGCGACTCTGGCGCGCGTGGGTGAGCCCTTCTTCACCACCAAGCCCGCCGGCCGAGGCATGGGCTTGGGTGTGCTGCTCGCGCGCACGGTGATCGAGCAGGCGGGCGGATCTCTGAGCCATCGCAGCCAACCCCATGAGGGCACGGTCGCACGCGTGGTGTTGCCGATGGAGGGAGCGTGAGCGGGCAAGATGGCGCAGCGAGTGTGCTCGTGGTGGATGACGACGAGGTCTTTCGCACGCGCCTCGGACGTGCGCTCTCGTCGCGTGGCTACGAGGTTCGTCTAGCCGCGGATGGTCTCCAGGCCCTGCGCTTGGCGCAGGTAGATTCCCCGGAATTGTGCGTGCTCGACCTGCGCATGCCCGACACGTCGGGGCTCGAGGTGCTGCGCGAGCTCCTGGCGGTCGACCCGACTACGCGCGTCATCATGCTCACGGGCTACGGATCCATCGCGACCGCCGTGGAAGCGATGCGCCTGGGCGCTGCGGGCTATGTGCAGAAACCGGCAGGCGCCGACGAGATTCTCGCGGCCTTCGACAAGGCGGCGGCGGCGCCGCTGACGGCGGTGCAGGAGTACGCGTCACCGAGCCTCGCGCGCGTGGAGTGGGAGCACATCCAGCGCGTACTCGGTGACTGCGGCGGCAACCTCAGCCGTGCGGCGCGTCAGCTCGGCATGCATCGGCGCTCACTGCAACGAAAGCTGCAAAAGTATCCACCAAAGCGTTGATCGACTCATCTGCAGACGAGTGGCGCGGCCTCGGCGTCGGTCAGGAGCGCGCGGTAGTCGTCGAAGACGACGCCGCCCATGGCGTCGCCCGTCATCTGGTAGAGCAGGCGATGGGCCGCGGGGATGGCGTCGCCCGCGTAGGCCTCTGCGTCTGAGGGTTTGTTGCCGAAGCCCCAATCCGGTGGCTGCGAGAGCACCGCGTCGAGGGCGCGCAGCTCCCCCGCCTTGAAGCGCGTGGCGGCGGCGCCGGTGGCGCCCATGAAGCCGAGCGTGGTGTGCACGAGGCCTGGCGGGAAGCCGCGCTCGCTCAGCCACTCGTGCGTGCGCGTGGCCAGCCACTCGGGACGCGCCGTGAGGTAGAAGATGCGGTAGCCGCGACGCGCCAAGGCCCAGAGCACCTCGGGAGCGCCGTCGTTGGCGGCCGGCGAGGGACCGCTCACCAAGGTCAAGAACTCCGCCGTCTCGCTCTCGGTCAACGTTCCATCGACGTCACTCACCACTACGTGCGCCTCGGGCGGTAGCACCTCGATCAGCTGGTCGGTGGTCGATAGATCACCCGCCACGGCGAAATGCAGGCGGTGACGACCGACGCCCAGGCGCGCGCTGTCTGGAATTGGAAAGAAGACCCAGCCGCCCGTGTCGGTCACTCCGTACACGTCGGCGTGGTCTCCGTCATTGGTCGTCAGCGACGTGCCGAGCAGCTCCCATGTGCCCGCGCAGCCGCGGTCCAGCCAGATGCGCACCTGCTCATCCTTCAGATCCTTGTCGGTCGAACCGTAGGCGAATTTCGCCAGCGCCCACTGCGCATCGCCTTCACGCAAGAAGAGATCGCGCCCGCGATGTCTCTGGGCGCCCGCACTGGCGCTGAAGCGCGACGCCACGGGATGACGCCACGCGCTCGTCGCTCCGGGATCGGGTGGCGCCGCGTCGCAGCTCGGCGGAGGCGACGGAGCGCAAAGTGGTGCGGACGCGTCCGCCGCCGCGTCTGGCGCGGTCCCGGAGTCGGGCGCCGCGTCGCCACCGGAGTCGCTCGCGCCACC
>JAADHO010000351.1 GCA_013151775.1 Deltaproteobacteria bacterium | reverse complement strand
GGGGTGGACGCCGGCGCGCTCGACGCGGCGCGACCCGACGCGAGCGTGGACGCCGGCCCCGTCGGGCTGTCGGTCTGCAGCGTGACGGCGGACCTGCGCTGGGATCGCGTCTCCCGACCGACGAGTGAACCCACCGTAGGCGGATTCAACGAGTCGCGCGTGGTCTGGACGGGCGCGGAGTACGTCTTCCTCTTCGTGGCCTACACGGGCCCTCGGAACTCACCCACCCACGCCTACCTCGCGCGCTACAATCGAGACGCGGAGCACATCGCGACCATCGAGACCCCGATCACCTTCGGCGCCTTCCCCAAACTGTGGGGCCTGGCCTGGACCGGCTCCGAGCTGGTGATGGCCTACGGTGTGAACGCCGACGCGACGCTGCAGCGCCTCGCGCTCGATGGAACGTTTCATGGTGAGCCCGTCTCGATTCCCGGGGCGGGAGAGATCCTCTGGAACGGTACGGAGCTCGGGTTGGTGTATCAGCGGCCTGGCGAAGGAGTGCGCTTTCGAGCCTACGACTCGACTCTGCTGGTGGCGACGGATCCCGTGGTGGTGTCCGCGAGCGGTGAGCTGGGCTTGGGTCAGTCCTTGGCGTGGAACGGCAGCCGCTGGGTGATCGCCTGGATCGATGGCACAGCGCCGCCGAGCCTCACCACGCTGTCCACGACGGCCGTGGAGTCCACGTATGTCACCGCGCGCCCTGGCGGAGGCACGAGCTACGAGAACTCGGCGGTCGCTGCGGGAGGTGGATCGACGCTGTTTTGCTGGAAGTATTTCTACGGAATGTGGGACTTCGAAACCTGGTGTGAGCGCCTCGACGAGCTGGGGGCGCCGCTAGCCACACCCGTGAAGGTCGTCCCGCGACGCTCCACCATGGGCGGCTTCATGGGGCTCTCGCGCTGGGGCTCGGGTTACGTGATGATCTGGGCGGACTCCACGCCAGGATTCTCCGACAGCTTCATCTGGCGCGACTCGGCTGCGGACTTCGAGACCTTGGCTCGGCCCGCGGACATGAACACCTCGCGCTGGGGCTACGCCTACTGGGAGAGCGGCTTCGGGCTGCTCGAGGCCGGCCCCGACTTGGTCATGCAAGGCCGAGGCGACCTGATCGCCGGGGATCCAGAGCGCAGCGGCTATCCCCACTCGCGCATCCGTCTCAGCTGTCCGGCTCCGTAGCGGACACGTCGCCGCGTCGAGCAGCATCTCAGGCGCGGAACATGGAGTCGGGGACCTCACGCGCACCAGCGGAACCAGCGGAGCGGGCCATTGACACGGGAGCGGCTTCGCCTACGCTGCAACCCTGCAGAGGAGCGGCGCCGGTTTGCGCCGTGGGAAAATCGAGCTGGAGCTCGGGGAAAAGGTCAGGGGATGATGAACGTCTTGCGCGTGGGTCGAATTTCGGCTGGGGTGTTGTTGGCTGCGGGCGTGGCTGCGGCCGGGCTCGGTTGTGGCGGCGGGTCTTCGTCCACAGACGCCCAGGTGGACGCGGGCGACGCCCAGGTGGACGCGAGCGGCGACACGGGGAGCCCTGACGCGGGCTGCGCCTCATCCGCGGCCTGCGCGGATTCCACTGCGCCCATCTGCCGCGAGGGCAGCTGCGGTGGCTGCCTGACAGACGCGGAGTGCCAGGGCGGGCCCGGGCTCGCCATCTGCCTCGATGACGGAAGCTGCGCGGAGTGCGGCCGCGACACGGACTGCGACATGGGCTTCTGCGTGACCGGCGGCGTCTGCGCCCAGTGCCGCGGCAACGACGACTGCGCCGTCACCGCGCCCCTGTGTGCTGCTGGCGCCTGCGCCTCGTGTGCAGACGCCGACGGCTGCACGACGGCTATGACGCGAGACGAATGGCTCTCGGCGTTCTGCGCCATCTTCTTGCCTGCGGAGGACGAGTTCGCTCCCTTCCGCTCATGGGAGGCCGCGATCTGCAGCGGGCGCTCGGACGTCTTCCCGCCTCTGCGCGTGCTGACCGCAGGCATCGACAGTGGGCAGATCGAGATCAGCCCTGAAGGTCTCGCCGCCTGCCACGCGGCGGTCGGCTCGCCGGGCGGCTTCCAGACCTGCGTGGACGCCTTGGTGGCGCAGGTCGCGCCGGGCGGAGCTTGCTTCACCGACACGGCCTGCGTGGGAGGATTCTGCGACCGCTCGGCCAGCTGCCCGGGCGTGTGCGTCGCGTCTCCCACGGAGGGCGAGTCGTGCGTGTCTTCGACCTGCGTCCCCGGGCTGAGCTGCATCAGCGACGTGTGCCGTCCGATCCCGGGCGATGGAGAGGCCTGCGGCGGAATCTGTACCGACGGCTTGATGTGCAACCGCACCACGAATGTCTGCGAGGCGCTGCACAGCACGGGGGGCGCCTGCCTCGTGACGTCCGATTGCGAGGCTAGCTTGCGCTGCGTCGCCGGCGCGTGCGTCGCTCGCTCAGCAGGTGGCGAGGCCTGCGACGAGAGCCGCGGCTCCGTCGACTGCGCGGATGGCCTGCGCTGCGT
The DNA here is from genome assembly GCA_013151775.1 of Deltaproteobacteria bacterium. Taxonomy (GTDB): domain Bacteria; phylum Myxococcota_A; class Polyangia; order Polyangiales; family Houyiibacteriaceae; genus JAADHO01. The sequence goes on along the minus strand of JAADHO010000351.1, from coordinate 2,144 downwards.
CGCCAACGTCTGCCGCATCCCCAAAGCGGACGGCGACGCCTGCAGCCTCCCGCGCGAGTGCGCCTTGGGGTCGCGCTGCCAAGACGGCATGTGCCGACCCATCCTCACGCCTGGCAGCGTATGCGACGCCAACTCGGCTTGCGCCATCGGCGCGCCTTGCACCCTCGGGGCGTGCAGCCCGGCTCCCGACGTGGGCGAGAGCTGCGCGGACGCGGGGACGTGTCTGCGCGGAAGCTGCGTCGGCGGCAGCTGCACGGAGGCTGCGGCGTTCAGCTCGTGCACGGGCGGCGTCTTCCTGATGGACGCGCTCGACCCATGTGGCGCGGCCTCGAGCTGTCGCACGACGCCCAGCGGAGACCAGTGCGTCCCCGAGGGCGGCGTGGGCGCAGACTGCACGGGCGCCGTACCCTGCCGCGCGCCTGACCTCGACTGCGGAGGCTCCGGCGTCTGCGAAACGAAGTGTCTGCCGTGAACGGCCGGCGTGCCTGGGAGGGCTGCACGCTGCTCTCGCTTCTGCTCACCGTCGGCGCCTGCGACAACGGCCCGTCCGCGCTGGTGATCCCCGCTGACGAGTCGCCCTCGGGCGTCGAAGAGGTGATCCGTCGCCCCGAGGACTATCCCGCCGCTGCGGCCGCCTGCCCGACTCGGAACGCCGAGGGCCTGACGGTCGTGGCGCTCGACGGCCAAGGCACACCGGAGACGTATCTGCCGGCCGAGTTCGCAGACCGCGAGTTGGCCGCGGACTATGAGCAGCTGATCCCCACAGCTGTCGACTCGCTCGCGCTGACCACGGACTACGACCGCAACCTGTCGCCGGAGACCACGCGCGTCAGCGGCGCCTGCCCGGAGCGCATCGGCGCGGGCCTGCTCTTGCCCGATGCTGTAGACGAAGGCGTCGTCTCGGCCACCCTCGAGGCCTCCTTCGATGGCGAAGTGGTGCGCGCAGGCCGCGTCTTCGCCACGCAGGGCACGGGGCGACTCACGCTGCGCACGGCCGCCTTGGGCGTGACCACCGCCGAGCGAGACGACTGGTACTTTCTCTTCGAGCCAGCCTTCGGAGAGCCGCGATTGATGCTGCTCCCGGCCGACCCCAGCGGCGAGGCCTTCGAGGCGCGAGGCGTGCCGAAGGCGCTCGGTGTGGCGGCGCTGGTGCATGCGCCGATGCTGCGTCTCGATGGCGCCACAGGCGCGATCTACGCTCCCGCTGATTTCGCGACGAGCTGGCGCACGCAGGTCGACCGCGCGTACGTCGCGGTGCTGCTCGACGCCTCGAGCGATCGGCTCGTCAGCCTCGAGCCTCTGGTCGCCGAGGGCGAGCTGCGCGCACGTCGCAGCGGTCTGGCGGAGGACGCGGAGCTCGACGACATGCACCCAGTAGCCTGGCTCGGCTTCGGTCCACGCCGCTCCTCGGGACAGCTCAGCCGCCCCTGCGGACGAGAACTCACGCTCTTGGTGGCGGGCTTCGCAACGGGGACGCTCGGCATCGATGGCGACACGCGCGCCCTCGGCAGCGGCCAAGCCCTGACGCTGCCGGCGCTGCACTGCGGTGGCGCGGCGACCCGGCAAATGCTCGACATCACGCTGCGCTCCAGCAACGCCATGCAGGGCATGCTGGTCGCCCGCCTCGCCTCGGTGACGCCATGAGCCCGCGCCGCATCTCTTCGGTTCTCACGGGCCTCCTGGTCGTGGGGTCCTCTCTCGGGCTCGGCTCCTGTGGCGGCTCGGGCAGCTCGGGGGCCAGGCCGGAGATCCTCGAGCTAGACCTGCGCACGGCGCTCGACGCCGACGGCGACCTGCCACAGCTCGAAGATCCGGTCTCGCCCGAAGAGACCGCAGCCATCGCCGACAGCTTCAACTGGAGCGACACCGAGGCGCTACCCGAGCTGGATGACGCGGGGCGGCCAGCCCTCTACTACGCGCTCGTCTACATCACGGACTACGACCAAGAAGCGCTGCTCGACGCCATGGGCGTGGTGCACAACTCCCTGCCCTTCTTCGAGGAGGAGCGAGCGCGCTGGGACGGGCAGGTGGGAGAGTTCGCCTTCGAGGGAGACGGACACGGCGTGTTCGTCTTCGCGATCATGGCGGGCGAGCTCTACAACGCCCTGCGCGATGTGGCGCTGGCCGGCGAACCCGTCTTCGAG
>JAADHO010000224.1 GCA_013151775.1 Deltaproteobacteria bacterium | reverse complement strand
CGCGCCCGCCTGCAGCCGCGCGAGGTTCTCGGGGGCTTCCGAGATGCGGCTGGTCTTCAGCTCTCGAAAGAAGACCGGCACGAAGACCGCGAGGGCCGTGCCGAGCAGCGCGACGGCGGCCGAGGCCTCGACCAGGCTGAGTCCCTCTCGGCGACGGGCACGACGGCTGGATTGGGCGTTGGGGATCATGGCGGAGTGTCCTCGGACCCCATGGCAGCGCGAGTCGATGGTGTCTCGCGCACCAGCACGTAGAGCCCGAGGGGCAGGTAGGGGTAGTCCCGACGATGGGCCGCGTCGAGCTGTCGGTTGGCCCGCTCGAAGGCCTCCGCCTCGCTGCGACCTCGAATGGCCGCGATCTGCGTCGCGATCTGGGAGCGCAGATCGGGATCCTGCACCGAGCCGTACATCTCCTCGAGGTGTCGCGCCGCCTGCTCCATCTTGCCGAGGCGCTCGAGCTGGGTGGCGTTCGCCAGCACCAGCCAGGCAGGTCCGGCTCCCAGGCGTGCGGCCGTCATCATGTGGGTGGCCGCTTGCAGCTTCAGCGCGTCCTTCTCGGGTCCTGCCGGGAGCATGGGCACGAGTTCGTACATCTCGGTCGCGCCGAGATCCCAGGCCAGCTCTCCGTCATTGGGGAAGCGCGCCACGCCGCGCTCGAGGAAGCCCACGGCGCGGCGTGTGTCCGCCACGCTGACCGCATTGGGGCGGTAGATGCCGGCCATGCCGATCCAGCGGTAGACGCGGCGAAAATCCGGATCGAGAGCCAGGATGGCCTCCCCGTAGTCGAAGACGTGGCGTCCGGCGCCGCGCTCGCGAAACTCCTCGCCGAAGTACACCAGGGCGCGCATCCAGATCAGATCGGCGAGCGCTTCACGATATCCCAAAGAGAAAACCGGCAGCCAAGCCGGCGGCGGCAGGTAGTAGATGTCCTCGTAGGTCTCGGTCGTATCTCGTTCGGCCGCGGCGGACTGCCGCAGCTGACGCCCCGTGAACGCGGCCAGCAGCAGGGCGCTGATCAGACCGAATGCTCGAAGCCGTTTCACTCTAGCGCTTCTACCCGATCGACGTCCGGCACGCAGCTGCGGCCTCTCGACGAACGACGCCGCCTGCGTTAGGCAGACGGCGTCGTTTCGGAACCCAACGATGCGAACGAGGGCTACTCCAGCTCGTTGAACACGAATATGCCGGGCGCACGATAGAGGGTATTGTCGGAGTTCGAGCCGACCGCGACCTCGAAGGTGCTGAGCGTACCATCTGCGTCCAAGTCTCCATTCGCTCGGAAGGTGTAGACCATCGTGTTCAAGGCCGTCCCGTCACACGCGCCCGTGGATCCGACGATGCTATACTGATAGTAAACTGGATCTGCGACCTGAAAGCCGATCGCCGCGAAGTCATCGGGCTGCACAGCCCAATCAAGGGTCGTCTTCTGGTTGTTGATCGTGTTCGTGGTAACCGCAGGGGAAACCGTGCAAGCCGCGACGGCAGAGGCGGCGGCGCCCGGTGCCACGACGCCCATGCTCCAATGCTCGGCGCTGTAATAGGCAGCAGATCCGGTAAACATGGACTTCAAGTTTTCGCCGGTCTCCGAGGTCTTCGCACGCTTGACGTAGTTGATGAACGCCGGGATGGCGATGGCGGCCAACACACCGATGATCGCGACCACGATCATCAGCTCGATCAGCGTGAAGCCTTCTCTCTTCGCAAGTAACTTCTTCATCCGTATCTCCTTGGTGTGCGCTGGCGTGACCAGCCTTCGATGATTGCCGTGAGGGCGGACTCTACACAGCGTTGCTGGAACTTGAAAGCAAGCCGCGTGCCGAAGGCGTCTGCTCGACTATCTGGCTGAAAATCCGCACCATCTCGAGCTGTTCTGAGCGCAAGAGTCTGCCCTGACGAGAATTGTCAGTCCACTGCACGCAGACTGACAAAAAGTGTCACTTCAGCGCTAGGCGCTGCACCCCGGCTCACTCCCAGCCCTTGCCCTCGCTGATCCAGATGTGGTTGCCCGCGGAGTAGCTCTCGAAGGTGACCTTGGTGCCATCTCCGTCGAGGTCTCCGACGGCGTGGGAGACGAACCAGAAGTCTGATCCGTCGTAGCCGAGCCCGCCCGGAGGCGTGGTGCCGGGGAGCCCGGCGACGGTGGCGTATTGGAAGTAGACGGGGCCGTCGGGGCGTGCCCCGAGCTCATCCCACTTCGGAGTGGAGGCGGGCCAAGACTGTACGCCTCCGTTTGGCACGAGGCTGCTCGGCATGAGATCCCCGAAGCCCGTGCTCACGGCGGCGTACTGTCCGAACTCGGAGCGGTAGCTCTCCTGTCGCTGGCGGATCTCGCTGAGAAAATCGGGCGCCTCCGACGCTCGCGCGCGGTAGACGTAGGCGGTGAAGGCGGGGATGGCGACGGCGGCCAGCACACCGATGATGATCACGACGATCATCAACTCCAAGAGGGTGAACCCGGCCTGTGCTCTACGCGTCATGTGATCCTCCACGAACGGACTCGTCGCTTCTCACCGTCAAACTCTAGCATACGCCCCACGCGCCCTCCAAAGGTGCGCACGGGCTGTCGGGAGACATGCACGTGCTACGCCAAGGCATCGCCTGGTCCCGCATCAGCTCTCGCGACCCTTGGATGCGTGCTTCGCGAGTCGGTAGCGAAACTGTCGAAAGCTCATGCCGAGCAGCGCGGCCGCCCGTGTCTGCACGCCGCCGCTGCGTTCGAGGGCCGCACGCAGCAGCCTCGATTCGATGGATGCGAGATGCGCCTCGAGGTCGAGCCCCTCCGCCGGCAGCTCCGGGCCGCACGGCGCGCTCGCGCTCTCGAGCACGGGCCCGAGATCTTGGGGCGTGAGGATCTCCCCGGGCGTCAGCGCCACGGCCCGCTCGATCACGTTCTCGAGCTCGCGCACGTTTCCCGGGAAGCGCCGACGCGTCAGCGCGGCACGCGCCTCGGGGCTGAGCTCTAGGGCCCGACCCGCCAAGGCGGCGTGCTTCGTCAACAGGTGCTCTGCGAGCAAGGGGATGTCCTCCCGTCGCTCTCGCAGGGGCGGGACGTGTACTCGCAGGACGTTCAGGCGATAGAAGAGATCCTCGCGGAATTCCCCAGCTTCGACCGCGCGCTCGAGGTCCCGGTTGGTGGCGGCGACCACACGCACGTCGACGGGCACCTCCTTGCGGCCGCCCACGGGACGCACGGCGCGCTCCTGTAAGGCGCGCAGCAGCTTCACCTGTAGACCCGGTGGCAGCTCGCCGACCTCGTCGAGCAACAGAGTCCCGCCATCGGCCGCTCGGAACAGCCCGAGCTCGGCGCGCACCGCGCCCGTGAAGGCGCCGCGCTCATGGCCGAAGAGTTCGCTCTCCATCAGCGCTTCCGGTAGGGCGCCGCAGTTCACGACCACGAAGTCCTGCGCCGCGCGCGGACCCCCGTAGTGCAGGGCGCGGGCGACCAGCTCCTTGCCCGTGCCGCTCTCGCCCGTGATCAGGACGCTGCTGCGCGCGCGCGCGGCCCGCTCGAGGAAGGCGCGCAGATCGCGCATGGCCTGACTTCGCCCCACCAGGTCGCCCTCGCGCAGCGTGCCCTCGACCTCGGCCCGCAGGGCGCGGTTCTCGGCCACGATGCGGCGCTTCTCCACTGCTTTTTCGAGCGTGGCCAAGAGCGCGTCGTTCTTGAAGGGCTTCTGAACGTAGTCGTAGGCGCCTTTGCGCATGGCCTCCACGGCCTGCTCCGTGGTCGCGTAGGCGGTGATCATCAGCACCTGCGTGCTCTGGTCGTGTGCGCGTGCCGCCTCGAGCACGTCCATGCCCGAGCCGTCGGGCATCAACAGATCCGTGATCACCGCCTCGAAGGGTCGCTCCGCGTCGAGCCGCCTCAGGGCGGCCTTGACGCCGGCCTCGACCGTCACGTCATAGCCGCTGCGCTCGAGCAGGATACCGAGCATCTCGCGAAGGCTCGCCTCGTCGTCGACGAGCAGGATCCTTCCGGCGGACACCGCTAGGCGAAGCCCGCTCGCCGCGAGGGCGCGTCCCGAGGAGGCTTGGTGGCCAGCGCCGAGATGGAGTCGAGCGGTGAGTAGACGTGCTCCCCGTCCTCGGTCACGAGCTCGACGAAGTCCGCGTCGAAGACGCCGCTGTGGATCTCCCGCACGACCATCGCGTCTCCGGGCCCTCCGAGGTAGAACGTCAGGCCATGGCCCTCCGCGACCTCGAAAGCGTCGTCGCTCAGCTCGACGCCCTCCACTCGGGAGAGCATGCGCAGAATGGTGTCTCGTTCCATGGCTCGCATGGTCCCGGCGCGCGTCGCCCGCGTCAAGCGTGGCTCGCTCTGTTGCTCGCTTTCGTCTCGCTGGGCTGCTTGCCCTTGGAGCAGCGACGGGGGCGTGTGGCCATGGACGACGGCGACTTCGAGGGCGCCGCTCGGCACTTCGCGCGCGTCACGCAGCAGCACCCCGAGGCGAGCGAGGCATGGGCCGACCTGGCGCGGGCCGAGTCCCTGGCCGAGCGCCCCGAGCGCGCGCGTGTGGCCTGGCTCGAGGTCGCTCGCTTGCGCCCCCGGGACGCCACACCGTGGATCGAGATAGGCTACACGCACGAGCTTCAGCGCCACTACGCGCGTGCGCTTGCCGCGTACGGTCACGCCGTCCGAGC
>JAADHO010000246.1 GCA_013151775.1 Deltaproteobacteria bacterium | reverse complement strand
GGCGAGCGGGTCGCGGCGGGTGGGCTCTTCTGCCTCTCATCCCAGGGCGTCGTGCGTTGGGATCGAAACCTCCGCGCTCCGTCCTGGTTCACTCCGCTGGTCGACTCCGCGGGCAACAGCTTCGTGGGCTCGGACGCGCACCTGCTCTACGCCTTCGACACCCGCGGTGAGGTGCGTTTCCACCTGCGCGTGGACGGCGACGTGGACTCCTCCGCGGCCTTCATGCCCGACGGCTCCATCGTCTTTCCCGCGGGCGATCAGATCTACGCGATCACCCCAGAAGGTGAAACAAAGTGGCGCTTCCGCGCGGACGCCAAGATCTTCAGCGCGCCCGTGGTCGACTCCCAGGGCTCGATCTACTTCGGCTCCCAGGACGATCACCTCTACGCGCTCTCGGCTCAGGGCGAGCTGCTTTTCCGCTATCGCACCGGAGGAGACGTGGACTCGAGCCCCGCCCTCGGCGACGACGGGGACCTCTACTTCGGTTCGGACGATCATCGGGTCTACCGCCTCGGACGAGACGGTGAGCTGCGCTGGTCCACGGACCTGGATGGCTACATCCGCGCGCCCGTCGCCCTCGGAGACGGTGTGGTGATCGCCAGCGTGTTCGGACCGCGTCCCCGAGTGGTCGCCTTGTCGGCTCGGGACGGCAGCCTGGCCTGGTACTTCCCCGTGACCGTGGCCGATTCGAGCGAAGTGGGCAGCCGCTCGGGGCCGATCGTCGACAGGGACGGCAACATCTACGTGGGCGCTCACGACGACTACCTCTACTCCCTCACGTCCAACGGCGAGCTGCGCTGGGCCTTCCAGACCGAGGGAGACGTGGACTCCTCGCCCGCCTTGGCTCCCGATGGGACGCTCTACTTCGGCTCGGATGACGGCATGCTCTACGCGCTCGAGGACGTGCAGTAGCCGGCGCTACTTCTTCTTCTTGCCGCTGGAGAAGAGCTTCTCGAAGAAGCCGAGGGCCTTGCCTCCCGGCTTCCGACCGCGCATGCGCGCGAGGCGGATCTCTCTCGTCGCCTCCACGTGCTTGGGGTTGTTGACGAGGATGTGCTCGAAGTCCTTCAGCGCCTCGTCCATGCGATCGAGCTGCTTCAACGCTGCGGCCCGTGTGTGAAGCGCCCGCTCGTGGTCCGGCGCCTGTGCCAGCGCGCGCTCGGCGCAGGTGAGGATCTCGTTTGCGTCCTTCTTCTTCTTCGTCCCGTGGCGTTCGAGCAGCACCCAACCGCGCATGGCGTGGTAGTCCGCCTCGTCCGGGCTCACCTCCAGCGCCTCCTCGAGGATCGTCAGCGCCTCGTCCCAGGCGCGCCGTCGCACCAACACCTCGACCTTCTGGAAATCCATGGCCGCGTTGACGACCAAGGCGAGCTGCCTGTCGGCGGCCGGCGTGCCGCCTCCTTGCTGAACCGTCGCCTTGTACTTGATCCGCGCGCGTGCATCGCCGAGCGTGTCGCGGGCCTCGGTCAGGTGGTGAAAGATGCGATCGGCGAAGGGCACGAGGGGCGCCAGGTCGGGCGGCAGCCGGTCGGGATGAAAGCGTTTCACCTGGCGGAAATAGGCGTCGCGAACTTCCTCCTCCGAGACGTCCTGTCCGAGGGCGAGCATCTCGAAGAAATTCTGGGCGTCGATCTCCACCACGTAGTCCGCGATCTCACGCCAGCGCTCGCGCAGCTCGTCCGACAGCGTCGCCGGCGGATCCGGAGGCAATTCGGCGTCCCTGCGGTGGGCGCCAGATTGGGAGCTGTGTGCACCAGACGTGCTAGCCTGCGAGGCCGGGGCCTTGGAGCGGGCGGGCGGGCGTGCTGTGGACTTCGCGGGTGGGTTGGAGGCGCGTGGCCGGGCGGAAGGCGGGCTCTCGTGGGCTCCCGAGATGGGCGGCGCCGCTCCCGTGCGGTGCGCTCCGGAGATCTCCGCCGCGGAGTTCTGGCCGGCCGGCGTGATCACGCCCGCGATACGCAAGAGATACACGAGGCGGCGTGCGCGTCGGGCGTCACCAGAGCGTCGCGCGAGCTCGTCGAGGGTCGAAGGCTCCGCGCGCAGCAGGTCCACGACGGCCTTCTCTTTGGGGATGAACTCGAAGCGCTCGAGGGCCACGCCGCCGGTCATGCGCAGGGCCAGGCCGTTCAGAGGATCGAGGATCCGGGAGACGAAATCCGCTCGAGAGCCCCCACGCAGGCGCGCAGCGATCAGCGCGAAGGGATCGAGGTCTCCCTCGAGCACACCCTCTCCCTGTCCCACGAGGTTCTTCTCGTAGAACGCGTAAGCAGCCTTCTCGCGACCGAAGAGGGGCAGCAGCCCGCGGTCGAGGGCGGAGGCCGCGTCGAGCAGCCGCGCCGCCTTGATGCGACCCTCATGGAAGAGCAGGCGGTCTTGTCCGCGGCGGCCATCTTCGGGCCAGAGCGCGAGGGTGCCCGTGAGCTTCCGCTTGTCCACGGAGACGAGCACATGCTCCAAGGGCGTCTGCGACAGCAACCCCTCGGCGATGGTCTTCGGTCCCCCACTCATTTCTGCGCCTCGCGCCACCCTCCCATCCTGCCACGACGGGGCCTCCCCTCGCTAGCTCGAGATGAGCGGGCATGTGGAGACGGCCGTGGGGCGCCGCTCAGCGCATGGTCCAGCGCGTGCCCTCGGGGCTGTCGTGAAGCTCCACGCCTTGGGCCGCGAGCGCGTCTCGCACCTCGTCTGCGCGGGCGAAGTCCCGGTCTGCGCGGGCCCGCCGCCGCTCCTCGATGCGCTCCTCCACGTCTCCCGGCTCGATGCCCCGTGCGGCCGCTCGTCGGTCTCGGATGCGCTCGAGGATCGCGCGGGGCTCTTCGACGCCCAGGCCGAGCTCCGCCTCGAGGGCTGCAAAACCGTCACGTGCGAGGGTCACCGACGCCTTGGGCGCCTTGCCCTTCTTGCGGCTCGCCGCGTCGCAGAGCTCGTTGACGGCCTTGAGGAACTCGGCCACCTGCGCCAGGGCCTGAGGCATGTTCAGGTCGTCATCGAGCGTGCGCACGAGACCCGCGCGTAGGTTCAGGCTCTCGGGCGCCGTGCCGTCCTCGGCGATGCGGCTCTCGGGGATCTCCTCGAGGCGCTGCCGCGTCTGGTAGACGTACTCCACGCGCCGCTCGGCCTCCTCGAACTGGGGGAAGCCCGTGACGTTTCCGTCGTCGTCCAGCGTCCAGTCGAGGCTCAGAGGTGCCCGATAGTGGACGGTCATGGTGAAGTAGCGGATGGCCTCGGGCTCCACGCGCTCGTACACGTCGCGGGCTGTGAAGAAGTTGCCCAGGCTCTTGCTCATCTTGGTCTTGTCGACCTCGACGAAGCCGTTGTGCATCCAGGTGGTCGCGAAGGGCTTACCCGTGGCCGCCTCGCTCTGGGCCACCTCGTTCTCGTGGTGAGGGAACACCAGATCGAGCCCGCCGCCGTGCAGGTCGAAGCTCTCGCCCAGGTGCGCCATGCTCATGGCGGAGCACTCGATGTGCCAGCCGGGGCGCCCGGGTCCCCATGGGCTCGGCCAGCTCACGTCGCCCTCGGCGGCGCCTTTCCACAAGGCGAAGTCGGCGGGGTTGCGCTTCTTGCTCTTGTCATCCCCCTGCGTGCGTCCGCTCGCGCCGGCCTCCAGATCCGCGAGGTTTCGATGCGAGAGCTTGCCGTAGTCTTTGAAGGAGTGGACGTCGAAGTAGACGTCTCCGCCCGCCTCGTAGGCGTGGCCTCCTTCGATCAGACGCGCGACAAGATCTCGGATCTCGTCGAGGTGCTCGCTGACCTTCGGCTCGATGTCGGGGCGCAGGTTGCCCACGCGCGCCAGATCCTGATGGAAGGCCTCGGCGAAGCGCGCCGCGAGCTCCGTCGGCGCCTCTCCGCGCTCCTTGGCGCGGGCGAGGATTTTGTCGTCGATATCCGTGATGTTGCGGACGTAGGTGACGCGCGTGCCCGTGGCCTTCAGGTGCCGCACGAGCACGTCGTAGACGACGTAGCAGCGGACGTGTCCGAGGTGCGCGTAGTCGTAGACGGTGGGTCCACAGACGTAGATGCGCGCGTGGCCGGGTTCGGCCGTCTCGAAGGGTAGCTTCTGATCGGAGAGGGTGTCGTGTAGGCGAAGGGACATGGGCCGGGAGGATGGCCGCCCATGGGCCCGCGAGCAAGCCGCTTTACCTCGGCTAGCACAGCTCGAGCAGCGATCGGGTCAGCGGCTCAGATCCCGGGGCAGTGGATCAAGCGCACGGGCGCGGGCGTGCCTCGGGGGGAGCCCACGCCGCGCTCCACGTTGCGGATGAAGATGGTGGGATCCGAGGGGCTGGTGATGCGGGTGCAGAGCAAGCTGGTCTGGAGGGTCGGGCCGTCGTCTGCGCGCGGATCCATGGTGATGTTGCTGAGCTGACAGGGCTGCGTGTCCGAAGGCGCGCTGCCACCGCAGCGGCCCACGTAGGTCACGCTGTCGTCGGTGATGGTGACCTGGCAGGCCGTGCCTTGGATGGCGCCGCCGCCGTCGGTCACGACCGCGTTCCGTACGGCGAGGGTGGCGCCGGCGATCTGCACCGAGAATGCGATCGCCACGTCCCCGTCCCCGATGGGGTCGATCGTGCACGTGGTGCGCACTAGACCGGGCTGACCTCCGCTGGTGATGTCGTTCTCTTCGCTGTCGAAGCCGAAGACGTTGTGTGCGTCCCCTGGGCTCGAGCAGCCGGCGAGGCCGGGCGGGCAGCGGACCTGCCAGATGGCGTCCGCGAAGACGGTGCCGTTGCCACCACCTCCACAGGCGATCAGCAGCGTGCAGGCGGTGAAGGCAGCCCCGAGGAACGACGAGATGCGGATGAGTTTCGAGTCCATGATTGTCTCCGAGCCGCAGCCTACCAGCGCCCTCGCAGGGGAGCCAGGCGTTCAGGACGCTCAGGCATCGCCGTGTTCTCAGCCCTGCGACACCTCGAGGGCGTGCTCGAGGTCGGCGATCAAATCGGCCAGGCCTTCCAGGCCCACCGAGAGGCGGATGAAGCCGTCGACGATGCCGAGGGCCTCGCGCTGCTCCTTGGGCACGGAGCCGTGGGTCATGATGGCGGGGTGCTCTACTAGCGACTCCACGCCGCCGAGGCTCTCGGCCAGGGTGAAGAGCTCGGTGGTCTCGAGGAAGCGCCGCGCCGCCGGCAGGCCACCTTTGACCACGAAGGAGATCATGCCGCCAGGGCCGCTCATCTGCTTCGCGGCGAGCGCGTGCTGCGGATGGGACTCGAGCCCCGGGTAGTAGACGCGCTCGACCTCCGCGCGCGCCTCGAGGAAGCGGGCGATCTTCTGTGCGCTCTCCACGTGCCCCTTCATGCGCACGGCGAGGGTCTTGAGCCCGCGCAGAACCAAGAAGCAGTCGAAGGGCGAGGGCACTGCGCCCACGGAGTTCTGCAGGAAGCGCAGCTTCTCCACCAACTCGGCGTCCGAGCTGACGGCGATGCCGCCGACCACGTCGCTGTGGCCGTTGAGGTATTTGGTCATGGAGTGGACGACGATGTCCGCGCCCAAGCTCAGGGGTCGCTGCAGCACGGGCGTAGCGAAGGTGTTGTCCACCGCGACCTTGGCTCCGCCGGCGTGGCCGATCTTGGCCACGGCTTCGATGTCCACGATCTTCAGCATCGGGTTGGTCGGTGTCTCAACGAAGACCAGGCGCGTCTCGGGCCGCATGGCCTCGGCGACGTTCTCCGGGTTCGTCATGTCGACCCACGTCGTCTCGATTCCCAGGGGCTTCATCACCTTGTCGAGGATGCGGAAGGTGCCGCCATAGACGTCGTCGCTCGACACGATGTGATCCCCCGCCGAGAGGCTGAGGAAGAGCGTCGTCGTCGCCGCGCAGCCCGAGCCGAAGGCCATGCCGTGCTCGCCACCCTCCAGACCCGCCACGCAGGCCTCCAGCGTCTGGCGCGTGGGGTTACTCGTGCGCGAGTATTCGAAGCCCTTGTGCACGCCGGGGCTCGCTTGCGCGAAGGTGCTCGCGAGCACGATGGGCGGCATCACGGCGCCGGTGATGGGGTCGGGGGTTTGGCCCGCGTGGATGGCGAGGGTCTCGATCGAGAGTTCAGCGTCGTTCATGCAGCGCGGACTAGCGCGCCCGGGGCCCCCGGAGCAAGCGCTTCCTCCGGCGAGGCCTGCGGCGCCCGCGGACCGGCTTCAGGGGCGTGAGCCGAACAGGGGATCGAGCCCGGGCCGCGACGTCGTCGAGGCGCACACGTCTGGGGTTCGGCGCGAGCGCTCGAAGACAAGCGCCAGGAGCATGCCGATGCCCGTGCCGATCAGGTGGCGTAGGCGTCCGAAGACGCCATAGGTGAGCCCCACCGCCGGGGCCAAGCCGAGCAGGCCGAAGAGCATCATCACGCCGCCCTCGGCCACGCCCACGCGTCCGGGCACGAAGGCCGTGACCCAGCCGAGGAGCTTGCTCGCGCTCTGGATCAAGAGCGCCAGAGGCAGCACGAACGCCAGACCGCTCTCCGGGAAGAGGCCCCAGATGAGGAAGGCGGACTCGGCCGTTAGCAGCAGCCGCGCCAAGAGCGTGTAGCCCACGACCTCGCGATGTCGTGCGGGGTGTGCGCCCCGGAACGCGCCCACGCGCAGGTCGACCTCACGCGCTCTGTTCTCCAGCGCGCCGATGTCGCGAACGTGGACGAAGGGCAGCCTCGAGACAGCCCGCACCACAGGCGTCGCCAGCCCGCGGCGCAGCAAAATCCCCGCGCCGATCAGGGCGAGCGCGATGGACGCTCCCACGCCGAAGAGGCCCGCGACGATCTCTCCGGGCAGCTCCAAGAAGGGCAGGGCGAAGAGTGGCGCCGCGAGCGTGAAGGCCAGGGTCGTGACGAGGTTCCAGTAGTTGTAGATCACGAGCGACGCCGCCGACTCCTCGGGCCCGACCTCGCGCGCCAGGATGCGGCCCTTCACCAACTCTCCGGCGGTGGCGCCCGGCGTGAGGCCGTTGACGGCGTGTCCGACCCAGAAGGCCGTCAAGAGCGTGCGCAGCGTGGGGCGCTTGCCCGCGGCGTCGCTTACGAAGGTGGCGCGCCACGCCAGGCTCGAGGCGATCAGGTTCAGGACGTAGCCGATGAACGCGGGCACGAAGAAGACCCACGCCTGGGACAGACGCGCGCCGAGTTCTCGCGTGTCCGTGCGCCAGATCAAGGCAACCAAGATGCCGGCGCCCAGGAGCAGGCCCACGGCGTTGAGGCGTCCCCGGAGGCGCCTCTTCTTCACGGGCTTCGCGAGCTTCGTCGTGGCGCCGCGCCTCTCGGCTCGCGGATCAGCGGGTGAGCGTTCGGGCATGACCCTTAGTGCGTCGCGCCGAACGATTCGTTACGTAGATCGTGTTTCGTTTCAGGCGTCGACTCAGCCAGCGCTCCGCACGACCGCCACGAGCGCGTCGCCGCAGTGCTCGATGCGGGCCGGTCCCATGCCGTGGACGTCGCTCAGCGCCTCTAGATCCGTGGGACGCGAGCTGGCGATCTCGGCCAGCGTGCGGTCGTGGCAGACGACGTAGGCGGGCACGCCGCGCTCCTTGGCGAGCAGCATCCGCGCCTCGCGCAGCGCCTCGAAGAGCGCCTCGTCTGCCGCCGCGAGTTCGACCTTCGGCTTCTTCTTGCGTTTCCCGCGGGCTCGGGGCGACGTGCCCTTTGGGCCCACGTCCTCCTCCGGCAACAACACCCTCACGGGTGACTCGCCCTTCATCACCTCGACGCCGGCTCGCGTCAGCAGGACCAGCGGATAGCTGTCGCCCGAGATGGTCACGAGCCCGGCCGTGACCAGGCGCCGCAGCAGAGCGAGGAGGAAATCCGGTTTGTGCTCCGGCAAGAGCCCGAAGGTGCTGAGGCGCGTCAGCCCGAGGCGCCGCGTCTTGTCGGTGTCCTTGCCATGCAGCATCTCGGCCACCGCGCGCATGCCCACCCGGTCGTGACAGCGGGCGACGCCCGAGAGCGCCTTGCGCACGCAGAGGGCGTCCGCGTCGCTCACCTCGCGCTCCACCCCGCCGGTCTCTTCGAGGCGCTCGCACACGTCGCAGTGTCCACAGCCTCCGAGCAGCTCGGCCTCGTCGCCAAAGTAGCGCAGGATGAAGTCGTGTCGGCAGCTCCCCGCCTCGACGTAGCGACGCAGATCGAGGAAGAGCTTCCACTGCTGCTCCACCATCGCCTCGCTGCGTCCGCCGTCGCCCTCGATCAAGCGGCGGCGCAGGCCGATGTCGGAGGAGCTGCTCATCAACACGCCGCGCGCCGGCTGTCCGTCCCGTCCGGCGCGCCCCACCTCTTGGTAGTAGGCCTCGATCGAGCCCGGCGCCTGCGTGTGCACGACCACGCGGATGTCGGGGCGGTCGATGCCCATGCCGAAGGCGTTGGTCGCCACGACGACGTCGAGCTCCTGCGCGGCGAAGCGTTGGCTGACCTCTTCGCGATCCGAGGGCGCGAGGCCGGCGTGATAGGCCCGCGCGTCGAAGCCGTGATCGCGGAGCTCGCTCGCGACCCGCTCCGTGTTGCGTCGCGTGGCCGCGTAGACGATGGCGGCGCCCTTGGGCTGGCTCGGGGATCCGAGGGCCTCCGTCAGCGCCTCGAGCAGCAGGCTGTCACGCTGACGCTTGGTGTCGAGCTCCAGCGCCTCGAGGTGCAGGTTGGGGCGGGCGAAGCCGCGCAGCACCACGCGATGGGGCCGCTCCTCGAAGCCGAGGCGCGCGAGGATCTCGGCCCGCACCTTGGGCGTGGCCGTCGCCGTGCAGGCCAGCACCCGGGGAGGTCGCAGCGCGTCGAGCACGCCGCGCAGGCGCAGGTAGTCGGGCCGAAAGTCGTGACCCCATTGGGAGATGCAGTGCGCCTCGTCGATGGCGATGAGCGGCGGTGAGAGTTCGCGCAGGCGATCGAGCAGCCACGGATTGGCGAGCCTCTCGGGCGCGACGTAGACGAGATCGTAGTCGCCGCGAAAGAGCCTCCGCTCGCGCTCCCCGAGCTCGTCGCGACCCAGCGTCGAGGCCAGGTAGGTCGCCGAGATGCCACGCCTCGACAATCCCTCGACCTGATCCTCCATCAGCGCGATCAGCGGTGAGACGACCAGCGTCGTGCCCTCGAGCTCGGTGGCCGGGAACTGATAGCAGAGGGATTTGCCGCCTCCCGTTGGCGCCACCACCAGCGCGTGCCCTTCGCCCGTGAGCAAGGCGTCGATGGTCTCTCGCTGCCACGGTCGGAAGGCCTCGAGACCGAAGCGCTCTTGGAGTCGAGTTTCCACGACCGGCCTTCTAGCACGGCGCAGGTGTCGCCGCGTGCCGGCTTGCTCGTTCGTCGCCTAGCGTGCACCACGGGGCCATGGACTTCGTGGCCACCTGCGCCAAGCACCTCGAGCAAGAATTGGGGCGCGAGCTCGGCGAGCTTGGCGTCCCAGACCCAGTCGTGGGCCCGGGCGCCGTGCGCTTCACGGGCGAGTACGAGGCGGGCATGCGCGCTCTGCTCGGCTCACGGCTCGCGAGCCGCGTGCTCCTGGTGCTCGAGCAGCTGCCGGGTGAGCCCGAGGATCTCTACGCGGCGGCCCGCGATCTGCGCTGGCAGGAGGTGCTGCCCGAGGGCGCGACCTTCGCCATCAGCGCCGTGGGCGCCAAGTCCGTTCAACACTCGCCGCGCTACATGGCGCTGAAGCTAAAGGACGCCATCGTCGACAGCCTGCGCGATTCGCGCGGGCATCGACCCGACGTGGACAAGCACCGCCCCGATGTGCGCCTGCACCTCTACCTCGGCGACGCGGGCGCGCAGCTCTCGGTGGATCTCTCGGGCGCGGGCATGCATCGGCGAGGCTACCGCCCCAAGGGCGCCGCGGCTCCCTTGAAGGAGAGCCTCGCCTCCGCCGTGCTGCGCATCGCCGGCTGGCCCGCTCACGCCCGCGAGGGCGCGCCTCTGGTGGATCCCATGTGCGGTTCGGGCACGCTCTTGGTCGAGGCCGCGTTGATGGCCATGGACGTGGCGCCGGGGATCGGGCGGCGTTTCCACGGCTGCGAGCGCTACGCCGGACACGACGCCGCCGCCTTCGAGCGCGTCATGCGCGAGCTGCGCGAGCGGGCCGAAGACGGGCGTCAGCGTGCGCCGCGGCTCTTTGGCTTCGACGCCTCGGAGGAGTCCCTGAGCCTGTGTCGAGAGAGCGCCCGGAACGCCCGGGTCGAGCTCACGCTGGCGCGCTGCGGCATCGAGCAGGCCGCCGCCCCCGAGGGATTCGCGCCTGGGCTCGTCGTCACCAATCCGCCCTATGGCGAGCGTCTGGGAGACACGCGCGAGCTCTTCATGCTCTACGAAGCCCTCGGCGACGCGCTGAAGCGACGCTTCGCGGGCTACCACGCCTTCGTGCTCACGGGAGAGCCCTCTCTGGGCAAGCGCCTCGGGCTGCGTCCGGCGAAACGACATGTGCTCTTCAACGGCGATCTCGAGTGCCGCCTGCTCGACGTGCCCATCTCCGCCAAGGCGCCGACGACGGATCACAAGCCGCGTTGGCGGGCCGCGAGCGCCGAGTCGAGCGCCTACGCGGGGCGGCTCGAGAAGAACCTCGTGCGCCTCGGGCGCTGGGCCAAGCGCGAGGGAGTCGAGGCCTACCGCGTCTACGATCGCGACGTGCCGGAATACAACGTCGCGGTGGATCTGTATGCAGACTCGGCGCTGGTCAGCGAGTACGCGCCGCCTCGCTCCGTGGACGAGGGCAAGGCGCAGACGCATCTACGCGACGTGATCCTGCTGACGCCCGAGCTGCTCGGGCTGCCCGAAGAGCGCGTGCACTTGCGGGTGCGTCAGCGTCAGACCGAGGGCGGACAGTATGGGCGACGCGGGGAGCGAGCGAGCTTCGAGCAGGTGAAGGAGGGCGGGCTGCGTTTCCTCGTGGACCTGCGCGGTCACCTCGACGCGGGGCTCTTCCTCGATCACCGGCTGCTGCGCGCGCGCCTGCGCGAAGAGGCCGAGGGCAAGCGCCTGCTCAACCTCTACGCCTACACCTGCACTGCGTCCGTGTACGCAGCGGCGGGCGGCGCGCGCGCCACGACCAGCGTGGATCTCTCCTCGCGCTACCTCGACTGGGGTCGGCGCAACTTCGAGCTGAACGGCCTGGACTCGGGCGTGCATCGCTTCGTGGAGGACGACTGCGCCGAGTTCCTCGAGCAGCATCGGGGCCAGTACGAGCTGATCTTCTTGAACCCACCGAGCTACTCGCGCAGCCGGCGCATGCGTGACGACCTCGACATCGTGCGCGATCACGTGCGCCTGATCCGCCAATGCGTGCGCCTGCTCTCGCCCGGCGGAGTGCTCTACTTCTCGACCCACGCCCGCGGCTTCGAGCTCGATCAGCGCCTCTCGAGAGGTCACATCATCGAGGACATCACCGACGCCATGACGCCGACCGACTTCCGCAAGAGCGCCCCCAAGAGCTTCCGCATTCAGGCCGAGTAGCGGCGGCTCGCGCTTCTCGTGGTCTGGCGGGAAGTCGCGACCACGGCTCGACGTATGTCTGCTCGTCGGGCGCAGCGCGCGCCGGCACGCGTCATGACGGCTTCACCCAAGAGTGCACGATGGTCTCGCTGGCTGGTCTCCACGGCGGGCGTCTTGATCGGCCTGGCGATCGTCCCGCGGATCTGGTTCGGCGCGGGCGCCGACTCGCTCTACGCTGGAGACCTCGAGGCGCAGGACGCCTTGGCCCGTGATGTGGCGGCCTACGTGGAGGGAGAGGAGAGCGCGATCGACCTCGGCGACCCGCGCTTCGAGGGCGAGTGGGAGCTTGTCGCCTACCAGATGACCATCCTCGGCCTGGGGCAGATCGTGCTGCAACACCCGGAGCTGCGCGCGCGCTACGTGCCCGTGATGGAGCTCGCGGCCACACGCATGCTGCGCCCGGGGCAGCGCGCCTTCGCGACCCGCGCCTGGCATGGCGACGCCCTGCACCACCTCGGGAGCGCCCGCGGAGACGCCTGGCTCGGCTGGCCCAACCTCGCGCTGTCGATGCTGGTGCGGGTGCACCCGGAGACTCCCCACGCGCGCCTGAACGCGCGCATCACTCGCGCCCTCGCGCGACGCCTGGGCCGCGCACCCCACGCGGTGATCGAGACCTACCCCGGACAGAGCTTCCCCACCGACGTGGCCGCCTGTGCCGCGTCCATCGCGCTCCACGATCGAGCCACGGGCGCGGACCACGAGCGGCTGCTGCGCCGCTGGGCCGAGCGCTATCAGGCCGCTGCCATCGACCCACGCAGCGGCTACCTATGGCAACAGCTGCACGCACGCAGCGGCCGGCATCGGGACGCTCCGCGCGGCAGCGGCACAGCGGTGGCGGCCTACTTCCTCTCCTTCGTGGACGCGCCGCTCTCGGCCGACCTCACTGACGCTTTGAGCCGACACGAACGCAGCCTGGCGGGCTTCGGCGCCGTGCGTGAATACGCCGATGGCTTCGACGGCTGGGGAGACGTGGACTCGGGTCCGGTGCTGGCGGGTGTGTCGATCACGGCCACGGGCTTCACGCTGGGCGCCGCCCGCGCCAACCGGAGGCGCGCCCTCTTCGAGCGCGTCTTGCGCACGACGCGCCTCTTCGGTGTGCCCACGGCCCACGCCGGTGACCGGCGCTTTGCCGTCGGCGGATTCTTCGGCAACGCGCTCTTGTTGGCGCAGCTCAGCGCGCTGCCGGCTGAGTTCTCACGCCCGGAGCCCGAGTGACACGGCGCTCACGTCGGGCGCTCTTCGTGGCCCTCATCCTGCTGTCCCACGAGCTCGCCGCCTACGGCCTCGCCGCCTGGGACGCGGGCGATCGCGTCCTCGGAGGCGGCGCCGCACGCATCCTCGCCGTCGCCCTACTCCTCGCCTTCTTCGCCCTGCGCTTCGTCAGCGTAGTCGTCGTGCCCGCCCTCCTCACCTGGTGGACCCTAGCCTTCGCTTGGCGACTGGCCGAGCGGCGCCGCTAGGGCCTTCTTCCCACAAGCCTCGCGCAGGGGCTCCAGACTTCGTGGCAGCGCCGACACGTGGCGTGTGTCTGGGTAGACGCTCGCGCCGGCGTGTCGCCCGATCACGCATGAAAAACCGTCGTCTCCCGCGCCGGCACGCCTCTTGCGCTGTCTGTCATCACCCCATCGAGGAGGATGTGAGATGACGCGACGAACGATTCGATTGTCCAAGCCGGCCCTGACCTTGCTCAGCCCGCTGGCTCTGCTCAGCGCTGGCGCGGGCTTCATGCTCATGGCCCACGGCTGCGGTGGCGTGGCCTCTGTGGCGCCCGAGGTGCCTGAGGTCGAGCGCGTGAGCCTCTCGCCGGGTGGCGGAGGCTTTCGCTTGCTGGCGGAGGGCGTCGAGGAGGCGCCTTCGCCCACCGCGCAGGACATGCTCGACGAGTCCCTCGCGGGCACGGCCGAGTCTCCGGACGAGGGCCTGGGCTCGCGCATGACGGCGCGTCCGTTGCGCGTGCCCCACCCGCCGCGAGGCGCCACCGCGCAGTTCAACTTCGACGGCGGCAAGCGCGGCTGGGTCACGGCTCTGCCCAACGATCAGCTGTTGACGAGCCCTGCCTTTCAGGACGGTCGCGTCTACCTCGGAGGAGGCTTCGCGAGTCACCGCTTCTACGCCTTGAACGCCTACACGGGTGAGTCCGAGTGGACCTTGGCGGCGCCCGACGGCGGTCCCACGGCGGCCATCGTGCTGGCCTCCACGGCGGAGTTTCCGCGCGGATCCGTCATCTTCAACACCGAGAGCTGCACCATCTTCTGCGCTGATTCCGAGACCGGCGAGCTGCGCTGGAAGCGCTGGCTCGGCGATCCCTTGATGAGCCAACCCGCCGCGGCTGGCGACCTGGTGATCAGCGCCTACCCGGCGAACGGCAAGCATCGACTCGGCGCCTTTCGGGTCTCGGACGGCGAGCCCGTGTGGAATATCGAGATCGAGGCCGACGTGATCCAAGCGCCCCACGTGCGCGGCGCCGACGTCTTCGTCAGCACCATGGACGGCTCGGCCCTGCGTGTGCGTGCTCGCGATGGGCACGTCTTCTGGCGTCGCGCCGTGGGCGCCACAAGCCCGATCTGGGTCGACGGAGATCGCGCCATGTTGACCAAGCGCGTGGACGCGGGCGGCTCCATCTACGAGCAGCCCATCGTGCTCGACGTGGCCAACGGACGCGTCGTCTCGCGCGGTGAACGCCAGCCTGCGCCCTATCTCGCGGGCACCAGCAGGGACCGACAGCTGGCCGCGGGCACCGCCGGCGCTTGGGGAGGCGTGCCGCATGGCGAACACCTCGGCCTGCGCAACGTCGCCAGCGGCTGGGCCTTTCAGGGCTCGACGCCGACGGTCTCGGACGGGCGCGCTTACCAGGCCATCGGCGGCAAGATCGTCGCGCGGGAGATCGCCACCGGGGAGAAGGTCTGGGAGCGCGTCTACCGCGAGGCCGAAGGCGCTCAAGCCGTCAGCCCGCCGGCCATCGTCGGCTCGCAGCTCGTCTTCGGCACGGTCGACGGAAAGCTCTACTTCTCCGACATCGACACGGGCATGACCATCCGCGCCTACGACGTGGGCGCGCCCATCGTGTTTCAGCCCATCGTCGCCCAAGGCTGGGTCTACATCGCCACGGCCACGGGCAACCTGATCGGCCTCGAGGTCGGCGATCCGGCCCTCGACGGCTGGCATATGTGGGGCGGCAACGCCGGCCATTCGGGCCCCGTCGAGGACGCCGGTCGCGTGGACCCGGCGCTGCTCGCGAACCTCGCGCGTCCGGGTCAGGGCAGCATGCAGATCGTGCAGGTCAGCGTGCAGGAGCCACGCGTCTCCGCGGATCCAGCCGAGGTCGCGAGCGCAGAGTCGGAGTCGGAGTCGGAGTCGCAGGAAGGCGACGACGACGAAGGCCCCGCGACCTTGGCCCATCGGCCCATGGCGATGGTGCACATGTCCGTCGACGCGCAGATTTCGGGCTACGTCGCCCGCGTGAAGGTGACGCAGCGCTTCGACAACCCCGCGGACGTGCCCGTGGACGCGCGCTACCTCTTCCCCTTGCCCGCCGACGCGGCCGTCGACGACATGCAGATGCACATCGGGCGACGCGTGATCCGCGCTCACATTCGCGGCAGGTCCCAGGCGCGACAGATCTTCGAGCAGGCGCGCGCCACGGGCCATCGGGCGGCGCTGCTCGAGCAGCAGCGACCCAACCTCTTCGCCCAGTCCGTGGCCAACATCCCGGCGCATCAGAGCATCGAGGTGGAGCTCAGCTACGTGGTCATGCTGCCCTACGAGGACGGGCACTACGAGTTCGCCTTTCCGATGGTGGCGCCGCCTCGCTTCGATCCCAGTGATCCGGCGGCCGTGCTCGGTGAGCCCGGAGAGACGCGTCAGGCGGACGGCGTCGAGCTGCACCTTCAGCTCGACGCGGGCATGCCGCTGCTCTCGGTCAGCTCGCCGACCCACACGATCGACCTTCAGCGCTCCAGCGCGAGCCAGGCCGATATCTCCCTCGCGGCTGGCGAGCAGATCCCCAATCGCGACTTCGTCCTGCGCTACGCCATGGGCGGTGACACGCCGGAGGCCGCGCTCTTCGCGACCCGCGACGACGAGCGTGGCCACTTCAGCCTGGTGCTTCAGCCGCCGCCCACGCCTCAGGACGCGGAGGTTGCGTCTCGCCACGTCACCTTCTTGGTGGACGCCAGTAGCTCCATGCGAGGGCGCCCCATGGCCCAGGCGGGCGCGCTCGTCAGCCGCATGCTCGCCGAGATGCGTCCGGACGATCGCTTCGATCTGCTGGCCTTCAACGATCGCGTGACGAGTCTGGGCTCAGGCGCCGCCAGCGCCGACGCCGCGACCATTGCGCGCGCCGACGCCTGGCTCGAGGAGCTGCGGCCCGTGGGCAGCACGGCCATGCGACCGGCGGTGGAGGAGGGTCTGCGTCGCAGCGCCGCCGACGCCACGCGTCTCGGGCTCGTGGTGCTCGTGACGGATGGTTACGTGGGCAACGAGGCCGAGGTGCTGCGCGCCATCGCCGCTGACCTCGGGCAGTCGCGCCTCTATACCCTGGGCGTGGGCTCGGCCGTGAACCGCTTCCTGCTCGAGCGCGCGTCGGAGATGGGCCGCGGCCGCAGCGTGGTCTCCACTCTCTCCGAGGCACCCGAGGTGGCCGCCGAGCGCTTGTCGCGGTTGATCGCGGCGCCCGTGTTCACCGACGTGCGCATCGACTGGGGCGGCCTCGCGGTGCAGGACGTCTACCCCCGGCGCTTGCCCGACGTCTTCTCGGGCGCGCCCCTCGTCGTGCACGGTCGCTTCACGCAGGGCGGCAGCGCGCAGGTGAAGATCCGCGGCACCTACAAGGGTCGACGCTACGAGCGCGTGGTCTCCGTGTCCTTGCCCGAGGCCTCGACCGGCGAGCGCGACGCAGAGCACGCCACCCTCTGGGCTCGCGCCGCGGTGCACGAGCGCATGAATTCGCTCACGCTGCGCGAGGATCCCGAGATCGTCGACGAGGTGCGAATGCTCGGGCTGCGCTACCGCATGGTCACGCCCTACACCTCCTTCGTCGCCGTGGACGAGACGCCGGATGATGAGCCCGACGCGGACGAGTCCGACGCCGAACCCGAGGCGCGCGCCACGCTGAGCCCAGGACGCACGCTGCCGGGGGATCCCGAGATCCGCGTGCCCGCGCCGGCGGACGCCTTGGCCGTGACCGTGATCTTGCCCTTCGGCGAGACCGTGCCCGCCAACTACGAGCCGCGCCTCGGCATGTGGACGGCGCGCTTCCTGGTGCCCGCGGACGCCGAAGAGGGCACCTACCCCGTGTACGTGCGCATCGCCTTGCCGGGCGGCGAGCAGCGTGAGCTGCGCCTCTGGTACACGGTGGATGCGTCGGCGCCCGAGCTGGACTTCGAGGTCGAGGGCGACGTCGTGCCGGGTGCCGAGCTGCTGATCCACGCACGCCAGCGCATCACGCGGGCGGATCTCCAGCAGGTGGGACAGCGCCCGGAGACCCTCAGCCCCGAGCGCGCCGTGCTGCTCAGCGACGCCAACGGGCTCGAGCTGACGGCGCCCGACGGACACTCCATCGAGATGCGCGAGGACGGTCCCGGCGCCTGGGTCGGTCGCTATCGTGTGCCCGACGACGCCTCGGGTGAGCTCGTCTTGAGCGCGGTCGTCGTGGATCTCGCGGCCAACGTGCGCAGCCAGACGCTCACGTTGACGGTGCGGCCGTGAGCGTGCGTCTGACGCTCAGCGCGCTGCTGATCGGCCTGCTGACCCTGGGCGGCGTGGCGTCGGCACAGCCGAGCGTGCGCGTGGATCGTGTGGTGGGAGCCTCGGGCGCCGCGCGCGACATGCAGAGCTTCCAAGGGCAGCTCTTGGTGGCGACGCAGCGCGGTCTCTTGGTGCGAGGCGCCGACGGTAGCGAGCGACTCTTGGGGCCCGCGGAGGGCATGCCGGGCTCCCGGCTGGTCTCCGTCAGCGTCACCTCGCAGGGTGTGTGGGTAGGCGGCGTGGAGGGCGCCGTGCTGCTCGACGCGGAGCTGCGTCCCATTCGGCGTCTGCACCTCGTGCGTGTCAGCCGCGTGGTCGAGTTCGCGGGCGCCACCTACGCAGCGACCTTTGGACGCGGCATGTTTCGCATCTCCGGTGATGTCCCCGAGCACATTCATCTGGGCCGAAGTCACGCGCGCGAACGCCAGACGGACGCGCTGGTGGTGGGTGATGAGCTGTGGGTGTCGACCTCGGGCGCCGGCATCCTGCGGGTCGGCGCGGACGCGGCGCTGCGGGCGCGCTTCACCTCCGTCGCCGGTCTGGTCGACGACCTGGTGTGGGCGCTGGAGCCGGCTCCGAACGGCGACGTGCTCGTCGCCACCGCCTCGGGTGTGAGTGTGATCCGAGACCGTCGGGTGAGAGCGGGGGCGTCGATCGCCCGCGCCACGGCGGCGCTGCCCATTCGAGACGTGCGCGCCGTCATGTCCGAGCCGGGCGGCGCCCTGGTCGCGACCTATGGCGGAGGCGTGTTCCGCGTGCGCGGCGCGCAGGCGAGGTCGATTTCGGGCGCCACCGCGAGCGCGGAGACGTTGCGTGTCCGGGCCTTGGGCCGCGCGCAGGGCGCGAGCTTCGTCGCCTCCGACGCGGGGCTGATGCACATCTCCGGCGGGCGCCTTCGTCTGGTCGACGCCGCGGGTCTCGGCTCCGCCGACGTCACCTCGCTCGAGCGCGCCTTTGGCACGGTCTGGGTCGGCACCTTCGATCACGGGCTGGCGCGCCTCGTCGGTGATCGTCTGGTTCCCGTCGCCGTCGCCACCGGCCGCTGGCGCATGGACGGTCGCGTGAACGACCTCGCGGTCACCGGTCGTGGCTCACGACGGCTGCTCTACATCGCGACCGATCGCGGTCTCTACCGCCACGACGGGCGCAGCTTCGTGCCCGTGCTCGATCCCGGCGCGCCTCCCCAGGCGCACGTCACCTCGCTCTTCGTCGAGCGAGGTGGCAGCGCGCTGTGGGTGACGGGCAGCGACTACCTCGGCCGCTTCGACGGCGAGACCTGGCAGAGTTGGACTGGCGAGCAGCTCCCGAGCGCACATCTCCACGCGGTGGCGCAGGACACGCGCGGGCGCATCTGGGTCGGCAGCCTGCGCGGCCTCTTCGAGCTGGACGTGGCGAACGCCGCCTTCGTGCGCCATGACGTGGCCACCGGTGACCTGCCCGTGAACTGGGTCACGGCGATCACCCCGTGGGGCGATGGTGTGGTGGCGGGCACCTACCACGGCGGCCTGTCGTGGAGCGTCCGGGACCGCTTTCGCATCGAGCGCGAGCGGCCTGGTGGCCTACCCGCGGGCTGGGTGAATCCCCACGCCATGACCAAGCTCCACGGCGACCTCTGGGTCGGCACGCAGGCCCGCGGCCTGCTCGTGGGCGCGCGCGGCCACTGGGCCCACCTGACGCTCGCCGATGGACTCCCGAGCGACGACGTCACGGATATCCTCGCGGACGGTCCCGACGCGGCGTGGGTCGCCACCCGCGGTGGCCTCGCCCACGTCGTGCGCGTCCCCGAGCCTGCGCAGCCTTGAGGGAGTCGCCTCTGCGTGTCTCGTGCGCACGGCCCGAAACATCACTGGCGGCTGGTGCGTAGGGCTCGTGCGCACTAGCGTTGGCGCGCCGCGCCCCACGATGGCCAACTCGGGGCGCCGAGGATTGCATGAGCGAACAACCTAGCTTCTTGGAGCGCCTCGCGACGCTACAGCATCGACGGGCCGTGCTCTTCGTGGTCATCGGGCTTCTGATCGGCGGCGTCAGCGTCAATTTCATTCGGCATCTGGGCTTGAACAGCGCCTGGGAGGCGCTCCTGCCCTCGGACAAGCCGAGCGTGCACGACCTCGAGCGGGTGCGTGACCGAGTCGGCGGGCTCTCGACCCTGACCGTGGCCATCGAGTCGAGCGACCTCGAGGCCATGCAGCGCTTCGCCCGCGATCTGGTGCCGAGGCTCAAGGCGCTGCCGCCGGAGCAGGTGCGCGCCGTCGACTGGAACGTCGGCAACTACGAGAACTTCGTGCACGAGCATCGCTTCCTCTACGCCGATCAGGCGGATCTCGAGGAGCTGCGCGACAGCCTCGAAGACCGCCTCGACTACGAGCGCTCCAAGGCGAACCCCTTCTACGTTCAGCTCGACGACGAGGAGCCGCCCGATCCCCGCGAGGTGATCGATCGCCTGCGCGCGCGCGCAGCGGAAGGTCAAGAGCGCCTCGACCGCTTCCCCGGCGGCTTCTTCGTGCACGCGGATCACGATCTGTTGGTGATGTTCATTCGCACCGACATCCGGGGCGGCGACGCGAGCGGCGCGCACGATCTGATGGCCGCCGTCGAGCGCGAGGCCGCGGCCCTGAACCCGCACAGCTACGCGCCCGATCTGAAGGTCGAGCTCGCCGGCGGCTTGGTGATGGCGCTCGAGGAGCATCGCGCGATCAAGAGCGAGCTCTTGATGGCCACGGCGCTGACGATCGTCGGCGTGCTACTCGCGATCTTCGTCTTCTTCCGCAAAGTGCGCTCGATCTTCCTGCTCGGCGGCGCCTTGGCCGTGCCCGTGCTCGTCACCTTCGCTTTCGCGCAGCTGACCATCGGCTACCTGAACACCTCCACGGCCTTCCTCGGCAGCATCGTGATCGGCAACGGCATCAACCCCAACGTGATCTGGCTCTCGCGCTACTTCGAAGAGCGCAGACGCGGGCGCGACGTGGGCGAGGCCATCCTGCGCTCGCACCGGGGCACCTGGCTCGCCACCATGACCGCCTCCGCCGCGGCCGCCGTGGCCTATGGCTCGCTGATCATCACCGACTTCCGGGGCTTCCGCGACTTCGGCATCATCGGTGGCGTGGGCATGATCCTGTGTTGGTTCGGCGCCTTCTTCCTGTTGCCCGCCATGGTCTCTCTGAGCGAGCGCATCCGGCCCTTGGTGACCAAGAAGCACGAGCAGACGGGCTTCTACGGTCGGCTCTTCGCCGGCATCGTCTACCGTGCGCCGCGCAGCATCGTCGTCGTCTCCTTGGTGCTCGGTCTGCTCTCCACGGGCTTGGTCGCGCGGGCCGTGGCGAGCGACCCGATCGAGTACGACTTTCGCAACTTGAAGTCGGTGCGCGAGGGCTCCCTGCGCGCCAAAGAGATCAACGATCGCGTCGGCGAGATCGTCGGCAGCGGCGCCCAAGGAAACTTCATCGCCGTGGTGCTCGATCACCTCTCGGACGCGCCCGCCGTGCATCGGCAGCTCGAGGAGATGGCCGATCCCGACGCGCCCCTGTGGCGACGCGTGCGCACGGTGGAGGATCTCTTGCCTCAGGATCAGGAGGCGAAGATCCCCGTGCTGAACGAGATCCGCGAGCTGCTCGGTGAGTACCGCGAGTACGCGGACGACGAGCTGCGCGCGAAGATCGACGAGGAGACGCCGCCCGACGCGATCACGGCCGTGACCGCCGCGGACCTACCTCAGGACGCAGCGCGGCCCTTCACGGAGAAGGACGGCACGCGTGGGCGCATCCTGATCGTCGACAAGACGCCGGCGCACTCCGTGTGGGACGGCCGCTACCTGATGGATTGGTCCCACGCCCTCCGGACACTGCGCGCGCCGGACGGCTCACGTCCTCCCTTGGCGGGTCGCGCGCCCGTCTTCGCCGACATGGTCGAGGTGATCTACACGGACGGACCGCGGGCCATCGCCGCCTCCTTCCTGGCGACCCTCGCCCTCGTGCTCCTGACCTTCCGGCGCATGCGTCAGCGCCTCTTGACCATGTTGACCTTGATCCTCGGCATCCTGTGGATGGGCGCAGCCATGGCCATCGGCGGCATGAAGCTGAACTTCCTGAACTTCGTGGCCTTCCCCATCACCTTCGGCAATGGCGTGGATTACGGGGTCAACGTCATGCGGCGCTACGCCGCCGAGGAGGGGCGCGAGGGCGTGGATCCCGTGCGCGCCAGCATCGAGGAGACGGGCGGCGCGGTGATCCTCTGCTCGCTCACGACGGTGATCGGCTACGCGACGCTCTACACCAGCGCGAACAAGGCGCTCAACTCCTTCGGCGCGGCCATGACCATCAGCGAGCTCACCTGCCTCTTCGCCGCGGTGCTGACCATGCCGGCCATCCTGCTGCTGCTGCGTCGGCGAGAGGCCAAGCGCGACGCGAGCTCCGAGCAGGCGTGACACCACAGCCGCGTGACATCACAGCAACAGTGTGACCCCGGAGCACGCGACGCTGGCTCGGCGCCTCAGGCCGGCACGCGCAGCAGCTCATCTGCGGCGCCGATGGCGGAGAGCTCTTCTTGCGTGCGACGCGTCGCGCGACGCTGCAGCACGACCGCGAGTAAGAACACGGCGTTCATGAAGATCAGGCGCACCCAGAAGTAGAGATCGATGCGATCGGCCATGGCGGCGATGCTCATCAGGTAGGCGTGGGGCGCCAGGGAGATGATGGCCCAGAGGCGCATCGGGAGCAGGTTGTGCTTGCGGTAGATGGCCGCCGTGCGCTCGTCCACGATCACGCGCTTGCCTTCGCGCTGCGCCGCCGGATCGATGCGCGCGATGTGTTTCTTCTGGGTCTCGAGGTAGGGCAGGAAGATGCGCTCGTAGACGAAGCGGATGAAGCGTCCGCGCTCCTGCGCCTCTTGTTTGCGCTCGTGGGCTTGGTCGAGGTCTTCGCCCTCGCCGCCCTGTCCCACGCGCGTGCGTCGCAGGAAGCTCTCCTTGAAGTAGTCGTAGGCCGAGAGGTGCACGGTGGTGAGCGCGAGGGGACGCTCAAGCCGATCAGCAGCGGGTCGTGGTGCTTCAGCCAGAGGTGAATCACCGCGGGGATCACCGTGACGATGGCCACGATCATATCCGCGGAGCCGTCGAGGGCGCGCCCGAAGGGTGAGGAGAGGTTCTTGGCGCGGGCGAGGAATCCGTCGGCGCCGTCGAGGATGGCGCTCGTCCACAGGCAGATGCCCGCCACGACCATGGCGGTGGGAGTGCCCTTCAGGAACATGGCGCCCGAGACGAAGCCGACGCAGATCGACAGAAACGTCACCATGTTGGGTGTCATCGGCGTGCGGTAAATCGCGGCGACGAAGGCGTACGCCAGAGGCCGATGCACGTAGATGTTGATGGGGTCCTCGACGTCGCGTGATTTCAGCAGGCTCGAGAACGGCGGTAAGGGCGGCATGGTCATGGTCTGCAAGAGTGACTTAGCAAGTTTTGCGCCTAGGCGTAGTCTCGAAGAAGCGAAAGGTTTCGTTCGCGAGCCGTTCATCCGGGCGCGTCAGCTGGCCACACCAACAGCCACTCATCGGTGCCGCTTGCCACGGGCGAGCCTCGGACCCATGTTTCGTGGCGCCCCGACGAAAGCACGACGTGATGAAGAGACTCGAGACCCTGCTCCACAGCCTGCCGCCCGCGGCGCGCAAGCACCCGCTGAAGACGCTGAAGCGTGCCAGCCTCGCCATGCTGCACCCGGAGCGGCCGCTCTTGACGCAGCTGGTCGTCATTCGTCGCTGCAATCTGACCTGCGGATATTGCAACGAGTACGACGACTATTCGGCGCCCGTGCCCAAGGACGTGCTGCTCGCGCGCATCGATCACCTCGCGGAGCTTGGCTGCTTGGTGCTCACCCTCACGGGTGGCGAGCCTTTTCTTCACCCGGAGCTCGACGAGATCGTGGCCCACGCCGTGAGTCACGGGATGATCGTGACGTCCATCTCCAACGCCTACCCGCTGACGGAGCGTTGGGTGAAGCGCATGAACGAGGCGGGACTCACGCTCTTGCAGGTGTCGGTGGACAACATCGAGCCCAACGAGGTGAGCCAGAAGTCCTGGACCAAGATCAAGAAGCGCCTGCTGGTGATGCAGGAGCACGCGCACTTCAAGCTGAACATCAACGCCGTGCTCGGCTCCTCGCCCCAGGCGCAGGCGCGCACGCTGATCGACGAGATCCGCGCCATGGGTTTCTACATGACGGTGGGGCTCTTGCACGACGACGAGGGACGCATCGATCCGGGCTTGATCGGCGACCAGCTACCGAGCTTCTACAAGGAGATGCGCGACCTGTGTAACAAGAGCTTCTTCCACCAGTTCGGCGAGGGATGGGAAGACAAGATGCTGCGTGACGGCAGCACGCCATACAAGTGTCGCGCCGGTGCGCGCTATCTCTATGTCGACGAATTCGGCGCCGTGAACTACTGCAGTCAGCGCCGCGGCGAGCCCGGCACGCAGCTGCTCGACTACACGCGCGCGGATCTGCTGCGCGAGTTCGACACGCCCAAGGGCTGCGAGGCGAAGTGCACCATCGCCTGCGTGCGCCGGGCCTCGAGCCTCGACGAGTGGCGCCCCCAGCGTGGAAGCGCGAATCCGCCCAAGGCGGAAGATCGCGTGCATTTGCCTACGATTCAGGCCTAGGCGAGCCTCGGCGAGGCCGCGGAAGCGTGTCCCCTTGACACGAGGGCGAGCTGACCCCATATTCTTGACCGACCAGTCAACTACACCTCTTCGGACAAGAACAGCCATGCACTCTGCCACCATCGACGACGCCAGCATTCGCCGCATCGACCCGACCCTCTTCCGCTACGCGCGGCGTCGCGTGGGCAACGACGACCTGGCGCGGGATCTGGTTCAAGAGACCTGGGCCGCGGGTCTCCGAAGCCTCGACGGCTTCGCCGGTCGCGCACAGCTCAGCACCTGGTTGGTGGCCATCCTGCGTCGCAAGATCATCGACATGCACAGGCGCAATCGCCACCTAGTGGAGATCCGCGAGGACCACCTCGTGACCCAGGAGAGCGAGCGCGAAGCCCTGGATGACCGCGCGACTCTCGCGCGCGTGGCGACTCAGCTCGAGGCTCTGCCCGAGCGCGAGCGCCGCGCCCTTACCCTGGTGGACATCCGCGGCGTGGAGCGCGATCAGGCCGCGGAAGACCTCTCGGTCACCCGCAACAACCTCCGCGTGCTGCTGCACCGCGCCCGCCGACACCTGCGCGACCTGGTCCAGGCGCCAGCGCCTGCACTCGCCGCCTGAGGCGGTCGAGCGAAGAGGTCTTCGGGGGACGCGCCGTCCATGAGAGCGACGACGTCTGGGCTACATGCCGGGTGGGCAGCGTGCGCCGAGGCAGGCGGTGATCTCGTCGCTGCAGACGCGCTGAATGCATGGGAGGTCGCTGCATGTGCCGAGGTTGTCGACGGCGCAGGCCACCACCTGATCGACGAAGAAACGGATGTCGGCGCAGCCCATGGCGACGCAGTCGGCGATGCAGCTGATGCTGAAGCCGGGCGGTCCACCACCTCCGGCGAAGTCGATGCAGCCGAAGGTGCAGGTGACGATCTGGATGCAGGTGGTGGCCGGGCAGATCCCGCAGTCGGAGCGGCAGTTGGTGCAGCTCTCGTAGGGCGGCTCGCAGCGCATGTTGCCGCACACGGAGCACACGCCGCAGTCGATGTCGCAGCTCGCGCAGTCCTCCGTGCCGCCGCAGTGACCGTCGCCACAGCCCACGCAGCGCCCGCAGTCTTCGGGGCAGGTGAAGCAGTTCTCGGTGGCCGCGTCGCACATGCCGTCTCCGCAGGAGGGACACACGCCGCAGTCGCTCGCGCAGGTCAGGCAGTCCTCCGCGTCCGAGGCGCGACAGTAGCCGTCGCCGCAGGGATCGCAGCGTCCGCAGTCGCCGGGACAGCTCGCGCAGGTCTCGGTGGCGTCGCAGGTTCCGTTGCCACAGGGATCGCAGAGGCCGCAGTCCACCGAGCAGGTGGAGCAATCCTCCGACGCGGAGCAGGTTCCGTCGCCGCAGGGCTCGCACAGGCCGCAATCCTCCGGGCAGGTGCCGCAGGTCTCGGACGTCGAGCAGGTTCCGTCGCCACAGGGCATGCAGCGTCCACAGTCGGCCGAGCAGCTGAAGCAGTCCTCGCCCGGATCGCAGGTGGCGTCGCCGCAGGTCCGGCACAGGCCGCAGTCGTCGGGGCAGCTCGAGCAGCTCTCGGCGCCCGTGCAGGAGCCGTCTCCACAGGTGTCGCAGATGCCGCAATCCGTGGGACAGCTGCCGCAGGTCTCGCCGCTGTTGCAGGCGCCGTCTCCACAGCTGTCACAGATGCCGCAGTCCGTCGCGCAGCTGCTACAGGTCTCGCCCATGTTGCAGGCGCCATCTCCACAGGCCGTGCAGGGACCGCAATCCGTCGGGCAGCTAGCGCAGGTCTCCCCGCTGGCGCCGTCGCAGGTGCGATCACCGCAGAAGCCGGCGGGCGCGTCCGGGCCTGCCTCGGGTCGTGACGAGTCGATGCGCGCGTCGAAGCCGCCGTCTCGAACCACGGGTGGGCCGACATTCAGGTGCGAGCGACCGCAGCCGAAGAGCAGGGTCAAAGAGAGGAGCAGGAGCGCGAAGGGGAGGCGAAGACGCATCGTTTTCTCCGAAGCGAGGGCGGCCGGGAGCCAGGGCGGGGGGAAGATAGCGACTTTTGCTCGGAAGGGCACGGGGGATCCGTCGCGGGACTCAGCCGAGGATGGTTACGCTGAGCTTGCGCCGGTGTGCGCCCTCGCGATGTTCGAAGAGGTAGACGCCCTGCCAGGTGCCGAGGTCGAGGCGTCCCCCGGCGATGGGTAGGGCGAGGTTGGTCGCCGTGAGCACGCTGCGCACGTGGGCCGACATGTCGTCGGGGCCTTCGTCCGTGTGGCGGTAGAGCGCGTCCCCGTCGGGTACGAGGCGCGTCAGGAAGGCGTCGAGGTCGCGGCGCACGTCGGGATCGGCGTTCTCGTTGACGATCAGCGAGGCGCTCGTGTGGTGCACGAAGACGTTGGCGAGCCCGTCGCCGACGCTGGCGGCGCGCACGGCGTGGCGCAGTCGGTCGGTCACGTCGTAGGTGCCGCGCCCGCGTGTCTCGATCTGGAAGACCTCACGATGCACGCTCACGACGCCACCTCGGTCGGCGCGTCCACTGCCTCCGCCACCTTCATCCAGATGGCGACCTGATCGCTCTTGTAGACGGGCTCGCCGCCCTGCGTGAAGAGGAAGTCGTAGCGACAGAAGCTCTGCTTCGTGCCCACGCGGGTCTTGGTGGCCACGGCCTCGAGGATCATCGGCTCGCCCGGCGCGGCGAGCTTCAGGTAGCGCGCGTCGTAGATTCGCCCACCGTAGCCGATCCAGCCGTCGGCGTGGCGCAGGTCGAGGCAGTAATAGGCGTGCACGAAGCCGACCATGCCGGTCATGTGCACCATCAAGCCGCCGCTGACGTGGCGCGGATGACGCACGGGGTGCACGCGCTGCTCGCGCGTCAGAGGCAGGTCGTCGTGGGTCGGCATGCGCACCACGACCCGGCCCGCCTCGCGGTCCACCTCGAGCAGCTCATCGAGCAAGAGACCGCCGGGCCCGTAGGGGCAGTCGGCGACGAAGTCTGGATCCATGGCCATGGCGGCGGAGGATGGCAGGCATGGCGAAGCAGGCCAAGTCCACCGGGACGCGCGCTTACACGCCGGTGCTGTCGGCGCCCCAGATGTGCTTGTGCAGCGGCAGGTTCAGGCGCGCGGGCAGCGCGTCGTCGAGCATCCACATCACCAAGGTCGCCGGTGACAGCTCGCCGAAGACGGGCCCGAGCAGCACGTGGGCGACCCGCTCGTGCAGGCGCTCGGCCCGGATCAAGCCGCGCGCCCACTCGTAGTCCTCGCGATCGGCGAGCACCATCTTCAGCTCGTCGCGCCGGGTGAGATGCGTCAGGTTCTGGAGTCGATTCTTCGCCGACTCACCGCTGCCCGGCGCCTTCAGATCCACGATGCGATGCACGCGCGGGTCCACCGCTGAGATGTCGCGCTCTCCGCTGGTCTCCAGCAACACCGTGCGGCCCGCGTCCGCCAGCGCCTGCATCAGCGGCAGCGCCTCCGGCTGTAGCAGCGGCTCGCCCCCGGTCAGCTCGACCAGCTGCGTGTCCGTGGCGAGGGCCCGCTGCGTCACCACCTCGAGCGTGAGCTGCTGACCGTCCGTGAAGGCCTGCGGCGTGTCGCACCAGCGACATCGCAGGTTGCAGCCGCTCAGCCGCACGAAGGTGCAGGGGAGCCCAGCGAAGGAGGACTCGCCCTGCACGGACGCATAGATCTCGTGGACGCGCAGCACGGCTACTCGGCCGTGAGTGAGAAGGTGAACTCGGGGTCGCCGAGGGCCTCCACGGCGAACACCCAGCTGCCCTCCGCGAGCTCGAAGAGTCCGTCGCGGTGGGCGCTCACGCATGAGGCCGGAGAGGCGTCGGCGCCGAGCAGCGCGATGGGGAGCGACTCGCCATCGGTGGTGAAGGCCCACGCGCGCACCCGCAGGGGCTCGCTGATGATCACGCGATACAGCCGGGCCGGCACCGCCACGGAGCGCTCGGGCGTGCAGGCGGAGCCCGTCAGATCGCCAGCTGCGCTCATCTCCCGTGTGCGGAATTCGGCGAAGGGCAGGCGCTCCACCTCGACGGGAGCCAGCGCGCTGCCATCGCCCTGCGTCTCGGGAGGATCGGCGTCGGGCGGTGGCTCGCCTGCGGTCAGCGCGCGGCGCAGGCGATCCAAGGTCTGGATCGCGAGCAGGTTGCGCACGTTTTGGCCGTGGCGCACGCCCTCCTCGGTGAAGTCGCACGCGCGTGAGCGTCTGTGATCCAGGTACACGTTGGGGTGGACGCCGTCGCGGGCCAGGCCGCGCCCGGGCAGCTCCAAGGCCAAGGCGTGCACGTCCATGTAGGGCAGGCCTCGGCTGATCGCGACCGCGCGACTCACGCCGTCGTAGCGACGCGCCCACTCTTCCATGTCGGAGCGCGCGCGCCGCGGCATGGTCGAGCCCAAGATGGGGATCACGCCTCGGCGCTCGAGCTTCTCGATCAAGCGCAGCAGGTGTCGGTGAAAGGTGCGTGGGCGCCGCGCCATCACGTCGTTGCCGCCGAACAGGGCGAAGGCGTAGCGCGGGGAGATGGC
Source organism: Deltaproteobacteria bacterium (assembly GCA_013151775.1). GTDB lineage: Bacteria > Myxococcota_A > Polyangia > Polyangiales > Houyiibacteriaceae > JAADHO01. The sequence goes on along the minus strand of JAADHO010000246.1, from coordinate 670 downwards.
GCGCACCTCCTGCTCCACTCGCGTGGGTCGCCCCGTGAGCCCGTGGCGGATGCTCCAGCCTTCGTGGGTTGCGAGGCTCTCGCGCGTGAACGGGCTGGTGCCGCCGGCGCGCCCGTGGGCGAAGAAGTCGATGGTCGCCTGCAACTCCGTGTGCTCGCCGAGCACCACGTTCTGGCCGCGGAAGCAGTGCAGGAAGGCGTGGCTGACCACGCTCGAGCCGCCGAGCTTGGCGAAGACGTCGTCGCGCTGCGCCTCGCCACGCGCGGCGATGGCCCTCAGATCTGCGACCACGCTTGGCGTCAGGGGTGAGAGGGCGGGCCAGCTCTCGACCCGCAGCGGCGCCTGCTCGTGGGGAGGCGCGCCCGCGTCCGCGTCGACCGCCTCCGTGGACGTCGCGCCTGCGTCGACGCGGGTTCGAGTCGACGCCCCACTCACCGCCGTCTCAGACCCTGCGGATCGGGCCGTGAACTCCCCCGCAGGTCGCTCCCCCACACAATGCAGAGCACCCGCGAGCATCATCGTCAGGCCGACGAGCATCAGCGCGTAGGGGAGGCGTGACAGCACGCCCGAGGCATAGCAGACGCCACGGCTCATGGCATGGGGACGGTCCTAAGCAGTTAAGTTGTTGTGAAACAATGTTTCACAATAACTTAACTGCTTAGGACCGTCC
>JAADHO010000233.1 GCA_013151775.1 Deltaproteobacteria bacterium | reverse complement strand
CGATCGCACACGGGCGTCGCGCCCTCGCAGGCCGGCGCGCACTCCATCGCCGCGTCCGCCCCCGAGTCGACGCCGGCGTCGGGTGACGACGAGTCGAGCGCCGCGTCGCCCGTCGTCGCGTCCCGAGACGCATCCGCGCCGGCGTCGGGGCAGCGCTCGGGGTGCTCCACGCACAGGTCGACGACCTGGCCGCCGCCGCAGGCCACGAGCAGGAGAGACGCGGCCGCGACCAGGGCGCCGTGAGTGTTGATGCTGTGCATGAGAGGTCTCCAGATGTTTTAGCTTTACGTATAAGCGTATAAATTGACGAGAATGCCGGATATATTGTCAGAAATGCAGGCGAAACCTGGCTTCGCCCGGTCCGACGCCCAGCTCCACTTCTGGGCCCTGCGCGCTCTGGCCGCCGAGGCTGAACCAGAGCACGGCGCCGACGAGCGCGAGGCCGCCGCCGATCAGGGCCGCGGCGTGGCCCGCCTTCTCGCCCCCGCTGAAGCGGCGTTGACGCGTGCAGTCGCCCATGGCGTTGTGCTCGAGGCAGCCTCCGCGGGAGCTCGCCCACGCGCCCCACGCGGTCCCCGCCACACCACCTGCGGCGAGCAGGGCGGGTCCCACGATCGGTCGTCGCCTCGGGCTAGCGTCCATCTGAGCGCTCGGCTCCCTCGCCCGGCTGGCCTCCGGCGCGACGACGCTCGCGGCGTCCATGGCGAGGTCCACGCGTACCACGACGGCCTCGCCCTCTTCGGGGATCTCCACCTCGTGGCGCTGCGTCACGCGGCCACGTTGGCTCACGGAGACGTCGTGCTCACCGGCGTCGAGGTGCGTCTCGTAGGGCAGGCGCCCCGCGGGCCGGCCGTCTACGGTGATGGCGGCGCCGGCGGGCTCGCCGAGCACGCGCAGGGTGATGACGTGACGCCGGGACCAGCGCGTGAGGGCGAGCGTCAGGGCCTCGCGGGTGGCGCTGGTCACGTCTCCGTCGTGGACCCGCGCCGTGGCGTTCACCGAGGGCGGCACGCGGGGCATCATCGTCAGCGCGATCTCGTAGGGCGCGGTCTCGCCATGACGCGCCCAGATCGCGACGCCGATGGCCGTGTCGGCCTCGAGGGCTTGGAGCATCTCGGGCACGCACAGGTCGCCGCTGCAGCGCGCCACGCCAAGCTCGTCGAGGCGGGCGCCGGCCTCTTCGGGTGAGAGGCTCTGCCAGCCGGCCTGCGCGAGGCCCTGCTCGAGGGCCGTGATGACCGCCGGGCCCAGGCTGGCGGCCAGGTCGCTGTGACCCGCCGGCGCGAACAGGATGGCCTTCTCCGCCGCCGCGGGAGATGCCGTGAAGCAGAGCGCCGCTGCCAGAGTAAACGCGAACACGGAGCGCATCACAGCCTGCCCTCGAGCATCACGCTCGCGTGCGTGCGGCCCAGGTCCAGGCGCGCGGAGAAGCGCGAGCCCGTGGGCAGCAGCAGGTAGCTCAGGGGCACGCTGAGCAAGGGCGCGCCGGTCATGGCGAGCAGCACGGCGAGGTCCACGCTCTTGCCACGGTCCACGCAGCGGACTCTGTCGCTGGCGATGTTGCCGCAGGAGCTGGCGCCGAGGCCCACCACCACACCGCTGGCCACCAGACCCACGCCGGCCGCGCCGCTCAGCCAGGCGTACCAAGGCACGCCGCCTCGAGCCGGCAGCGCCAGGCCGAGGCCGACGCTCGCGCCCACGCCTCCCAAGGCGGCCAGGCCGTACACCGGGTAGCGGCTCGACTGCCAGTCGCCCTGTCGTGAGGTGAAGTCGGGGTCGACGGGCTCGGCCCGGGCGTAGCGATCACCGAGGCCGCGGCTGCGCGCTTCGAGGGCGTAGCCGAGGCCGAGGGCGGCGACTCCTGCGCCCGCGATGACCCAGCCGAGCGTGGCGCGGGGACGTGACGGGCTCCGCCGATGCCTCCTGGGCATGATGCCCTCGGCCACGGGCTCCCCCACGGCCAGCGCGGCCAGTGACGCCTGCTCGCTGCTGACCCGGATCGCGGGCTTGCTGTGGGGACCCTCCCAGGGCTCGATCGCTGCAGGTGGGTTGACCATGAAGTCGATGCTGCGCGACGCCATCAGCGCGCGCACCACGGGCACGACGAGCGCCCGCGCGATCGGCGGCATGGCGCTCGGGTTCACCGGCACGCGCACGGAGGCGACCAAGGTCTGCGTGGCGACGTCCACGCGGTCGACGCGCACGCCATCTTGGATCGGGACGAAGAGCAGCACGTGGCTGGCGCCGCCGTCGTGGGCCAGGCGCAGAGCGTCGAGCATGCGATGCTCGCGGCTCTGCTCGGCGTTCGGGTAGTGCAAATGGGGGATGGGTCGCGTCTCGAAGACCTGCTCGAAGCGTCCGTCGACCCGCACGACCGTCTCTTCGTCTCCGATGCGCACGTGGTGCACGCGGCCGCGGACATGGTCGTCGCACTCGACCTGCAGGCGGTAGTCACCGCGCGCCATGTCGTCCAGGGTGAAGGGCGTCTCGCCGAAGACCAGGCCGTTGAGGCGCACGGTGCAGCCGCTCGGGTTGCTCTCGACCCGGAGCTGGCCCCGGGGCTCGTGGCGCATGGCCTCGTCCACGTGGCGCAGCACCTCGTTCACCTCGGGCGTCTGCTCCAAGGCGTTGGCCGTGAGACCCGGCACCAGCATCCTGCACTCGCGCGCGTGTTCCTCGGCGCGGGCGTATTGGTCGGTCTCGACGAAGACGCGCACCAGGTAGAGGCAGGTCTCGAGCACGGCGTGGGCGCGGTGGTCTTCGCGGTTCAGCTCCTCGGCCGCGCGGGCGCTGATGGCTTCCGTCTGGAGCAGGTCCTGGCGCGCCTGGGCGTATTCCATGCTCGAGAGGTGGATGATGGCGCTGCGCGAGTGGCTCATCCAGGCGTCGATCTGAAGGTTGCTCAGCCGGGCTGGCTGCGCCGACACGCGCCGCTCGAGCCGCGCGCGTAGCCCACCCGGGTCCAGAAAGGGCGCGTGCTGGGCGAGCTCGTGGTTCAGAGCGGCGGCGCTGGGCTCCACCCAATCGGGCAGCTCGCCGGCGCTGGCGGGCAGCAGCATCCAGATCGACGCGGGCCCACGGTCGCTGGCGTCGGCAGTGGCGCCGGCAGTGGCGCTGTCCGAGGTCGCGGGCGTTGGTTCCGTGTCCTGCGCACGTGCGCTGGTCGCGACCAGGATCGCGCTCAGCAGCGCTGGGATGATCGTGTGCTTCAGATGCATGTTCCGGTCGTCTCCCCGGTCGGGATGGAGCAGGTCTGGCCGCTGCGGCAGTCCAGCGAGCCGCGGCAGAAGTTGACGCAGACGCGCCCGCCGCCGCCCACGACGCAGCCCTGGCCCGGCAGGCAATTGTTCGCCGTGGTGCAGGTCTTGGCGCAGCCGTCGACGTCGGCGCTGAGCGGCGCGCAGGCGCCCGCGCCGCACACGCTGGTGGAGGCCTCGAGCACGCTGCAGTCCACCACGGTGCAGAAGTGCGGGCGGCCCGGCTGCCCGAAGCAGCGGCCGTGACCGAAGGGTGAGTAGCACTCGCCGTCCGAGCTGCAGGCGGCGCCGACGTTGTTGCTGGCGCGCGCGTTGTAGTTTCCGGGCATGCAGCTGCCACTGCCGGGCGCGCCCACGACGCCGGCTCCGTCCCACATGCAGGCGTAGCCGGCGCGACAGCCGACGCCGTGACCGTTCACGCCGAGGCGCAGGCTGGCGTCGGCGATCTCGCCGAGGAAGGTGCAGGCCCGGAGACAGCGCGCTCCGTCGAGATCTCCGGCCGCGTTGCGAGAGGTGCAGATGTCGCCCCCGGGGCAGGCGAAGCCGGGCACCTCGCACTCTGCGCGTGTGCAGTAGCCTCCGGGGAAGGAGACGGCGCTGTTGCTGAAGAGGCACTGCTCGTTGGACGGGCACTCGAAGTCGTTGCTGCAGGCGTCGCCCGTGCTGGAGCTCGGCCCGGCGGGATGGGCGCAGCGCGCGGTGGCCGGATTGCACACCCCGGTGCCGCCCGAGATGATGGTCACGCGGCCGTCGGCGAGGCGCACGCGGTTGCAGTCGACGTTGCTGCTGCAGCCCGTGCGGCAGCTGCCGCTGACGGGGTCGCATTGATAGCCGGGCCGGCAGCCGCCGTTGTCGAAGGGGCTGACGCGGCAGTCCTCGAGGCAGACGTAGATCGGCGGGCTGTCCTTCATGAGCTGGCAGCTCGCGCACGCCCCGCAGGCGCTCGGGTCGGTTGGATCGCAGGTGCTGCCCGAGGTGAAGAGGCCGGTCATGCAGTAGCCGCCAGGGAAGACCACGTTCGCGTAGCCGCCTCCCGCGAGCGGCATGGGCTGGACGCTGGTGTCGACGGGCGTGACGCAGTCGAGGCCGGAGGCGCAGTCGGCGCTGGTGGTGCAGCTCGTACCGACGTTGCACTCGCACACGGGCCCGGTCCCGCGTGGGTCCGTCGACGAGCAGATCTCGGAGCCGCCGCAGCTCGTGCCGCAGCTGCCGCAGTGGCTCGCGTCGCTGCTCAGATCGCTGCAGCCTCCGCTGCAGCAGGTCCGGGACGCGCCGCAGCTCCGGCCACAGCTGCCGCAGTTCGCCTCGTCGCTGGAGGTGTCGACGCAAGCGGAGTCGCAGCATGTCTCGGAGGCGGCGCAGACGACGCCGCAAGCGCCGCAGGCGGCCACGTCGCTGGAGGTGTCGACGCAAGCGGAGTCGC
>JAADHO010000236.1 GCA_013151775.1 Deltaproteobacteria bacterium | reverse complement strand
GCGCTGCCGACTCTGCTCAGCGCCCTCGAGAGCGAAGACCCGAACACGCGCGCGGCCAGCATCGAGGCGCTCTCGCGCATCGGAGGCGACGAGGCGGAGCGCGCCCTGGCCGACCGACTCGCGGGGTCCGACCCCTTCGAGGCCATGGCCGCCCTCGATGGGCTCGAACGACTTCACGCCCGTCTACCCTATGACACGCTGACGCCACTGCTAGGCGATCGCTTGCTGCGGCGGGGCGCCCTGCCCTTGCTGGGACGCTGCGGTGATCCGCGCGCGGCGGAGCTGCTGGGCGGCGCCCTGGGAGCGACATCCAGCCACCTGGCAGGAGCCACCGCCTGCGCCCTCTTGGAGCTGATGGGTGCGGGCGCCGACGCGGAGCAGGCCGTCTGCGAGGTGGCGCGCGAGCTCGGTCCGGCAGAACGCGAAGGTCTCCTCCGCCTGCTCGACAGCCAAGAACAACCCGTGGCCGTGGCCGCCGCGCGCTTGGCGATCCTGGCTCGCGAAGGCGATGCGCTAGGCCCCGTCAGTCGCATGGCCGCCGACGGCTTGCTGGACGCAGAGGCGCTGGCTCCCCTGAGGGATTGGGGGAGCCCCTGCGTGCGCCGCCTGCTGCGCTCGAGCGAGCAGGAATTGGGGCGCGCCGCGGGCATCGCGCTGGAGCTCGCGGCGGAGCTCGCGGACGAGTCGATGCTGCCACAGCTCCGCGCCACCCTGCGACGCGCGCTGAGCTCACAGGACCTGCCCCGCTCGGAGGCCGCAGCCCGCGGCCTAGACGTCTGGGCCGAGGAGCGCGACGCCACGAACCTGGTAGCGGCCGCGCGCCGAGGCGACGAAGGGCTGGCCCGCGCCTGCGCCGTCAGCCTCGCCCACCTCGCCGAACGATCCCCAGAGGCGGTGATACGCGCGCTCCACGGGGCCACCCTCGAAGGCAGCTTCGGGGCGGCCATGGCCCGGGTCGCGGCCACCCTGCCTTCTGCGTACGCTCGCGCGCTGCTCGCTACGGGGGTCAACGCCACGGACCCACGGACCCGACGGGCGGCTGTGGAAGCGTTGGGCACGATCGACGATGGCACGCGCAGCTCGGAGGTCAGCTTCGCCTTGATGGACGAGGATCGGGGCGTCCAGACCGCCGCCGCTCGCTCCATGGGAGCCCGAACCACGAGGGGCTCGGAGGACGAGACGGCGGAGCTCTCCGCAGCGCTCGCGTCCCCAGACGCAGGGGTGCGGGCCGCGGTGGCGGCGGGCATCCGTGAGCACGCCGACGACGCTATCGTGGCGCTGCTCGAGGCGCTCACAGCTGATCCGAACGCGGCTGTCGCGGTCGAGGCGCTGCTGGCCCTAGGTCGCCTCGACTCCCCACAGCTCGAGCGTTGCGCGCGCGCCTGTCTCAGCCACGCCGAGCCCGAACGGCGCAAGGCGGCCCTGCGTTCCCTGGCCATGACCGGCACGAGCGACCTCTCCGGGTTGGCCAGGAGAGCTCTGGGAGACCCGGCTTGGGACGTCCGCTTGGCCGCCGCTCAGGTGCTCGCCGGCATCGGAGGATCCAGTGCGTACGAGGCTCTATCGAGTCGCCTCGAGGAGGAGTCCGACGAGACCGTGAGGACAAATCTAGAGGGCCTCTTGCTCGCCGGCCGAGAGGGTGGGAGCCCCGACAGATGAGGCGACTGCTCGACGGCGGGCCGGATCTCGGTGCTGCCGAGCACCGCTTGATCGCGGAGGCGGTCAACGCCTTCTGTGGCCTGCACCTCGGACGAGCGACGCGTTTTCTGATGCAGCGGAGGCTCAGAGAACGCCTCGAGTCCTTGTCCTTGCCCGACTTCGCTGCCTACTATCGCTACTTACGCTACGATCGCAACGGCGCCGCGGAGATGGAGCGGGCGGTGGAGATTCTGACAACCAACGAGACCTACTTCTTCCGAGAAGACTACCAACTCCGCGCCTTTGTAAATGAAGTTCTCCCCGGCATTGCAGAAGATCCAGCGCTCAGAGAACAGCATCGGCTCGTGGTATGGTCTGCCGGCTGCTCTACTGGTGAAGAGGCGTACAGCCTAGCGATGCTGATCGACGACTCTGGACTCTTCCCCGATTGGGACATCCGCATCATCGGCAGCGATATTTCGCGCCGAGTGATCGAACGCGCACGCGAAGGCGTCTACGGAGCGAGCAGCTTCCGCGCGATGCCGCCCCAATATCTTCACTACTTCGACGAGGTCTCCACAGGACGCCGGGTGTCAGCGCGGATCCGCGCCATGTGTCATTTTGGGCATCTCAACCTGCTCGATTCCGAGCGGGCCGCTGTGGTAGGCCGTGTCCACGCCGTGTTCTGCCGAAACGTGTTGATCTACTTCGATGAGGAGTCGAGGCGCCGGGTGATCGAAGGCTTCTACGAGCGCCTACTTCCAGGCGGCACGCTGCTCCTCGGACACAGCGAATCCTTGTTGAATCTATCCACACGTTTCGAACTTTTACATCTTAGCACGGACATGGTGTACCGGAGACCGAGTGTGACTGCGTCACTTCAGCGGAAAACTAGTCAATGAAGACAATGCGCATACTCGTGGTTGACGACTCCGCCTTCAACCGTCGAACGCTGGCTGAATTACTCGAGCGGATCCCCGACGTCGAGGTGGTGGGAAGAGCGACGGATGGAGACGAAGCGCTGCGTTTGGTGCATGAACTCTCGCCCGACCTCGTGACCCTCGATCTGGAGATGCCGCGCATGGACGGCTTCACCTTCCTGCGCCTGCTGATGGCGCGGCGACCGACGCCCGTGATCGTGGTCTCTGGCTATTCGACCAAAGAGAACGTCTTCCGCGCCCTCGAGCTCGGCGCCATCGACTTCGTGTCCAAGCCCACGCGCACGATCACCACGGATCTGAACAGCATCGCGAGTGAGCTCGCCGAGAAGGTCGCCATGGTGCGGCAGCTCGCGCCCGCCGGGCTCACACCCGCGCGCCGAGATTGGCGCAGCGCCTCGGGCTCGTTCCGGACACCCGATCCCCGCAGCCTGACCACGCGCCGATCGCCCGGACGCTTGCTCGTGGTCGCCTCCTCGACGGGTGGCCCCACCGCACTAGTGGAGCTCTTCCGGCGCTTCGACTCCATCGGCGACGTGTGCATCGTGGTCGCGCAGCACATGCCCGCGCGCTTCACCCGGACCTTCGCTCAGCGACTCGACCGGCTCACGGCTCTGGAGACCCGGGAAGCGGAAGGAGACGAGGTGCTCGCAAGCGGGCAGGCCTTCGTGTGTCCCGGCGGTCACTCCATCGAGGTCGTGCGGCGCGGCTCGAAGCTCATGCTCGCGCTCTTGCCCGAGCCCGCCGAGGACCGCTACCTCCCGAGCGCAGACCGGCTCTTCCGCAGCGCAGCCAAGGCCATGGGCAACCGCGTCCTCGGGCTCGTCCTCACGGGCATGGGCGACGACGGAGCCGAGGGTGCGAAGGCGATCGCGGAGGCGGGAGGCCGAGTCGTGGCCGAGAGCCCGGAGACCGCCGTGATCTACGGAATGCCCGCCGCGGCCGTGCGCGCGGGCGCCGTGGAGCGCAGCCTCGCCCTGCCCGCCCTATGCGAGTTCGCCGCCGAGTGGGCCTCTCCTGGATCGACAAAGTGAGTCTCGAGCGGCCGGCGACAACTCTTGCTTCAAAGCGGCGGCCTGCGCTGCTACCTTTCAGGCCTAGACGCGGCACATGAGCGAGCACGAGCACAGCGATGAGCAACACGGCAGCCCGCCCTCGAGGGGTCGGGAGCGCCGCGCGAGCGATGTGCCGCCCGACACCCTGCGGGAGCGTGAGAGCTTCGTCCGGACCTTCGTGCGCAAGGGCATGCAGTACACCGAAGAGCTGCTGCGCGAGAACGACGACCTGCGAAGCGAGATCCGCGAGCTGCGAGAAGAGGTCGGGCAGCTGCGCTCACAGGTGGCGAGCGACGACGCCATACGCGATCTTCTGAGGACCGTGGAGCGGCTCGAGACGGAACGCCGGGAGCTGCTCGAGCGCTCACGGAACCTCGAGGCGAGCCATCGGGAAGAGGAGGGGCGACACCAGGAGATCGAGCGAGAGGTCTCGGATCTCGCGAACCTCTACGTGGCGAGCCATCAGCTGCACACGAGCCTGTCGGTGCCGAAGGTGGTGCAGCACCTCCACGACATGCTGGGCCAACTGGTAGGCGCCGAGTCGTTCATGATCTACGTGCTCGATGAGCAGCGTCTGCACGCCGTTCCCGTGGCCTCGGAGGCCGTCCCGGCGGACTACCACTGCGAGGTGCTGCTCGACGGGCACCGCATGGGAGACGCCTGCCTGACGGGTCTGCCCAAGGTACGTGAGCCGGCGGGCGAGCGTCCCGGCTCACTGGACGATCCCATCGCGATCATCCCCTTCTTGGCGGACGGACGCGCGGTCGGAGTCGCGAGTGTGTTCCGGCTCTTGCCGCAGAAGAGCGCCTGGGCGGACGTGGACCTCGAGCTCTTCAAGCTCCTCGGAGCGCAGGCCGGCGCGGCGCTGATCGCCGCAAACCTGTATCAACGTGTCGCGTCTCCCACGGAGGCCTTGCGCGGAATTCCCAGCGCCGTCGAAGCGCAACTCGGGTCGACCGAGAACGGATAGTGGCCGAGCATTCCTGCCTGGTAGTCGAAGACTCGCCCATGATGCGTCAGCTCTTGGTGTTCGCCCTCGCGCGCATCAAGCAGCTGAGCGTGACCGAGGCGGAAGATGGCGTCGACGGCCTGCGCAAGCTCGCCGAACAGCGCTTCGATCTGATCATCACCGACATCAACATGCCGATCATGGACGGCTTGAAGCTCGTGAGCCGCATCCGCTCGGACGAGACGCACAAGGACGTGCCGATCATCATCATCACCACCGAGGGCTCCGCCGAGGACCGCCAACGCGCCATGGCCCTCGGAGCCAACGCCTACATCACCAAGCCCATCCAGGCACCTCAGGTGATCGCCCAGGTCAAAGAGCTGCTCGGCAAGTAAGGAGAACGCGTGCGCTACGATCCGATGAGTTTCTTCGCCAGCTTCGTGGCGGACTCCAGCTCACTCTTGTTGACGTAGCTGTTTCGCACCTGCGGGGTGTCCAGTATCTCGAACGCCTGCGCGCCGAAATTCTCGATGACATCGAAGGCGCCCGTGTAGATGGTCCCGCCAGGATACGCGTTCTGCAAGGCGGCCATGGCCAGGTCGAAGTCGGGGCTGACCGAGACCAGCGCGAACAAGCCCGCGAGAGAGCTGTAGCCACCCTCGTCCGCATTCCGCTGCAGGACCCGAGACGGCCAGTCCGTGTCTCGGGAGAAAGCGAAGGCGAGCCCGTCACGAAGTTCCCTGCGCGGACCCTCGTGGACGCGCGCGACGGCGTCAGTGCTTTCGACGATGGCGCGGATGCGGTCTGCAGCCTCGGCGAATTGCTCCGGCGTGGCGATGTGAAGGTAGCGGCGAAGCGCCCAGTAAAAAGGTTGCCCCTCGAAGGAGAGGTACTTGAACGAGATCTCCGGCGCCTCAGGCTTCAGATGTTCGAGCGCGAGGTCGAGGATGAAACCGACCCCCTCGACCTGGCTCCAGAGCGCGACCAAGGCATTCCAGAAGTCGGTCGCCAGATTGACCTTACGGAGATCCTTGGGCGCGCGGAGCCCGAGGTACTCCTGCCGCTCACGCTCTTCGGCGCGGTCCAGGCTATCGGGAAGCGGCTTACCAGGGGCGAGACGTTCCCAGGCGCTCTCCGCCGACAGATAAAACCCATCGGGGTCGCACGGTTGGGAGTGAACGATGGCCGTCAACTTCGTGCGGTGTGCTTTCAACCACGGAGTCTTTTGCTTCTTCGCCGCGCCCGTGGCGCTCTTCTTCGCCGCGCTCTTCGTAGTCTTCTTCTCGACGGCGCTGGCCGGCGTGGCTTCCACAGCATTCTCGAGCCAGTCCGCGGGGAGAGGGAGGTGATCGTCGAAATCGATCAGGACGACCTCGCGCTGGTCCCCTTGGGGTGTTGCGGCAAGAAAGCGCCCACACGGCGAAATCGCCCTGGTGGTCCCCGATAGCTCGAGACACACGATGCGATCGGTCGAGCGCTCGTGGAGCATGAGCCCGTCCTCGTACGTGATGATACGATTGCCCGCGGCGTCCATGTGCCCGACGCCCCGGCTAGGCTTGCGCCAGAGCACCTCTCCCGTTGCCGTACTCCAGAGGATGGCCTCTCCGTTCATCTGACTCAGGGCCAGGCTCCCATCAGGTGATAAGACGCTCTCACGGGAGGTCTCGGCCGTTTCGATCGAGAGCGCCTGTGACCGCACGAGGGCCTTCTTGGAGATGCTCCAGACTTCGTAGACGTAGTCCGCCTCGAGAATGCCAATCTCGTCGTCGGATACGAAGGCCACGGCGTCGAGCTTTCCCCAATTCTTGTCGCGGAAGTCAGCGACCACCTCTTTCGTACCGAGGTGGTGAACCCGTGCACGGTCGCCGCTGTTCATGGAGGAGATCGAGGCCAGGCGCTCTTCCGAGGCGTCCAATGCCTGAGCCACGACCGGCCTCTTGAACTTCTTGTCCAAGGGTAGGCGCTTCCCCTTGGGAAGGGGATACACAGCCAAGGCGCGCTCACCGGTGATCAGGCCCTCTCCCGAGTCGAGGATGCTCACGGCATGGGAGGTGTCTCCAGGGACCTTGCAAGAGCCCCTCATTTCTCCCGTGGCCAGGTCGATGACGGCGGCATACCCCCGCTGGACCAGCGCGAGGTAGCGACTGCTGCGCGAAAACTTGATGGCGTGCACGGCATCAGAGTCGAGGGGTTCGATGCTAATTGTTTGCTGCTTCATTGCGCATGGCTAGCGATTCTGGTCACACACGTCAAGATCGCCCCGGCGCCCGCATCGATACAGGGGACTATCGCGTGGGGCTCAGCGCGATTATTCTAGACATCGTGGGGGATCTGTCTCTTGGTGGTCTTACAACGCCAGACTTCCCCGCGTTTTCACCGCCTCCTTGCTATCCCGCCCTGGGTCTCAGGCGAGCTGCGTCCGAATCTGGAGTCTTGGAATGCTACGAATTGCTCTTTTCTCGGTGATCTCCTTGGCCCTGTTGCTCCAGGGCTGCTCCGATCCGGCGTCCGTGACGGACGCGATGGTGGACGCTTGCAGCGCCTGCACGGCTGACGCGAGTGGCCTCGATGCAGGCCGGGACGCGTCGCCGCTCGATGCGGGGGACCTCGACGGGGCCCGGGACGCGTCGATGCCTGACGCGGGTCCGCCCGTTGGGGAGTGGACGATCCCGATGGGCCAACGAGTAGGCCAGAAGCTCGCCCTCTACCCCCTCTACCCGCGTCCCGACGCGGAGACCTCACCGGACGCTTATCACCGGCGCGCTCACACTCAGATTCGGTACCGCGTGGTCATCGGTGTCCAAGGTGGCGAGTGGCCTTTCCGGTACGAACTCGTCGATGCCCCAGCGGGCGCAGCCTTCCTCCAGAGCGAATTGGTTCGAAGCACCGACGCTGCGACCGGCGGTGTGCTGCACGTAACCGTTCACGGGGGGCACGGAGGCCGCGAAAGCCGGATCATTTCGCAGCGTTATAATTTCAGGATCGACAGCGGATCGCGATCATGA
>JAADHO010000204.1:8579-54616 GCA_013151775.1 Deltaproteobacteria bacterium | reverse complement strand
CCCGCCGAGCTCACGCTCCACCTCGGTGGCCAAGAGGGCGCGGGCGCGCGCAGGCAGCGCCTCGCCCGAGATCGCGGGCATCAGCTGCCGCGCCGCCTGTCCCAGCGCGAGGTGCCGCTCGGCCGTGGGCAGCGCCTCGAACTCCTGCACCCGATCTCGCACCACCCGAGCGAGCCCCGGGGCCAGTCCGGTCTCCGCGCGCGGGTTGGCTCCCGAACTCGACGCAGGTCGCGCGGCCGCGGCGAGCAGCAAGCCATCGAGCATGGCGTCGGGACAGATCACGGCGAGGGCATAGCACGTTCCCGCGACCCAATCAGGTCTGGGCGATCCCTCTGGGCGAGAGCCGGGTTCAGCCGATCAGCAGGCGCGCCTCTTCGAGATCCGTGGGCTTCAGGCAGTTGACGCCAATGCGTGCGAAGCGAATCGCCGCGGCCCGTGGACGCGCGTCGTCGTGTGCGCTGGAGTAGACGGCCTGGCGCACCATGCAGGCGAGGGCGGTGGAGCGCCCCAGGGTGAGGGCGAAGCCGCGCGCGCCGGCCTCGAGCGTGTCTTGACCCGCCGCCTGCGCTTCGGCGAGCCAGGTCAGAGCGCGCATCATGGCGTCGACGGCGGCGCGTCCGGCGTCCTCGAGGGCGTCGTCTCCGCTGGCGCCTCCTACGCAGGCCTCGATGCGGGTCAGCAGCTCGCGCGCTCCGCCCGTGTGGCCGATGGCGCGCAGCGAATCCAAGGAGAGCACGTTCGTCGTGCCCTCCCAGATGGGCAGCGTCTGGGCGTCTCGCAGCAGCATGGGCAGGCCCGTGTCCTCGACGTAGCCCGCGCCGCCGATGGCCTCGAGGGCCTCGCTCGCCACGGCCACGGCCTGCTTGCCCGTGGTGAGCTTCGCGATGGGCGTGAGCAGGCGCCAGACCTTCATCTCTTCGGGACTGATCTCGCCTGCCTCCTTCTTGCCCAGGAGCTGAACTACCTCGAAGGAGAGATGGAAGGCGGCGGCGGTCTCCGCCTCCATGTTGGCCAAGGTCTCGATGTGGAGCGGCTTGTCCTCGAGGTTCTGACCGAAGGCGAAGCGCTTCTTGGCGTAGTCGCGCGCCAGCGTCACGGCGCGGCGCATGCCCCCGGCGGCGATCACCGTGTTCCAGGTGCGGGTGATGTTCAGCATGGGCGTGATGTTCTTCACGCCGTCCGTGGTGCCGAGCACCAGCTCCGCCGGCGTGTCGTCGAGCCACAGCTCCGCCGTGGGCAGCTTGCGCGTACCGAGCTTGTCCTTGAGGCGCTCGAGGCGGATGTTGATCAGCCGCCCCTGCTCGTCGCGCGCCTTGACCAAGAAGAGCGCCAGGCCGCGTCCTCCCTCGGGGTTGCCTTCGGGCCGCGCGAGGGTCAGCGCCACTTGGCTCGTGGCCGCCGAGGTGAACCATTTGCGGCCCGTGAGCCGCCACTGTCCGTTCTCGTCCTGGCGCGCCACGGTCTCGCTGAGGCCGACATCGGAGCCCCCAGGCGACTCCGTCATCCACTGGCCGCTGGTCCAAAACTCCCCCGGATCGCGGCTGAGCAGATGGGGCAAGATCTGGTCGGCGAGGGCGTCGTTCTTGGCGTCGAGCAGGCTGCGCGCGCAGCCGTCGGTCATGGCCAGCGGACACGCATACACGTCGCTCGAGGGTCCGAAGAGGTAGACCAGCGCGAACTGATGCACCCGCGAGAGCGCCCCATGCTTGGCCTCGTAGGCCGTGGCCACCACGCCCTCTTCGGCGGCAATCTGCTCGGCGCGCTGCCACAGGCGAGTCAGCTCGATGTGGTCGATGCGCTCGCCCCAGGCGTCCCAACGCGTGAGCACGGGCTCGTTCGGGAGATCCTCGAGCGAGAGGGGATAGAGCTCCTCGCCGGCCAGCTCGCCCATGCGGGCGAGGGAGGGCTCGACGCTCTCGAGCAGCTCCCTCGCGAAGACCCGCTCGAGCCACGGACGCAGCACGGGATCGTGGTGGTAGGTGTTGCCCAGCTCGGGCGGCGGCTGATTGAAGGGGGTGACCATGGAGACGTCCTAGCGCCATCGGGCGAAAGAGAAAAGGACAGGCCTCACGCTCGCCGCCTCAGGGTGACGTCATGCCGAGCTCGTGCTCCAGGAAGCCGTACATGCGGGCGTAGCGGCGGACGAGGTCGCTGCGGCGGGTGCCGGCGCCGTGGCCTTGGGCGCGCTCCATGTAGAAGTAGATGGGCCGCGTGGAGGAGGTCGCCTCCTCGAGGCGCGCGGCGAACTTGGTGGAGTGGCCCCAGAAGACGCGGCTGTCGTTCTCCGCCGTCTCGATCAGCACCGCGGGGTAGGCGACGCCTTGGACGATGTGGTGGTAGGGCGAGTAGGCGTAGAGGTAGAGGAACTGCGCCGCGTCCGCGGCCGTGCCGTACTCGGGGATCCAGAGCTGCGCCGGGGGGAAGCGGTCGTAGCGCAGCATGTCGTAGAGGCCGACGTAGCTCGCAGCCGCGCGGAAGCTCTCGGGCACGCGCGTGATCATGGCGCCCATCAACAGCCCGCCGTTGCTGCCGCCGGTGATGGCGATGCGCTCGGGGCGGCTGATGCCGCTCGTGCTCAGAAAGCGGATGGCCGCCTCGAAGTCCTCGAAGACGTGGTGCTTGTTCTCGAGGTCGCCGGCGCGATGCCAGTCCTCGCCGAACTCGCCTCCGCCACGCAGATTGCCCACGGCGTAGACGCCGCCTCGCTCTACCCAGTAGAGAGCCGAGCGCGTGAACTCGGGCAAGAGCGAGACGTCGAAGCCGCCGTAGCCATAGAGCAGGGCCGGGTTGTCGCCGTCGCGCTGCAGGTCGCGGCGGTGGATCAGGCGCAGGGGGATCTCGGTACCGTCCTCCGATGTCACGTGCACCGTCTCGACGACGAAGGCGGAGGTGTCGACGTCGCTCTCCACTTGGTCCACGAGCACGGCTGCGGCGTTTGTGGGTGGAGTGGTGGCGCCCTGGCTGTCGTTCGAAGCTCCGGGCGCCGGCGTCGTCAGGTCGACCAGGTAGAGGCTCGGGGGTGTCAGCGGGCTCGAGAAGCTGAAGGCGAAGATGTCGCTGTCTGCCGTACCCGAGGCGCTGCTGACGGATCCGAGCGCGGGCAAAATGATCTCTCCGAGGGCGTGTCCCAGAAGGTCGTAGCGCACGATGCGCGAGTGGACGTCGTCGATCAGCGTCAGCAGAAGCTCGCCATGGCTCAGCTCCCAGCCGTCGATCTTGCCCTCGCTCTGCGGCACGACCTCGGTCCAGGCGTCGGGGCCGAGCGCGCCGCCGAGCCCGACCTTGGCGATGCGATAGCGGGGCGCGTCCTTGTTCGTGTAGAGCAAGAGTTCCCCGTCGGCGACGCGGCCGACCGTGACGTGCTCCTCGCCCACGATCACGTCGCGCAGCGGGTGGTCGTCATCCGGCGCAGCGACCCGCGTGCTCGGGTCTTCCCCGCGGTCGAACACGCGCACGTCGCTCGCGGACCAGCCGCGAAAGGTGGTGAGCACGACGTAGCGATCGTCCTCGCCCACGCTGGCGCCGGGGAAATGCGCGCCCTCCTCGGCCTCGAAGACCATGGGATCGTCCGCGCTCGGGCGCCCGATGAGGTGGAAGTACACGCGCGGGAAGTAGGCGTCCGGATGCTCCGCGTCGTAGCCTGCTTCGCCGGGCGCGGGATAGCGCGTGTAGTAGAAGCCCGCCTCGTCGTGCAGCCAGGAGATCTGACTCCACTTCGTGCGCTCGATGCTGTCCCCGAGGGTCTCGCCCGAGTCGACGTCGAGCAGATGCAGCACGCTGCGCTCGCTCCCGGCCTCGCTGACGCCATAGGCGACGTAGCGCCCGCCGGGTGACGCGAAGTACCAATCCATGGCCGCGTGTTCCCCGAGCTGACTCGGGTCGAGGAGCATGCGCGAGGCGTCTCCCTCGCGGACGAAGAGCATGGGCTGCTCCGCGTCGCCCTCGCGCTTGCGGTAGAAGACGCGCGCGCCGCCGACCTGCGCGCCGTCGATGCTGCCGATGGAGAGCAGCGCGTCGATGCGTGCGTCTCGCGCGGGATCGTCGTAGGCCGCGAGCGCCTGCTCGGTGCGCAGGGTCTGGGCCTCGACCCACGCCGCCGTCGCCGGGCTGTCCTCTTCGAGGGAGCGGTAGGGATCCTCCACACGCTGGCCGTGCAGCGTCTCCGTGACGGCGCCGCGACGTGCGCGCGCGTTCAGCTCGTGCATGCGCGCCTCTGGAGAGTCATCGACAGCCGTGGTGTCATGGACCCTCGGAGTGCGGCCGCAGCCGGCGGCGAGCAGCAGGCAGCAGAGGGTCGCGAGGCGGGGGACGCGCTGGGTCATGTCGTCACTCGCGCAGAGCGTCCCGCGCTCAGTGCATGCCTCCTCGCTGCGCGGCCTGCTGCTGCAGCTGCCGCTGGATCTGCTGCATCAGCTCGGGCGGGATCTGACCTCCGCCCATACCGCCGCCGGGCATCCCGGGCATTGCTCCTGGCATCCCGGGCATCCCTGGCATTCCGGGCATTCCGGGCATTCCGGGCATTCCGGCTGGCGCCTGGGTCATGGCGCTCGCGGGCTCCGAACCCGGCTCCGGGTTCTGGAATTTGCTCGCGTCGGGGTGCATGCGATCCGCGAGGAAGCGGGAGACCACGAAGATCAGCGGGTTGCCCAAGCGTTGCACGTAGAATTGCTGGTCGTTGCCCGGCGTGGCGTTGCCGAGGCGCAGGCTGATGGTCTCCTCCGTCGGGGCTGGCGCCGTGCCTCCGTCTGGCGTTTCCGCCGTGTGGCGGACGGTGAAGGTCACCGTGGGGCTGGTCTCGCTGATGCCCGCGGCGGCGGCGTCGACGTCTGCCGCGGCGAAGTCCACGCCGCGCATGCGCGCGAAGGTGCCGACGGCGGACTGCACCTTGGAGGAGCCGAAGCGCTCGATCTCCTCCTGGCCCTCAGCCGGCGTCCAATCGCTGCCGGTCTTCAGGAAGTGGAAGCTGCCTTCGGGGCTCTGGAATTGAACGTCCACCACGTCCGTGGGGGCCACGTCCACGATGCGCCGATCGCGGAAGTCCTTGGCGTCCTTGTCGAAGGCGTACTTGATCGATCCCTCGACGCTGAGCACCACGTCCTGACCGCTGGGCAGGACCATGGAGTTGCCGCCGCGGAAGGCGCCGATCACGATGTCGAGAGGGTCGCCCTCGCCGGCCCGTGCCACCACGTGGATGCCGTGGGCGGCGTCCACCTCGAGGCGCTCGTGGTTCGTCGGGTTGCTGGCCGCGACGCCCTTCACCTCGAGCCCCGCGAGCTTGTCGAGGGCCGTGCTCACGGCGCTCTGGTCCGCGTCGGCCTCCACGGGCGCCGTCATGCGCCAGCTGTCGCCCGACTTCTCGAGCCGGATGGTCTCGTGATCGGGCCGCGTGATCTCGAGGCTGGTGATGGCGTCCTTGTCGAGCTCGGGCAAGCTCGGCGCGGCGATGTCGTCGGACGCCGCGTTGGCCTCTTCGCGCTTGTCCAGCCCCCAGTAGAGCGCCGCACCCAGGACGACCAATACGGCCACGCCGATACCGAGACGATTGTTGTGAATGAATTCCATGATGTACCTCTGGGCTAGGCCTGTGCGCTCTGCTTGCGGGCTTGGCGCATGCGCCAGCGGATGAATCCGAAGATGCCGAAGGCGAAGGGGATGCCGAGGGTGTTGAACCAGCGGTACATAGCCTTCTTGTGACGCCACTTGTCGAGCTCGGCGCTTCGCTGACCGAGCGCTGCCTGGACGCCCTCCCGATCTCCCGCCTGGGCCGCCTGCTGGGCCTGGGCGAAGGCGTTCTTGACCGCCGAGGGCACATCGAGACCGGGGTCTTCGACGTTCTTGGCGCGGATGGCGATCAGCGCGTCGTCCTGGGCCAGCCAGTCGACGATGTTCAGAGCCATGGCCATGCGGCTGGTGTCGCGCTCACCGTTGGGGCCCGACTGGGGCAGGAACTCATCGCGCAACATGGCGCTGGTGCCTACGACCATCACCCGCGCGGGCGCCGTGGACGTGGCGGGCGTCTCGACGCCGCCGTTGCTGGGGACGCCCCCATCGGGTGTGCTCACGGAGGCCGCCGCGTAGGCGGAGGGCAGCGTGCCCTGGATCGCCACCATCAGCGGGAAGGGCCCGCTGGCGCCCTCGAAATGCCACTCCTCGGGGCGCTTGGGCTGGATGTCCATGTGTGCGCCCGTCATCAGCCAGGAGTTGTCCGAGCTGCGCGCGAGCACTCTCACGCTGGCCTCGGGGGGAGCCGTCGTGAGCTCGAGGCTCGAGGTGAAGGGGAAGGCCTCGGTGTTCAGTCGGAAGAGGGCGGGGTGTGCGCGCGCGGCCTCGTCGAAGTTGACCACCGGTACCGGCGGGTAGGGCACGGCGACCTGCAGGCCGAAGGGTCCGCGCATGGGCGCGCGGCTGCATTGGGCGTCGGCCACCAGGTCGTCGTGCATGCGCACACCCCAGTGGGTGAGCAGGGCGTTCAGGCCCGTCTGCACGGCCTCCGCGCTGGGCTGCCCTTGCAGGCTGAGCTTGATGCCGCCGCCGAAGACGCCGAGGGAGCCGCCGCCCATCACGTATTGATCGATGTGTCGCAGCTCGATCTCGCTGATCTCGGTCTCCGGTCCGATGATCAAGAGCGCCTTCAGATCGTGGCTGATCTCCTGATGCGCGTCGACCTCTTGGATGTTGTAGGTGGGCAGCGCCGACTTCAGGCCTGTCAGGCCTTCCGTCAGCGTCGGCCCGTCGTGGCCCGTGAGCACACCGATCGTGATCTTGTCGCCGATCAGCTCACGGATCTTCTGGGTCAGCGTGTACTCGAGCCCCGCCGTGCTGCGCACGTTGGGCAGCGTCTGCTTCTTGCCGAGGTAGGTCATGACGATGCCCGAGTAGCCCTGCACGGCCGTGGGCACATCGTCCACGATGCCCTGGTAGGGCTGGGCCGGGACGCCTGCGTCCTCCGCGGCTTGGCGCTCCTCGTCCGTGCTCGGATGCACGATACGCACGTGGATCTTGCCGCCCGAGGCCGCGGCGTACTCGGCCAGGAGATCGCGCACGGACTCCTCCACCGTGTTGAAGGGTGCGGGCAAGTTGTCGGTGTAGTAGGCGGTGATCTCCATGCGGTCGTCGAGGCTCGCGGCCACGCGCTTGGAGCCATCGGAGAGGGACCACAGGCCCGCCTCCGTGAGGTCGACCTTGCCCATGTCGAAGTGGTAGCCGATCACGTTCAGCACCACGGCGATGGCGATCAGCAGGCTCAGGAAGAGCAAGGACTCGCCTGCGAGGCGCCCGCGTTGGTTCTTGGCCGTGGTGGCCTTGGATTCTGTGGCAGCCATGTTCAGCTCCAGCGTCGGGATTCGAGGGAACGGAAGGCCACGGAGAGGCCGATAGCGACGATCGAGAGGAAGTAGATCACGTCTCGCACGGCGATCACGCCGCGCTGCATGCGCTCGAAGTGGAAGTCGAAGGAGAGCCACTGGAAGATCGAGGCGAACTCCGCGGGCAAGAGCTGCAACATCGGGCCGATCAACCAGAGGGAGAAGTTGATGGCGAGGCCGATGAAGAAGGCTACTAGCTGGTTGTCCGTGAAGCTCGAGGCCATCAGGCCGATGGCCAGCATCGCGCCACCCCAGAGGAAGAGACCGACGTAGCCGGAGATGACGGTGCCCCAATCGAGGTGGCCCAGGCTGCTCACGCTGAAGGGGTAGGGAAGAGTCAAGAGCAGCAACACGACGTAGAGGCCCATGACGCCAATGTATTTCCCGAGGATCACCTCGGAGTCCTTCACGGGCATGGTGATCAACAGCTCGATGGTGCCCGTGCGCTTCTCCTCGGCGAGCAGGCCCATGCTGATGGCAGGCGCTGCGAAGACGAGGATCAGCGAGAGCCAGCGGAACATCTCGCGCGTGGTCGACTTGCCGTAGAGGAAGAAGGTCTTCCAGAAGAGGATGCCCAGAGCCAGCATCACGATCGAGATCACGATGTAGGCGGCGGCGCCGTTGAAGTAGCTGCGGAACTGACGTCCCGCGATGGTTGATGTGTTGGACATGATGCTTTCTGCCTAGGCCGCGCTCTCGTCGTCGCTCTTGTCGGCGTCGGCGGGTTTTTCATCTTCGGTGTCGCTCGTGGTGTCCTTCGCCGGAGCGGCGTCGGACGTCTTCTGCTTCTCGGGCTCGCTGGACTTCTTCTCGTCGGACGTCGTCTTCTTCGCGGTCTCGGGGGCGTCCGCCATGGTCAGGTCACGGAACACGTCCTCGAGGTTCTCGCCTCGCTGCTCGAGGCCGACCAGGTTGAGCTCGTTCTTGGCTGCGGCCCGGAAGACCATCGGCCGCAGATCGTCCGACCCTCGCGCGGTGAGCGCGTACTCGGCCTCCGTGCCGCCACCGTCGATGCGCTTCACCTCGGCCACGCCCGGAATCCCAGCGAGCACCTTGCGCACCTTCTCGAGCTCGGCACCTTCGGCGACGAAGGTGGCGATCACACGCGGCTTGCCGGCGCGATCGCGCAGCTCCTCGGGCGTGTCGTCCGCCACCAGCTTGCCGTTGGCGATGATCAGCACGCGGCTGCAGGTGGTCTGCACTTCGGCCAGGTTGTGCGTCGAGAGGATGACCGTGCGCTCTTTGCCCAGATGGGTGATGAGCTGGCGCACCTCCGCCGCTTGGTTGGGATCGAGGCCGCTGAGTGGCTCGTCGAGGATCAGCAGGGGAGGCTCGTGGATCAGCGCCTGGGCGATGCCGACGCGCTGCCGGTAGCCCTTGGAGAGGGCGCGGATCTCCTTGCCGAAGACCGCGCCGAGGGCGGTCTGGTCGACCACCTTGGCGATGCGTTTGCGGGCATCTTCACCACGGAATCCGCGCATGCGCGCCACGAAATCCAGGTATTCGGTGACCATCATCTCGGTGTAGAGGGGTGTGCTCTCGGGCAGGTAGCCGATGGCGCTTCGGACCGCGAGGGAGTCCTCGAAGATGTCGACCCCGTTCACCTTCGCCGTGCCCTGCGTGGGCGCGATGAAGCAGGTCAGGATCTTCATGGTCGTGGTCTTGCCAGCGCCGTTCGGGCCGAGAAAACCGAGCACCTCACCCTTCTTCACCTCGAAGCTGACGTCATCGAGCGCCTTCACGTCGCCGTAGCGTTTCGTGAGGTGTCGGGCTTCGATCATCACTTCAGTCATTTGAACTCTTCTCCCACGGCCCCGGAGCGGGGCGGCGGATGGTAACTGCGAGGACCTCGCAGTCAAGCCAGCCAGGGTCTGGTCGCGCCCCCTGAACACGTGGGCTGGGTGTCTATTCCCAAGGCGTGTAGACTTTCAGCGCGTCTGCCTCGGGTGGGCGCTGGACCTCGAGTGAAGTGTGTTCTAGTGGCGTTTTCGCCCCGCGCCTCGTTTTGGTCTACATTGGTGCGGCCCCGAGCTAGGGGGGAACGGTATGTCTTCCATGATTCGACCTCTGCGCGCGGCGCGCCTCTGGCCCGCCCTCTTGCTCCTGCCCCTCGCCTTGGCGTGCGGGCGCAGCACCCTCAACACCTTCGACGACGGAGGCCCCGGTCGCGACCGGGCCATGCCCGACGCGCCCTTGGGCTGCCGCGCGGACTCCGAATGTGACGACGGCTTCTTCTGCAACGGCGCGGAGCAGTGCCTCGCGGGGACCTGCACCGCCGGTGAACCGATCTACTGTGACGACGGCATCTCCTGCACGGCGGATCGCTGTGTCGAGTCGAGCCGTGGCTGCGAGTCCGCGCCCGATCCCGCGCTGTGTCCCGACGGAACCATCTGCGTGATCCCCGGCGGCTGCGAGGTGGTCGGTTGCACGGGCGACGCCGATTGCGACGACGGCTTCGTTTGCGACGGCGTGGAACTCTGCGTGGACAGCGTGTGTCAGTCGGGCGCCCTGCCGCGCTGCGATGACGGCATCGGCTGCACGGAGGACGCCTGCAACGAGGCCGCCGGTGGCTGCATCAGCACCCCCCGCGACGCCCTCTGCGACAACGGGCTCTACTGCGACGGTGTGGAGAGCTGTGACCCGCGACGCGGCTGCTTGCCCGGGATGAGCCCGAACTGCTCCGACGGCGTGTCCTGCACGGTCGACAGCTGTGACGAGGCCACGGGCGCTTGCGGTCACCGAGCGCCGGACCGGGACCGCGACGGCTACACGGACGACGGCTGCGGCGGCAACGACTGCGACGACGACAACCGCGCGGTGAACCCCGGTGCGCGCGAACTTTGTACGGGCTTGGTCGACGAGGACTGCGACGGGCGCATCGACTGCGCCGACAGCGACTGCGCCGCGGATCCCGCCTGCCGCGTGTGCGCGCCCGCCGAGACCAACTGCTTCGACGGACTCGACGAGGACTGCGACGGGCTGACCGATTGCGCCGACTCGGAGTGCCGCTCAGAGCCGCGCTGCTGCATGCCGCGTCCAGAGGTCTGCGGCAACGGCGCGGACGACGACTGCGACGGGCTGACCGATTGCTCCGACAGCGACTGCGTCAGCGATCCCTTCTGCAGCGTGTGCACCCCGGAGCTCTGCTCGGGCGGGGAGGACGAGGACTGCGATGGGCTGGTCGATTGCAACGATCCCGACTGCATGGGCGGGCCTCTGTGCCCAATCTGCGTACCGACCCCGGAGCGCTGCAGCGGCGGGGTCGACGAGGACTGCGACGGACTGACGGACTGCGCGGATCCGGACTGCGCGAGCGTGCCTGCGTGCATCGTCTGCACACCCGAGGTCTGCACGGGCGGAGAGGATGAGGACTGCGACGGCCGCGTCGACTGCTCCGATCCCGACTGCGCCATGGATCCAGCGTGCATCGTCTGCACGCCCGAGATCTGCGGCGACGGAGTCGACAACGACTGCGACGATCGCATCGACTGCTCCGACACGGACTGCGCCATGGATCCGGCCTGCGACACCTGTACGCCCGAGCTCTGCAACAACGGCCGCGACGAGGACTGCGACGGCTTGGTCGACTGCGCGGATCCGGACTGCGCCAGCTCCTCGAATTGCGCCTGTGTGGCCGCCGAGATCTGTCGCGACGGCATCGACAACGACTGCGACGGGCTGCTCGACTGCGACGACCCGGACTGCGCGGGCACACGCATCTGCAGCTTCTGTGGACCTGTGGAGATCTGCACAGACGCCATCGACGACGACTGCGACGGCTTGGCCGATTGCGCGGATCCCGACTGCGCGAGCGAGCCGACCTGCGGTCCCGGCTGCGTGCCCGAGGCCTGCCGCAACGGCCGCGACGACGACTGCGACGGCTTGGTCGACTGCGCGGACCCAGACTGCTCGGGCCAGCCTCTGTGCAGCGTCTGTTTCCCGGAGCAGTGCAACATCCCGTTCGACGAGGACTGCGACGGACTGACCGATTGCGACGATCCCGACTGCGCTGGGGATCCGGCCTGCACGGTCTGCGATCCCTTCGAGACGCGCTGCGCCGACGGCCGCGACGACGACTGCGATGGCCGCACCGACTGCGCGGATCCGGACTGCACGGCCGACGTCGCCTGCTGCCTGCCCGTGCCCGAGGCCTGCACCGGAGGCAACGACGAGGACTGCGACGGACTCGTGGACTGCGCGGATCCCGACTGCGCCATGGACGCCGCCTGCATCGTCTGCTCGCCCGAGGTGTGCGGAAACGGCCGCGATGACGACTGCGACGGACTGTCCGACTGCGCCGATCCGGACTGCGTCGATTCGGCCGCCTGCTGTGTGCCCACCGCCGAGCAATGCCGCAACGGCGTGGACGACGACTGCGACGGACGCGTCGACTGCTCCGACTCGGACTGCACGGGCAACCCCATCTGCATGGTCTGCCTGCCGCGCGAGGTGTTCTGCGGCAACGGCGTGGACGACGACTGCAACGGGCGGACCGACTGCGACGACTTCGCCTGCGTCTTCGATCCCGCGTGCACGGGCGCCTGCGTGCCCGAGGCCGGGGGGCTGCGCTGCAGGAACGCCACGGACGACGACTGCGACGGCCTGACGGACTGCGCGGATCCCGACTGCGCGTCGGATCCGGTCTGCGGCGCGTGTTTGCCGAGGGAGATCTGCAACGTGCCCATCGACGAGGACTGCGACGGGCTGGTGGACTGCGCGGATCCAGACTGCGCGGGCGATCCCGCCTGCGCGCCCGTGTGCCTGCCGACGGAGGCCAGCTGCGTGAACGGCGCGGACGACGACTGCAATGGGTTGACGGACTGCGCCGACCCGCAGTGTGCGGGCGATCCCGCCTGCTTCGTGGACGCCGGGCCGCCCGACGCGGGCCCGTTCGATGCCGGGCTGCCCGACGCGATGGTGTGCACGGCGCGCGAGAAGGGCGTCGCCATGTGCACCGACGGCCTCGACAACGACTGCGACGGGCCGCTGGACTGCGCGGATCCGGACTGCTCACCCTTCGGCGCCGCCGGCGAGTGCTGTGACGGCATCGACAACACCGGCGACGGACAGACGGATATCTTCACCTGTCGCTGCGATCGCAACAGCGACTGCGTTGGCGTGGGGAGTCTCGAGCAGGTGTGCTGGACGCAGACCTATCGCGTGTGCGCGCCGCGCTGCGACTTCCTCGGCGGCCAGTCCTTCTGTGACATGGTGCAGCCCGGTCTGCGCTGCGTGACCAGCGGGCGGCGGCGTGGTCAATGTGTTCCCGTCGGCGGTCCCGTACCGCCGCCTGTGCCCTGAGGCTGGGTCGAGTGAGGCTGGGCCGAGGCGTCAGCGCACTCGCGCGACCAGCGCCACGGCGCCGATGGCGGCGTCGGCGGCGGGCGTGGTGAGCATGTTGGCCAGCACGCTCGGCGGCACACTCGGGTCGCGTGCCACAGCCTCGGCGGCGGCCTCCACGGCGTTGGCGGAGAACGCCGAGGACGAGCCCGCGAGGATCAGGTCTCCGCTGCGCAGGTTGGTGTCGGATCGCTCGATGGGAGCGGTCAAGAGTCCACCTCCGGGTTCGCCGCGGGGCGTGAGCCGGGCGGTCTTGCCTCGCCGGTGCATGTACACGCGACCTCCGCCCACGCGGGCGGCGTGCAGGGCGCCGTCGCCGAGCACGAAGGCCGTGAGCGCGACGTCGGGCAGTACGCGCTCGACCAGGCGATCGAGGTAGGCCGCCAGGGCCTCGCGAGCGGCTTCGAGCGCCTTTTCCAAGCGCTCTTCGGGCGATCCGCAGCGCTCGCCGATGCAGGCGGCGAATCCGTCTAGGCTCACCTCGAGGCATGGCGCGAAGAGGCGCGGCCAGCCTCGAGCGCTGGCCACGGCGCAGGCGCTGCCGCCGGCCAGGACGCGCGCCGCGTGACGTCCGAGGCGTCTGCCGCGCACCTCGGCTCTGGCCACGCTCACGTGGGCGACGGCCCGCATCAGCCCCCCGTCGGCCTGGGTTCAGGCGCTGGCAAAACGATACTCGCTGAGTCCGACCACCAGCGCGCCGAGGGCCGCGAAGAGCACGGTGGCGCTCACGAGCACCCCGATGGCGATCGGGGCGGAGAGGTCGGGGATGCTGTCGAGCAAGAACCCTCGCTTGGGGAAGCCGGCGATCTGTTGAGCCAGGTAGTTCATGGAGATGAAGCGGAAGAAGCCGGGCGTCCACGCGAAGCAGAACTCCACCACGGACAGATAGAGGGCGGAGACGATCCCGGCGGCCTCCGGCAGCAGCGCGCCCCAGAAGGCGCAGACGGTGGAGTAGAAGAGCGTCAGCAGGGTGGCGGCGCCGATCACCCGGAGCGTTCCGGGGAATTGCTCGAACATGGCGCTGGGCTCCGTGGCGAAGCAGGCCACGTGAAGCAGCAACAGGCCAGGGACGATCACCAGCAGGGAGAAGGCGGCTCCTGCCATCAGCTTGCCGAAGACGATGGCCGGGCGCGACACGGGGCGCGCAGCGAGCAAGCTGAAGGTGCGCGCCTCCACCTCCTCGGCGATGGCACCGGAGTTGAACAGGAAGGGCACGAGGAAGAGCAGCAGACGAAAGAAGCCCCACTCCGTGCCTTCGCGGGTGGCGACGGCCGGATCCACGCCGTCGCCGAGATAGCGCGAGGCGACCACGGCGAAGAGCACCAAGAGGGTGGCCACGACGGCCAGGCGCAGCTTCTTGCCGCGCATCAGCCGCAGGCCGGAGAGCCGCGCGACAGCCAACACGGAGGTCGGGAAGGAGGGCACGTCGGGGGCGGTCATGGGGCGCTGCTTTCTCCAGCCGCCGCGCTGGTCTTCGCGGCGCCGGCGAAGGGTGATGGCAGCGCGCTGCCGACCGCTGCGTCCGAGCCCGTGCCCGCCATGTGGGCGCTGCGCTCGACCAGGTAGTGGAAGAGCGCCTCGAGGGAGGCGTCCGGGCTGGTCAGAGAGTGGACGTCGAAGGCGCCCTCGACGGCGACGCGGCACACGGCCGCGTAGGTCGCGTCCGGGTCTCGGGTCTGGAAGACGGCCGCGGAGTCGCCGGGGAAGTGCACGCCGACGATGCCCGCGACCTGCATCAGGGCCGCCGCCAGCTCCCGTGGCCGATCGCACTCCACGCGTACGTGATGCGGGTGCTCCTCGAGCAGCTCGCGGATCTCGTGCACCTCACCTTTGGCGACCAATTGCCCGCGGGCGATCAAGAGCACGCGGTCGGTCAGCGCCTCGATCTCGGGCAGGACGTGGGTCGAGAAGAGCACGATGGCGCCCTCGCTGGCGCGGCGCTTCACGGACTCCAAGATGACCGCGCGCGAGGTGGGATCCGTGCCGGTGAGAGGTTCGTCGAGCAGCAGCACGTCGGGGTCGTGCACGATGGCTTGGGCCAGCTTCACGCGTTGGCGCATGCCGCGGCTGTAGCCCCCGGACTTGCGCTCCATGGCGCTCGTCAGACCGAATTCGTCCAGGGCCTGGGCCGCCCGCTCACGGGCTTGGGCGCGCGGGTAGCCCGAGAGCTCAGCCAGGGCGCTGACCAGCTCGAGCCCCGTCAGCTCGTCGTAGAGCGCGTCGGCCTCGGGACATAGGCCGATGCGGCGCAGCACGTTGGGGTTGGCGAAGGGGCGCTCGCCCGCGACCTGCACCTCGCCCAGGCTGGGCTTGAGCTGTCCCGCCACCAGGCTGAGGAAGGTGGTCTTGCCGGAACCGTTCGGACCCAAGAGGCCCCAGATCCCCGGCTCGAGATGCAGTGAGAGATCCGACAGGGCGGTGACCTTGCCGTACCACTTGGTCAGGCGCACGGCCCGGACGTACACGTCCGAGTCGGCGGGCTTCTGCACCGGGCTCACGAGATCACCTGCGTGTGTCGGAGTCGATTCATGGCCAACGTGATGGCGCCCGCCATGACGCCCGCCAGCACCGGCAGGGCGTGATACCAGCGCAGAGCGCTGTCGGGCTCGATGCGGTAGAGCGCCTCGCCCACGATCGAGAGCAGCGCGGGGATGGAGGCCAGGCGCAGCCACGGCCAGTCGCCCACGGCGAAGACGATCTGGGCCAGCACGTGGGGCACGAAGAGCAGCACCAGCCAGGCGCTCATGCTGAAGGCGCGACTTCGACTGAGGGAGGAGATGCCCACCGACGCCGTGGCGCAGACCGCGGCGATCAGCGCGGCGTCGAGCGTGGCAGGCAGCATCAGGCCGAGGCGCTCGAGGCGCAGCTCCGCGGGCGCCGTGCCCACGAGCACCACCACGGTGATCAGGCTCGGCAGCCAGATCAGGAAGAAGCACCAGATGGCCACGGCCGAGGTGCGCCCCACCAGGTATTGGGTGGGCGTTACGGGCTTCGAAAAGTAGAACTGGAACGCACGGTGGGTCAGGTCTCGGGAGATCACACCCGCGCCGGCGCCCAGGGTCACCATGGTGATGAAGGGCCAGAGCTGAAAGAGCGTGAGCGTGTGCAGCGCTTGGCCCGCGTCGAGGGCGCCAACCTGGGCGCCGCGCTGCTCCATGACGTAGCGCAGCCCCAGCAGGGCCAGGGCCACCACGGTCGGCACCCAGCCCAAGAAGGCGGCGATCTTGACCAGCCACGAACCCCAGGCGCGACGGAGTCCGTGGCGCAGCAGCACCGCCATGTTGTGGCTTGGCGGCAGCCGCTCTCCCTCATAGGGCCGATAGCCGAGGTCTCGAATAGGCATGGGCGCCCAGGCTACTTCAGGCACTCGCGCGCAGCAACGCGTACGTCAGACCTGGGGCCGGCCGGCTCAGTGTCCTTGGGAGAGTCGGCCGAGGCGCTCGAGTCGCTCACGCGCGTCGAGGGGCAGTGGGCGGGCGCTGACCTCTTTGACGTACTGCGCCAGCACGCTCGGATCCGGGCGCACGTCTCCCGACTCGATGCGTCGCAGAGCGCTCGGCCCCAGCACGCGTCCCGCGGCGCGGTGCAGCTCGAGGGCGCGGTCCAGCCAGTCGTGGTGACCCGTCTGCTCGGCCAACAGGCTCGCCAACTCGGTGGCCAACTCGAAGAGCTTCGGCTCGATGTTGGCGCCACCCTCCACGCCAGCCTGCATGCTCATCAACAGGTTCGTGATGGAGAATTCCGCGTCCGAGACGCGTCCCTCGTCGAGGTCGTTGGCGCATTGGTCCAAGAGCCCACCGAAGATGTCACCGGGCTCCGTCGCCGCCGCCGAGTCACGCGTGCGCCTGCGCATGCGGGCCACGTCTTGGGCCGTGTCTGCGGCGGTCCCGGCCGTGTCCACCACGATCAGATGCGTGGAGCCGATGGTGATGCGCGAGCCCAAGAGCAGGGCCGTGGGCTCGCTGACGCGCACTCCGTCGACCAGGATTCCGTTGCGGCTCTGCAGGTCTTCGATGGTCGCGTGGCCCTCCACGATGCGGATCAGCGCGTGGCGTCGTGACGCGCGTCCGTCCACCAGCACCACCTCGCATTGACTGCTCCGGCCGAGCGCCATCTCGCCATCTCGCAATGGAAAGACGTGCCCACCCATGCGCAGGTAGAGCGGTTTCGGCGTCATCGGGGCGCAGACTAGCGCACGTGCCCAGCGGAAACAATCAGCCCGAGCGGATATTCCGCTCCGCCCGGCGCGAGGTCTTGGAGCGACGTCTCGAGGGCGTGCGCCGCGCGAGCTGGCGCGCGAGGTGTTGTCCCGTGTGGGACGACGGGCAGGCTGCGATCTCCCGGGGCGTCCCGCTGCACACGACCCGGCCCCCACCGGCGCCGCCCTCGGGGCCGAGATCGATCACGTGGTCCGCGTGCAGGATGACGTCGAGATCGTGTTCGATCACCAGCACGCTGTGGCCGTCGTCCACCAGCCGGTCGAGCACACCCAAGAGCTTGCGCACGTCCTCGAAGTGCAGGCCCGTGGTGGGCTCGTCGAGCACATAGAGCGTGCTCCCCGTGCGGCGCTTGCCGAGCTCGCGGCTGAGCTTCACGCGCTGCGCCTCGCCTCCGCTCAAGGTCGTGGCGGGCTGCCCGAGCTTGATGTATCCGAGGCCCACGTCGATCAAGGTGCCGAGCACGCGCGCGAGCCGAGGGTGCGCCGCGAAGAGCTCGAGGCATTCGTCCACGCTGCTGTCGAGCACGTCCGCGATCGAGCGACCCTTGTACTTCACCTCGAGGGTCTGGGAGTTGTAGCGCCACCCCTCGCACACCTCGCAGGGCACGTACACGTCGGAGAGAAAGTGCATCTCCACCTTCACCACGCCGTCGCCCTTGCACGCCTCGCAGCGCCCGCCCTTCACGTTGAAGCTGAAGCGGCCCGCGTCGAAGCCTCGGGTGCGTGCCTCGGGCAGTTGGGCGAAGAGCACCCTCACCTCGTCGAAGGCCTTGGTGTAGGTGCCCGCGTTCGAGCGCGGCGTGCGTCCGATGGGACGTTGGTCGATGGAGATGATGCGGTCGAGCGCGTCGAAGCCCGAGATGCCTTCATGGGCGCCCACGCGGGCGGGCGCGCCGCCCAAGGCTCGGCTCAGCGCCGGCAACAGAGTGGCCGACACGAGGGAGCTCTTGCCCGCGCCGCTCACGCCCGTGACCACCACGAATTGGCCCAGCGGGAACTCGACGTCCTCACCTTCGAGGTTGTTCTCGGTCGCACCCCGAAGGGTGATCACGCCCTTGGCCCGTCGTGGCTCATCGGGCGCCTCGATGCGGCGCGCGCCGCATAGGTACTGCCCCGTCAGGCTAGGCTTGCAGCGCTTCAGTCCCGCCAAGCGGCCGCTGAACATGACCTGGCCTCCGAGGTGTCCAGCGCCGGGTCCGAAGTCCACCAGGTGGTCCGCCGCGCGGATCGTGTCCTCGTCGTGCTCCACCACGATCACCGTGTTGCCGAGGTCTCTCAGGTGTTCGAGCGTCTTCACCAAGCGCTGCGTGTCCCGCGGGTGCAGCCCGATGCTCGGCTCGTCGAGCACATAGAGCACTCCGCTCAGCTCGCTGCCGAGCTGGCTCGCGAGGCGGATGCGCTGCGCCTCCCCGCCGCTCAAGGACGGCCCCGCGCGATCGAGGGTCAGATACGAGAGCCCCACGTCGAGCAGGAAGCGCAGCCTGCCGTCGATCTCGCGCAGCACACCCTCGGCGATTTGCGCCTGACTCGGGCTGAGCGTCAGATCCCCGAGGTGGTCGTGGGCCTCGCGCACGGTCATGGCCGTCAGCCCCGAGATGCCGACGCCGCCTACGCGCACGGCGAGGCTCTCGGGCCTCAGACGCAGCCCGGCGCAGCTCTCGCAGGGAGTCTGGCGCAGGTACTTCGCGTACTGTTGCCGCATGCGATCCGAGGTCGTGTCGCGATAGCGGCGCATCAACAGGTTCAGGATGCCCTCGAAGCGGATGCCGAAGGTGCCCCGCGTGGTGTCGCCCTCCTCACCGAAGCTCACGGCGATGCGCTTGCCCTTCACGCCGTAGAACACCAGCTTCTTCTCGGCCGCCGTCAGCTCCTCGAAGGGCGTGTCGAGGTCCACGCCCGTCTCCTCGCTCATGGCCTCGAGGATGCGAAACCGAAAGCCCTCGCCACGCTCCATGCTCGTCGCCCAGGGCGCCACGGCGCCGTCGCGGATGGTCTTCGTCGGGTCGGGCACGACCAAGGCGGGATCCACCGTCATCAGGCTCCCCAAGCCATGACACTCGGGACACATGCCCAAGGGGCTGTTGAAGCTGAAGCTCTGGGGGCTGGTCTCGGGAAAGGCCTGGCCACAGCAGGCGCGCGCCTCCGAGTAGCGGCGTGCGAAGGCGTCGCGCCCTGCTTGCGCCCCGGCCTCGACGCACACCTCTCCGTCCCCCTCGATCAGCGCCGCCTCGACGCTCTCCGTGAGCCGAGCCCGTCCTCGGGCGCTCAGCCGCACGCGGTCGACCACCACCTCGATGGTGTGCTTCTTCTTCTTGTCGAGCGTGGGGAGATCCTCGAGCCGCAGCAGCTCTCCGTCTACTCGGGCGCGCACGTAGCCTCGCCCCGCGATCTCACGGAAGAGCTTGTCGAAGGCGCCCTTGCGATGCGCCACCTTGGGCGCGAAGATCGTCAGGCGCGTTCCGTCCGGCAGGCTCGAGACGTCGCGCACGATCTCCTCGGCGCTCTGGCTCTGCACGACTTCGCCGCAGCTCGGGCAATGCTGCACGCCGGCGCGGGCGTAGAGCACGCGCAGGTAGTCGTAGATCTCCGTGATCGTGCCCACGGTGGAGCGCGGGTTCTGACCCGCCGTCTTCTGCTCGATGGCGATGGTGGGCGAGAGACCACGCAGATGATCCACGTCCGGGCGGTCGAGGCGCCCGAGGAATTGGCGCGCGTAGGAGCTGAGGCTCTCCACGTAGCGGCGCTGACCTTCTGCGTAGAGGGTGTCGAAGGCCAGGGAGGATTTGCCCGATCCGCTCACGCCCGTGAAGACGATCAGCGCGTCCTTGGGCAGCTTCAGCTGCTCGACTCGCAGGTTGTGCTCGCGCGCACCGACGATCTCGATGCAGCGCTCCTTCATGGCCCGAGGCTTGCTCGAAACGCTTTCCACTCGGGGCGCAGGCGCAGGCTCTCGAGATCTTCGTCCTGATCGTAGACTTCGGGATCCACGAATTCTGCGTCCCGAGCGCGCTCGAGCCAGCTCATGGCGTCGCCGTGGCGCTCGAGGCGGGTCATGGCGCAGGCGACGTTGAAGGCCGCGAGGCCGTGCCCGGTGCGCTCCCACAGCCACTCGCCGTAGCCAGCGGCCTGCTCGAAGAGACCCGCGCGGAAGGCTGCGGCCTCGATGCGATGAACCAGCTCTGGGCTGACGCGTTCGTCGGGCAGGGCCGCGAGCCGCTCGCGCAGCGCGCCGTAGTCTCCGCTCGCTCGGGCGGCCTCCACCAGGCGAGACTCGACGAAGCCGTCCACTTGTCCTTCGCGCAGGGCGACCAAGAGCCGCTCCAGAGCCAGCTCGACGTCGTCCGTCGCGAGCGCGATGGCTCCGTCGAGGGCCGGGTCCGCCGCCCGATCTCCGCTCATCTGGTCGAGCGCCTCGCGCGCCCCCGCCGCGTCCTCGAGCAGCAGCCTACCCCAGGCCATCAGGTGCCAGGCTTCGTCCCGATCCTCCACTTCCGTGGCCTCGTCCAGGCGCTGCTCCGCTCCCGCTACCACGCCGGCTCCGTCGCCGCGCGCCAACGCGTCCAGGGCCGGGTCGGTCTCGATCTCCGGCGCGTCCTCTTCGGCCCCATCCGCCTGCGCGAGCGCCTCGTCGCGCAAGCCCGCCAGTCGCTCGCGGAAGATGCGTTCGGCCTTCATGCCTTGGTAGTTGCCGAAGGCCAGGAAGGCCAAGAACACCGCCAAGAGCCCGTCTTCCAGAGCGGCGGCGCCAGCGACCAACAGGCCGATCACCCCGAAAGAGACGTAGCGGGCCATCAGCCGACCCCGCTCGCGCGAGAAGATCTCGAACACGGCCGCCATGATGTTGCCGCCGTCGAGTGGCATCATCGGCATCAGGTTGAAGATCGCCCAGCCGAAATTGACGAACCAGAAGAAGCTCAGGGCGTAGGCCGCCACCGGGTGCGCGGGCGGCGCCATCAGCGCCCAGACCAGGGCGGGCGCACCCAAGACCAAACCCACGGCCGGTCCCGCGAAGCTCACCAGGATGCGTCGCCTGGGCGTCAGCGGCTCGCCTCCATCCCACCAGGTGAGTCCGCCCAGGGCCAGCAGCTCGATGCGCGGAGAGAGCCCGTAGGAGCGCCCGACCAGAGCGTGCCCGAGCTCGTGCATCAGCACGCCCTGCGCCAGGATGGCGATGGTCACCAGCAGCGTCGGGAGCCCGCGTGTGCTGTCGCTGCCTTCCGTCTGCAGTTGCCACAGGAAGAACCCCGTGATCAGAAACCAGACGTGGATCCGGACGGGAATCCGCAGCAGCCGAAACTCGAGCGACATCTCCCCTTCCTACGGTCTATGGCGCCCAACCGCCACCGGAGTTCGATTCGACGGCGCCCATGGCGCGCCGCATCACGCAGCCACGACCTCTGCCTGTGCGACGGAGACTTGGTTGCGGCCATTGTCCTTGGCCACGTAGAGCGCTGCGTCGGCTCGCCCGAGTAGGCCCTCCGTGGCGTCCTTGCAGCCCGGTCCGCGCACCGACGCGACCCCGAAGGAGGCGGTCACCGATAGCGGCCCTTCGGGGCCCTTCACGCTCTCGGCCTCCAGGCTGGCGCGCACGCGCTCGGCCACCAGCAGCGCGCCCTCGGCGTCCGTGTGGGGCAGCACGATGACGAATTCCTCGCCGCCGTAGCGCGCCGGCAGATCCCCCTGGCGCAGGCCCTGCTTCATCAGGCGGCCTACCACGCGCAGCACCTCGTCCCCGGTGGCGTGCCCCCAGCGATCGTTGAAGAGCTTGAAGTGATCCACGTCGATGAAGATCACGCTCAAGGCCGTGCCCTCGCGATCGGCGTGGGCCAGATCGCGGGCCATGGCGCTGAGCAGCGTGCGCTTGTTGGGCAGATCCGTCAGGCCGTCCGTGGAGGCCAGGGCCGCGAGCTTCTCGTTCGCCGCCGACAGCTCGCGGGTGAGCGCGTCCTTCTCGGCCAGCACGGCCTCCAGGGCGCGCACCGTGCCCTCGTAGTGGAGGTTCATCTCCACCAGGCTGCGGCTGGCGTCACGCATCAGCTCGTCGAGGGAGATCTGCTTTCCCAGCTTCCATTGGTAGGCGCTCGCGCCCTCGGCGACCAGTGTCGGGAGCTGCTCGAGCAGGCTGTCGATCGCGTCGTCCTCGAGCCCGATGGCTCGCGCGTCCTCACGTGCCTGCTCGCGGCTGACGGCGAAATTGCCGCCTTCGAACAGGCCCGCGAGGCGCTCGCCCAGCCACACGGCGCGCCCCAAGCGGTCGGCCGGAGGCTCCGCGTCGTGGTGATGCGCGATGGCCTCGGCCAGCTCTTCGGGTAGGCCGAATTCCTGCATCATGCGCGCGCCCGTCACGGGATGCGGCTCGCGGTCCCAGCGCCTTCTCCCTCAGAGAGCGATGGGCCGCCGGCGCACGAACCACCTCCTGTGCGATCTCCGCGTCTTCGCTGGCGAGGTTCATCAGACCACACTCGAGCAGCAGCCCGACGGTGAAGGCCTCGTCAGCGCGACGCTCGCCCAGGGCCTGGGCCACCGCTCGCGACGCCGTGGCGCGCCTCAGTGCTTGGGCGAGGATCAGGGTGCCGAGCTCGCCCGAGGGCACCATGCTGGTCACGATGAAACCCAAGGCGAGGTTTCGCAGACCGCGCACGCCGAGCAGGCCCACGGCGCGCTTCACGTCGCCCACCTGACAGCTCAGGCCGAAGGCCGCGCTGTTCACCACGGAGAGCACACGGATGGCGAAGGCTGGATCGCTCTCGGCGAGCTTCGCCAGCTCGGGCAAGGAGCAGTCGGGGGCGAGGGCGGTCTGTACGATGCGCGCGGCGGCGCCCGAGCTGACGGGTCGTTCTCCACTCTGCGCCCCGGCTAGGCTTGTCTGCGTCAAGGCTTCTCTCCAACGCCTCCCGTTGGGATCCACTACGGCCGTTTTGCTGCGAACTTGAGCGTGGAACAGGGCCGCAGCGTCCCCAAGTACGGACTCGATGCTCGAGACTTCACCTCGAACGCGCTCGGCATGGTCACGCGAACGGCCTTCAGTACTGCGGCAGGCCGCCGATGAGATGAGTAGACGCTCAGGGGAGCAAGATGCAGATCAAGCAGGATATCCAGAGACTCGATTTTCCACGCACCGTGGCGGTGGTGTTGGGTGTCGGCGCCCTGAGTCTGCTCTTGGCCACGGGGCTCTTGCGGGTGCCCGTGCCCCACTCCACCTCGGCCCTGGCGCTCGAGAGCGTCGCGCACGCCGTGGTCGAGTGGACCAGCGTCGGCATCGGCTGCGTGACGGCGCTCTTGGCGCTGCTCTATTGGTGGGTCTTTCGTCGCACCACCCTGCCTGCGTTGTTAGGCGCCATCTTTGGCTTCGCCGGTCTGCTCGACGGAGTCCAGACCCTGTTCGACGATCAGCTCTTGGGCGCGGTCGGTGGAGCGGGCGACGAAGCCGCTCGGCTGCTGGTGCGAGTGTTCCTGGCCACGGGCTATGTCCTGCTCGCCTGCTGTGGCCGGCAGGACGCCGACTCTCCCAAGGGCCGGAGCCTTCGCCTGGTCTGGCTGGTGGATGCTTCGGCGATATTGACCGCTCTGGCGATCGTCGCCCTCGGTCTCGACTGGCTGGCCTCGCCTCCCGAGGGCGCGATGCGCGTCCTGCGTTGGGCGCCCGGTCTGCTCTTCGCCGCCGCCTTGTTGTTGGGCTCGCGCCACCGCCACCAGCTGTCCCGAGGAGTTCCTCCCATCGCCGTGGCGCTGCTGGCCTCTCTCGTGCCTCAGCTCCTCGCGGAGTCCCTGGCCTTCGGGGTCTCGGGTGAGCTGACGGATACGCGGACCCTGGCGGCCCACGGGCTGAAGCTCTTCGCCGCGCTCCTGCCCCTGGCAGCGCTGGCCCTCGAGCTGGGTCTGCGTCAGCGCAGCCTGCTCGAGGCGGCCGAGCGCCTGAACGACGCCCACGGCCGGCTCGATCGGCAGAACACCGACCTCGAGCGGGCACAGCAGCTGCTCACCCATCAGCAGGAGCAGCTCGGCATGGCCATGGCCGCCGGCGGCACGGGCTCCTTCGTCTGGCACGTGGAGGAGGACGCTCTCGTGCTCGACGAACACCTGCGCCAGAAGCTCGACCTCGACGCTTCGTCAGGCGGCCTCAGCCGTGAGGACTTCGTCGCCCGCGTGCACGAGCAGGATCGCGCCGCCTTCGGCGCTTCCGTCGAGGCCGGCCTGAGCGGGCAGGGGCCGATCGCCAGCCGCTTCCGTTTTCGCTCCGGCGCCGCCGAGTTGGTGTTGAGCTGCGCGGGCGTCGTGCATCGGGATCCTTCGGGCCAACCTCTGAAGGTCGTGGGCGTGCTCAGCGACGTCACGCGTCAGGCTCGCGCGGAGTCCGAGCGTCGGCAGGCCGATCTGCGGATCCGGCGTTTTCTCGACGTCCTGCCCCTCGGGGTCTTCGTCGAAGACTCGGAGGGCGCGACCTACTACGTGAACGACCGAGCTCGCGAGCTCCTGGGGCGTGAGCAGAGCATGCACCCCGAGGAGCCCGCCTCGGAGCAGGGCCCTGGGGGCGAGGATCTGACCTTGATCGGTCACGTGGCGGACACTCTGGATGGGGAGCAGCGTCTCGGTCGCGTCGGCCGACGCAACCTCGAGCGCCTGCCTCTGGTGCGCGCCTACGGCGGGGAGGAGAGCGTCGAGGAGGTGGAGGTCACGGTGAAGGGCGACAAGCGCATCGTGCGCATGTGGGGCGCGCCGATCTTCGGTGAGGGCGAGGAGGTCGAGTTCGCCATGGCCGTGCTTCAGGACATCACGGACATGAAGCAGCTCGAGGCCGAGCGCATGCAGGGCCAGAAGCTCGAGGCCATCGGGCAGCTCGCCGCGGGCATCGCCCACGAGATCAACACGCCGACGCAGTACGTCTCGGACAACACCCACTTCTTCGAGACCGCCTTCAAGCGCCTCGGGCCCTTCCTCGACGCCGCCGAGGCCATGGTCGCGGCCGACAAGGCGGGCGAGGTCACACCCGCGCACTTCGCCGCGCTCAAGAAGACGGCGCGCAAGGCCAAGCTCGACTTCGTGCGACGCGAGGTGCCCAAGGCGATCGAGCAGAGCCTCGAAGGGCTCGAGCGTGTAGCCACCATCGTGCGCGCCATGAAGGAGTTCTCGCACCCCGGCGGCGGGGGCATGAGCCCGACGGATTTGAACCGCGCCGTGAAGACGACGGTGACCGTGGCGCGCAACGAGTGGAAGTACGTGGCCGAGGTGGAGTTCGATCTCGCCGATGATCTGCCGAGCGTGCCCGTGCTGCCCGACGAGCTGAATCAGGTGATCCTCAACATCGTCGTGAACGCGGCGCACGCCATCGGGGAGAAGCTCGGCGAGGGCAGCGCGGAGAAGGGCACGATCAAGATCGCCACGCGCTTGGTCGACGACCACGTGGAGATCCGCATCTCCGACGACGGCACGGGCGTGCCCGCGGCGATTCAGGAGCGGGTCTTCGATCCCTTCTTCACCACCAAGCCCGTGGGCAAGGGCACGGGCCAAGGTCTCGCGATCGCGCGCAAGGTGATGCTCGACGGGCATCACGGCGATCTGAAGCTCGAGTCCGTGGAGGGCGAGGGTGCGACCTTCACCTTGGTCCTGCCCCTCGAGCAGGCGGACACGGCCGAGGGCGCCGAGGAGGCGGCGGAATGAGCGACGGCGA
This sequence comes from Deltaproteobacteria bacterium, assembly GCA_013151775.1. Lineage (GTDB taxonomy): Bacteria > Myxococcota_A > Polyangia > Polyangiales > Houyiibacteriaceae > JAADHO01. Next base: position 29,025 of record JAADHO010000204.1, on the reverse strand, counting down.
CCTCAAGCGCATCCTCTTCGTGGACGACGAGCAGAACATTCTGAACGCCCTCGAGCGCCTGCTCTTCGACTACTCGGACGAGTGGGAGATGGACTTCGTCGACAACGGCGCCGAGGCCCTCGAGCTGATGGACGAGGAGCCCTACGACGTGATCGTCACGGATATGCGCATGCCCGGCATGGACGGCGCCGAGCTCTTGAAGCGCGCCCACGCGAGGCATCCCGACATGGCCCGGGTGGTGCTCAGCGGGCACACGGAGCTCGAGGCGGCTCTGCGCGCCATGCCCGTGGCGCACCAGTTCTTGAGCAAACCCTGCAAGGCCGAGGTGTTGGTGGGTGTGCTCGAGCGCGCCGTCGCGCTGCAGGCTCTGGTTTCGGATCCGGCCCTGCGCGAGGTGGTCGGCGACGTGCAGGCCTTGCCCGCGCGGCCGAAGGTCTTCGCCAAGGTGAGCGCGATGCTCGCAGACGAGCGCACGAGCATGCAGGATCTGGCCAAGGTCGTGGAGCAGGACATCGCCATCTCGGCGCAGGTGCTGCACACCGTGAACACGGCGTTCTTCGCCCCCACCGTACGCGTCAGCAGTGTGCGGGACGCAGTGACGCGTCTGGGCGGCAAGGTGCTGAAGGGCATCGTGCTCGCCTCGGAGATCGCCAAGAGCTTCAAGGCGCCGCCGGGCTGCGATCTCGATCTCGACGCCATCCACAAGCACTCGCTGCAGGTCGCCAACCTCGCCAACTCCCTGGTGCAGGATCGGCATATGCGCGAGGACGCCTTTCTGGGTGGGCTGCTGCACGACCTGGGCGTGCTCGTGTTGGCCTCACGTCTGCCCGACTACATCAGCCAGGCGGATCGCACGGCGCGCTCGGAAGGCGTGCCGCTGCACGAGGTGGAGCTGCGCAGTCGCGCGGTCAGCCACGCGGAGGTCGGCGCCTACCTGCTCGGGCTCTGGGGCATGCCCTATCCCGTGATGGACGCGGTGGCCATGCATCATCGTCCCGAGGCCCTGGCCGATCGCACGCTGGATCCGTCCGTGGCCGTCTACCTCGCGGATCGCGCGATGCATGACGTGGGTGCGCCTGGGCCGGGCGGCACCTTTCCGCGCCTGACGTCCCACGAGCTGGAGTCCCTCGGGGTCTCCATGAGCGTGCATCAGCTGCTGGAGAAGGCCCAGGAAGTTCTGGAGAAGTCGGCATGAGTGAGGAAGAGAACGCACGCATCCTGTTGGTGGACGACGAGCCGAAGGTGCTCGACGGACTCGAGCGACACCTGGCCCTCGACTACGACGTGTTCAAGGCCACCGGCGGACGCGCGGGGCTCGACGTCCTCAGCGAAGAGAGCGACGAGCAGCCCTTCGCCATGGTGATCAGCGACATGCGCATGCCGGAGATGAACGGCGCCGCCTTCCTCGCCGCCGTGCGCCAGCAACATCCCGACGTCACGCGCGTGCTGCTCACCGGGCAGTCCGACTTCGAGTCCGCCGTGGCCGCCGTCAACGACGGTCAGCTCTTCCGCTTCTTGACCAAGCCTTGTCCGCCCAGCGTGCTGCTGCAGACCGTGGAGGCGGCCATCGAGCAGCATCGGCTGATCACCTCGGAGAAGATCCTGCTCGAGCAGACCTTGCGCGGCGCCGTGCAGGCGTTGACCGAGACCTTGGCCATGGCGAGCCCTTCGGCCTTCGGTCACGCCAAGCGCACGGAGCATCGCGTGACGCAGATCCTCGATCAGCTCGGGGCGGAGGATCGCTGGCCCATCGAGGTCGCTGGCATGCTCGCCTCGCTGCCTCTGATCACCCTGCCTCCGGACGTGCTCGAGCGCTATCAGAAGGGCGCCGTGCTGAGCGCGGAGGAACGCAAGATGGTCGCGCGGTTGCCCGAGGTGGCCGTGGAGCTGCTCGCGCCCATCCCGCGCCTCGGACCCGTGCGCGAGATCCTGCGCTATCAGCAGAAGGGCTTCGATGGCTCGGGTTCGCCCGCTGACGACCGCCGCGGTGAGGAGCTGCCCCTCGGCGCGCGCATCTTGCGTGCCGTGCTCGACATGCAGGCGCTCGAGGCGCGCGGGCTCGACGCCGAGACCATCCGGGACACGCTCGCGAGTCGGGCCAAGAGCTACGATCCGCGCGTGCTCCAGGCCCTCTTCAGTCGTCGGCAGACCGCGCCCCAGAAGGTGCTGCGCGAGCTCCTGGCCAAGGAGATCCGTGCGGGCATGGTGATCGCGGAGGACGTCATGACCGACAACGGCGCCGTGCTGCTCGCCAAGGGCATCGAGGTCACGGAGGCTCTGCGCATGCGCCTCGCGAACTTCGCCTCGCGCGGCAGCGTGCAGGAGCCGCTCAGGGCGTATGTGATCGAGGCGCCCGCCGAAGAGCGCAGCGTGGCGTAGCGGTTCGCGGCACCGGACAAGTCCGGCGCGCCACGGTGAGAAGCGTGAGAACGGCGAGCGTCGAGGGAGGCACCGGACAAGTCCGGCGCGGCACGGTGAGAAGCGTGAGAACGGCGAGCGTCGAGATGACTCAGATCAGCGTGTGGCGTTCCTGAACGCCGATGCGATCCGCCGAGGGCAGGGGGCGCACGCCGCGACCGCTCTCACGCGCGGCGGCGCTGCCCACCTCGGCGCCGAGGAAGAAGATCTGGGCCGAGTAGTAGAACCAGAGCAGCAAGAGCACGAGGGAGCCCGCGGCGCCGTAGGCCGAGGCCGGGCTCGCCATGGCCAGGTAGCTGCCGAAGAGCACGGAGCCCACGGCGCTCATCACGGCGGTGAAGGCGGCGCTCAGGAAGGTGTCGCGCCAGGCCAAGCGCGCGTCCGGCAGCCAGCGGTAGAGCAGCGTCAGCATCGCCGTCATCACCAAGAGCGCCGTGCCCATGGGCAGGGCGCGGTGCATGTCGGGTCCGCCGAAGCGATCCGCGGCGAAGAAGAGCATCGTCTCGATGCCCAGGAAGAGCACCAGCGCCGCGCCGAAGAGCAGCACCATGGCGAAGGCCAAGAGGCGCTTGCGGAGCACGCGCCAGGCGCGCCCGCGGATGCTCTCGGGCACCTTCGCGCGTACGCCGAGCACCAGGTTCAGGGCCGCGTGGAGCATCAGGAAGAGCCGGCTGGTGGCGAAGAGCACGAACACCAGGCCCAGGCCGCCTGCGAGGCCGCTGCCGCCGTGCTCGCTCGTGCGCTGGATCATGTCGGCCACGAAGCTCGCCGACTCGGCGCCGACCCAGGGCTCGAGGCCCGACGCCAGGCTGAGCGCGTCCACGTCGCCGCCGAAGACCCGGCTCGCCACGGCGAGGCCCATCACCCCGAAGGGTGCGACGGAGAGCAGGCCGTAGAAGGCCACGGCGCCCGAGAGCAGCGGCCCGTCGTGCAGGCGGTAGGAGCGCCAGGCTTCGCTGAGGACGCGGCGGATCGTCACGGCTAGCTCCCTCAACGTCGCGTCACGCGCAGCTGATGTTCGCGCCCGTCGGCGGGCAGGCGGATGGAGAGCACTCCACGCGCGGCGTCGACGCTCTGGGATGCGGCGTCTGCGTCTGCGCCGAGGTCGACGTCGTAACCCTCCGGGAAGAGCCGCGCCGGCAGCACCAACTCCGTGGGCGCCGTGACCTCAGGTGCGCCGCGCCAGCGCAGGGAGAAGACGCCGGCCGCTGCGTCCCAGGAGAAGGCCAGAGGCTCGCCCGCCACGCGTCGCGGGTAGGGGCGCACCAGATGCGCGACGCCGCCGGTCTCGGTCTGTGTGGCGGGATCCCAGAAGCCCCAGCTGCCGGGGTCGTAGCTCCAGTAGGCCCAGCCGGCCATCAGCCGGTCGGCCATGCTGACCACGTCTTCGCCGAAGCGGTCGGCGTCCGTGGTGCTCCAGTCGAGGCCCCACTCGCCGAGCACCACGGGGGTCCCCGCTGCCCCGGACTCGAGCCCGCGGCGCGCCTCCCAATCCGGCACGGTCGAGTCTCCTGGGCCGTAGGCGCCCGTCGCCTCCAGACCGATGGAGTAGAGATGCGGCGCCATCACCAGACGCGCTTCGCCCTCGCGCGGATCGCTCAGCGTGGGCAGGTAGCTCGCGGCGCCCGCACCGGGGAAGCCGTAGCGCGGCTCGTAGAAGAGGTAGGTGTCGGCGTCCTCGCGGCGGATGGCGTCGATCACCCGCTGATAGAAGGGCCCGAGGCGTTCGCGATCGAAGGTCGCCGAGGCGCCGTCTTCGTTCGCGGGACGCCCAAGTTCGAGGGCGTCGAAGGCGGAGCCCGGCGAGGGCTCGTTCATCAGGTCGTAGCCGATCACCGCGGGATGGTCGCGAAAGCGCTGCGCCACTGCGGCCCAGGCGCTGGCGTAGTGATCTTGAAGCTGCCGGTGTTCGCCCTCGTAGGACCAGAAGTTGTCGAAGGCGCGCACCACCGCGGGCTGAAAGTAGTTGGCGAACCACACACCCTGAAGCTCGAAGGGCAGGCCGTCGTCGTGGATGGCCCACTCGGGCGCGCCGTCGCAGCAGAAGCGCGCGGAGTAGACGTCCTGATGCATGTCGAGGAGCACGGCGATGTCGGCGGCGGCGAACCAGTCGAGGCGCTCTTCGACGCGATCCAGGTAGGCTTGATCGATCACTCCTGGCTCCGGCTCGAGAGCGTCCCAGAAGATCAGGAAGCGCACGAAGTCGAAGCCCCAGCGTTCGGCCATGCGCGTCACGTCGGGCGCCTCGAGGGTGGGCATGCGCAGGGGATCGCTCTTGGACGAGCTCATCACGTTGACGCCACGCAGGATCATGGCGCGTCCGTCGGAGTCGTGGATGAAGTGGGTCATGGGCTCAGGGCCTCCGGCGCCCGCGTCGCAGGCCAGGGCGAGGCAGAGCAGCCATGGCGCGAGCCCGCCGACGAGCGTCTTTCCCATGCCCCAGGCTACCACGCATGGCGTCGCCTCAGTCCAGCTCGCGCAGGAAGCGCTCGACGGCGGGCACCACCGTCTCCGGCCGCTCGAGCAGCGCGAAGTGACTCGCGCGCAAGAGCGCCAGGCGTTGGGCGTGGGGCAGGCGTTTGGCCATCTCGCGCGATTGGCGTGCGGGCGTGAGCAGATCGAGGGCGCCGCTGACGATCAGCGCAGGCGCCGTGATCTCGGGCAGCACGTGGTAGACGCTGTGCGCGTCCAGCTCCTGAAACAGGTGCATGAAGTGGTCGAAGCTCTCGCCCAGCACGTCCTCGTTGTACTGGCGCAGAGTCGGCGCGAGGGAGAAGCTGCGGCGGCCCGCCGTGAGCCCGAAGGCGAGCAAGGTCAGGGGCTCGCTGAAGCGCGCGAGGGCCCGCAGCACCTTGGGCGTGCGTGGCTCGTCCCGCAGCCGCTGCACGGCGAGGTGCAGCAGCTTGGGGATGCCCGGGACGGTGAAGAAGGGCTGGAAACCCGTGCTGAAGACGTGGCCGTAGGTGCCGTTCAGCAGCACCAGGCCGCGCACCCGCGAGGGGTGCATGGCCGCCACGTCGAGGGAGACCTGCACGCCCATGCTCCAGCCGCAGAGCACGGCGCGCTCCACGCCCTCGGCGTCGAGGATGGCCACGGCGTCCTCCACGTGACGCGTGATCGCCAGGCTGCGGTGGCTCGGGGGAGAGTCCGACTCGAAGAGCCCGCGGTAGTCCCAGGTCAAGAGCCGATAGCGCTCGTGTAGCGCCTCGAGCAGCGGCGCCCAGGCGTGCAGGCGACCGCCGAGGCCGTTGGCCAGGAGCAAGGTCTCGGGGCCGTCGCCCACGGTCTCGTAGTAGATGCGCGTGCCGTCGAGGGAGTGGGTCTCGGCGCTGCGCACGCGCGTCTGCCAGCTCGCCTGGGTCGCGCTCGCGTCCGCATCCGAGTTGGCGCTCTCGGTCTGAGGGAGGGTCATGCGCCGCAGCTTACACTTCAGACCCGTCTCGCGCCGCTTGGCGTCGAAGCGTGACTTGGCGTCGGTGGGCGATGGTAGCATCTCGCCCGTGAATTTCCGTCACTCCAAGCGTCTCGCCCTGGGACTGCTCGCGCTGTCGCTGGTCCACTGGCCGGCTGTCGCGCGCGCGAACCCAGAGGCGCCCGCCTTCGACGCCCGCGCCGTGGGCATGGGCGGCACTGGGCTCGCCTTCCTCGACAGCCCGGCGGCGCTCTTCCACAACCCGGCGAATCTCGTCGGGATCAAGCGCTTCGAGGCCAGCGTCTCCGCCACGCTGATCGGCGTGGACTTGGCGGCGCCCGTGCGCGGTGACGGAACCACCAGCCACACGGGCCTGTCCTTGGCGCCTCTGGTGTTGGTGGGAGCCGCGAGGCGCTTCAGCGATCGCCTCGTGGTGGGCTTCGGCGCCTACCTCAACACCGGCTACGGCGGTCGCTTCGCCAACGTCACGCGGATCGCGGGCTACGATCTCGCATCGCCCCAAGATCAGTCCGCACTGCTCTTCATCGGCGAACTCTCCTTGCCCGTAGCGTACCGGATGTCCGACAAGCTCGATCTGGGCTTCAGCCTGCGCCTGCCCTACGGACGTCAGGCCGCCAGCGTGACCCAGGAGATCTACCCTGACGCCTGGGTGCCCGTGCAGCAGAGCGTCTCGGGGTTCGGTCTCCCCGGCGTGCTCGTGGGCGCCACCTACCGGCCGACCCCGAACCTGGCGCTGGCTCTGACCTACCGCTCCAAGGTGGTGATCCAGATGCGCGGGCAGACGTCGCTGACGCTCTCGGATGGAGACGTCCCGTTGCAGTCGCCCACGCGCACCTCCTGGTCCGTGCCCCATGCGCTGGGCTTCGGCGTGGCCTATCACGCCTTGTCCGACCGGCTGCTCACGACCGCGGAGCTGAGGGTGCAGTTTCATCGCGAGGCCAATCGCGAGCAGGTGCTGCGAGTCGCGGACGAGCGCATCGTCGTGCCGCTGGAGTGGAAGAACGTCTACTCCGGGCGCATCGGCGCCGAGTGGATGGCAGGGGATGTGCCTCTGCGCATCGGCTACAACCTCTCCACCAGCGCCTCGCGCGCTCGAGCCATGCAGAGCTTCATGCCGCCACCGGGCCTCTTGCAGGCCTTCTACGCGGGTTTCGGTATCTCCGTGGCCGACTTTGAGCTCGACTTCGCGGTGAGTTATTCCTTCGGCTCGCAGGAGGTGCCGGCGGTGGATGGGCGCTGCCTGCTGGGCGAGCGCGTGAAGGTCGGTTGTGCCGGGCGCTACGCCGTGCGTGCTGGCTGGCTCGCCTTTTCCGTGCGATACGCGGCCCCATGAGCAAGCAGAGCGTCGTGGTCACGGGGGCCGCCGGCTTCGTCGGCCGGCACCTGGTCGACGCCCTGGTTCAGGCCGACTACGACGTGGTCGCCTCGGACATCACGCCGCGAATTCACCGCCAGGACGTGCGCTACGAGCGCGTGGACATCCGCGATCTCGAGGCCGTCACGCGTCTGCTCGAGGGCGCCGACGGCGTGATCCACAACGCCTCCATGGTGCACACACGCGACACGTGCGTCGCCGACGTGTGGGCGATCAACCACGGCGGCACGGCGCATATGCTGCGCGCCTGTCGCGCCCAGCATGTGCCGCGCTTCGTCTACGTCTCGAGCGGCAGCGTCGTCTATCAAGGCGAGGACATCGAGGCGGGGGACGAGTCCCTGCCCTACTGCCGGATCCCCCAGGCGCCCTACGCCGAGAGCAAGATCGCCGCGGAGCAGGACGTGCTCGCCGCGAGTGACGACGACCTCGCCAGCGTGGCGCTGCGTCCCCACGTGATCTTCGGGCCCCACGACGGGCGCTTCCTGCCCGCCATCCTCGAGCGCGCAAACGCGGGCCGTCTGCGCTATGGCGTGGGCCGCGAGAACAAGCTCAGCGACTTCACCTACGTCGAGAACCTGGTCGACGCCTGCCTCGCGGCGCTGCGTCGAGTCGAGCCCGGAGCGGCCTGCGCGGGCAAGCCCTACTTCATCACCAACGGCGAGCCCATGGCCTTCTGGGATTTCGTCGGGCGCATGCTCGAGGCCCTCGACTTGCCGCCCATACGCGGGCGAGTGCCCTACGCCGTGGCCTACGGGGCGGCCGCCGTCGCCGAGGCGTTCAAGGGTCTGCGTGGCGACACGCTCGGCGCCGACACGGGGCTGTCCCGCTTCGCCATTCGCTACATGTGCACCCACCACTATTTTCGCATCGAGGCGGCCGAGCGCGACCTCGGATGGACGCCCGCGGTCGATCTGCGCGAGGGCATCGCGCGCACGGCCCAGTTCCTGAAGCAGAGCGGCGCCATGGCCGGGCGTCGCTCCGCTTGACAACCGTGGGGGGCGAGCTAGCGTCGGCGCTCGAAAAACTGCCCGGGGAGCGGAACTGGCAGACGCGCTAGACTAAGGATCTAGTGGGGTAAAACCCGTGGAGGTTCGAGTCCTCTCGTCCCCACCCAGAGGGTGTTCGCGCTTGCGGACACCCTCTCTTTGTTGCTGCCCGCTGGATTCACCATGCATTCTCTCGCCTTCGGTCTCTTCTTCCTGAGCGGCCTGCTCTTCATCCGCCTGGCCCAGAGCCTCGACCACCGAGGCCCAGAGCGCAGCCGCGCCGCGCCCGAGCGCTCGCCCCGGCCGCCGCACGAAGCTTGACGGGCACCCATGATGCGTGCGCAGATCAGCCTCTGGAGGCCATGATGTTCAAGCAAGTCCTGAAGGAAGTCGTAGACGGAACCGAGGGCGGTGTCGCCGGGCTCTTGATGGGCTACGACGGCATCGCGGTCGATCAATACGTGCGCAGCGACAGCTCGATCGACGTCCAGACCGTCGGCATGGAGTACAGCGTCATCCTCTCGGGTGTTCGAAAGGCGGTCGAAATGCTCGAGGTCGGCGCCGCGCTCGAGGTGTCGATCAAGGCCGAGCAGCTGACCACCGTGGTTCGCTACCTCACGGACGAGTACTTCATCGCCATGACCCTCGTCCCCGGCGCCAACGTGGGCAAGGCGCGCTACATGCTTCGCACGCGGGGTGGGCGCCTGGTCGAAGAGCTGAGCTGATGCCCGATCCGTCGACGGTGCACGGCCCCGAGGGCCGGATCCGCCTGATGGTGCTGCACGGTCCCAACCTCGATCTCTTGGGCCAGCGAGAGCCCGACACCTACGGTTCCGCCACGCTGCCGGAGCTGAACGCCGCGCTCGAGGGCCACGCCTCCGAGCTGGGCGTGGAGCTCGACGTCCGCCAGAGCAACCACGAGGGACAGCTCGTGGACTGGCTGCACGAGGCCCAGGAAGGAGCCGACGGAGTGGTGCTCAACGCGGCGGCCTACACCCACACGTCCATCGCCCTGCGTGACGCCATCGCGGCCATCGGCGTGCCCGTAGTGGAGGTGCACCTCAGCAACGTGCACGCGCGCGAGGAGTTTCGTCGCCACTCCATGCTCGCCGCCGTTTGCCTCGGCAGCATCAGCGGCTTCGGTCCCGGCAGCTATGTGCTTGGCTTGAGGGCGCTCATGGACTATCTCGCACAGCGCCGCTAGGCCCTTCGCCGAGCGAGTCCCACACAGGAGATGCCGATGGAGATCGATCTCGAACGCCTCCGAGAGCTCATGCAGGCCATGGGTGAGTTCGACGTCACACGCGTCGAGCTCGAGGACGAAGAAGAACGCTTGGTGCTCGAGCGCGGGCACGTCGCGCCCGCCGCCGCGGTGTCCGCACCGAGCGCCACGCCGAATCCACCGCCCGCGCAGGACGCCGCGTCCGAGGATGAGGGAGACTTCATCACCTCTCCCTTCGTGGGCACCTTCTACAGCGCGCCCTCGCCCGAATTGCCGGCCTTCGTCTCCGCGGGCGCGGAGGTCACCCCGGGCCAGACGCTGTGCATCGTGGAGGCCATGAAGCTGATGAACGAGATCGAGGCCGAGCAGGCCTGCCAGATCCTCGAGGTCTTGATCGAGAACGGTCAGCCCGTGGAATTCGGGGCCCGCCTCTTCCGCATCGCGCCGCGCTGACCGTGTTCCAGAAAGTCCTCATCGCCAACCGCGGGGAGATCGCTCTGCGCGTGATCCGGGCCTGTCGAGAGATGGGCATCGCCACCGTCGCCGTGCACAGCGACGTGGACGACGACGCGCTGCATGTGCGCTTCGCCGACGAGGCCGTGTGCATTGGTCCGGCGGAGGCCGCGCGCAGCTACCTCAACGTGCCTGCGATCATCGCGGCCGCCGAGATCAGCGGTGCCGACGCGCTGCACCCCGGCTACGGCTTCCTGTCCGAGAACGCCGACTTCGCGGAGATCTGTGCGCGCTGCGGGCTCACCTTCATCGGACCGCGTCCCGAGGATATGCGCCAATGGGGCGACAAGGTGCAGGCGCGTGCGCTGGCCAAGCGACTCGGGCTCCCGCTCTCCGAGGGCAGCGCCGTGCTGGCCGACGTGGACGACGCCGTGCGTCAGGCCGAGCGCATCGGCTTCCCGCTCATGCTCAAGGCGTCGGGTGGCGGTGGCGGCCGCGGCATGCACGTGATCCGCGACGCCGAGCGGCTGCGCGTGGTGTTTCCCCAGGCGCAGGCCGAGGCTCAGGCGGGCTTCAAGAACGGCGATCTCTACCTCGAGCGCTTCGTCGAGGAGCCGCGACACATCGAGTTCCAGATCCTGGCTGACGGTCGCGGTGGAGTGCGCGTGCTCGGAGAGCGCGAGTGCTCGGTGCAGCGGCGCCACCAGAAGGTGCTCGAGGAGGCTCCCTCCTGCGGCCTCGATCCCGAGCTGCGCGCCGACATGACGAGCACGCTCATGCGCGCCATGGCGGACACGGGTTATGTGTCGGCGGGCACGGTGGAATTTCTGATGGACGAGAGCGGCGGCCTCTCCTTCATGGAGATGAACACGCGGATTCAGGTCGAGCACCCGGTCACCGAGATGGTGATGGGCCTCGACCTGGTGGCCGAGCAGATTCGCATCGCCGCGGGCGAGGAGATCACCTTCCCCGAGGGACCCGTCACGCCGCGCGGGCACGCCATCGAGTGTCGCATCAACGCGGAGGATCCAGACACCTTCGCGCCCTGGCCCGGCCCGATCCTCGAGTATCACCCACCCGGTGGTGCGGGCATCCGCGTCGACAGCGGCGTCTACGGAGGCTTCCGCGTCCCCGCCGCCTACGACTCGCTCTTGGCCAAGGTGATCGCCCACGGGCGCAACCGCGACGAGGCCATCGCGCGCATGCGTCGCGCGTTGGACGAGACGATCTTCACCGGCATTCGCACCAACGTCCCGCTGCATCGGCGGATCCTCGACAATGCGGAATTCCGCTCGGGGCGCTACTCGACGCGCCTGCTCGAGCGAATGGCCGCCGAAGCGTCCTCGAGTGGCGGCTGAAGCGCAGCCGGATCGCGCTCCGATCGCCCTGTGCGACCCGCGCGCGGCGGTTGACCCCCGCGGGGCCGACGCATACACTCGCAGCGCTTCCATGGGGCTCTCAGAATTCGGAATAATTCCGCGGCCAGAGCGGCTTTCGGCGGCTGGTTTTTCAAGCTGTCCAGGTCTTGGTAGTCGGGTCGAATCGTGGCGCTGAACCGCGCAAAAGTCATCGAAGTTGCGCAGAAGCATCTCGCGAAGGGCAACTTCGAGCGGGCGATCGCCGAGTACCGCAAGCTGGTCGACGACGACCCGCACGACGTGCGCACGCTGCTGAAGATCGGCGACATCTACACGCGTAAGGGTGCCCGGCGCGAGGCCGTGCGGACCTACGAACAGGTCGCCGAGCACTACGCCGGGCAGGGGTTCTTTCTCAAGGCCGTGGCCGTGTGCAAGCAGGTCCTGAAGCTCGAACCCGGCCGCATCGAGGTCTCCTTGAGGCTCGGGCAGATGTACGAGGAGCTGCAGCTCGTCAGCGACGCGCTGAGCACCTACGAGCAGGTCGCGCAGGCCTTCGCGCGGGCCGGCAACGTCGAGCGCGCCCTCGACACCCTCGGGCGCATGGCGAAGCTCGACGCCGACAACATCCCCGTGCGCATCAAGTACGCCGAGGCCCTGTCCAAGGCGGGCCGCACGCAGGACGCCGCGGAGGAGTTCGCAGCCGGCGCCGCGCTGCTCGAGCAGCAGGGCCGCATCGAGGACTACCTGAAGGTCAGCGAGCGCCTGCTCTACCACCGGCCGACGGATCTGGAGCTCGCCCGCAAGCTCGCCAGCGTCTACCTCGAGCGCAACGACGCCAAGCGGGCGCTGGCCAAGCTGCAGCTGGCCTTCAAGGCCAACTCCAAGGACGTACGCACGTTGGAGCTCTTGGCCCAAGCGTTTCGCCTGTTGGGCCAGACGCCGAAGACCGTCAGCGTCTATCGGGAGATCGCGCGCATCTATGGCGAAGGCAAGCGCCCGGAGGAGCGCGCCCTGTATCTGAAGCGTATCCTCGAGCTGGATCCGGGCGACGCGGAGGCGCTGCAGGCCCTCGCGAGGTACGCCCCCGCGCCGTCCGCGCGTGAGCTCTCGCAGCGCATGGGGATGCCCCCCGGGGCCGTGGTGGGCTCCTCGGCCCGCGCCGCGCCCGAACCCGAACTCTACGACGACGACGTGGAGCTGCTCGACGACGACGTGGAGCTGCTCGACGACGACGGCGAGGTCATGATCCTCGATGAGGATGGAGACGAAGATCAGGTCTTGATCGTCGACGACGACGACGATGAAGAGATCCTGATCGTCGATGAGGAGCCGATGATCGACGTGTCCATCGCGTCGGAGCCAGCGCCTCCTCCCGCCGCGTCCCGGTCCTCGATCCCGGACGACGTCGCCCACGAGGCGAACGTGGCGCGCTTGCTGACGGAGTGCGACGTCTTCGCGCGCTACGGGCTGAAGGAGAAGGTGATCGGGCAGCTCGAGGAGGTGGCGCGCATCGCGCCGGACAACGTCGAAGGCCGCGAACGCCTGAAGGACGCCTACCTCGACGCCGGCCGCATCAGCGACGCCGTCCTGCAGCTGCACGTGCTGATCGATCTCTTCCAGGAAGAGAAGCCGCAGCTCGCCCAGATCCACCTCACGGAGCTGCGCAAGCTCGCGCCAGACGACCCCCGCGTCCAGTCCATGCGCTCCGAGCGTCCCCACGCCGACGCGATCCACCCCCCAGCGACCGACGCGGCGCCCGACACGGACTTCGACGACTCCACGGTGATCGGCGGTCCCGAGCTGCTCGCCGCCGCCGAGTCGCCCGACGCCACCCTGATGTCGCGCCCCGAGCTCGGGTCCGGCGTCGACGCCGTAGTCGAGGTCCCCGCCGAGGAAGAGGAAGAGGAGGCGCTGCTCTTCATCGAGGACGACGAGGCGGACTCGCCAGCGACCATGATGACCGCCGCGCCCGCCGTCGAGGACTTGGTGTTCGAAGACGGGCCACCGACCTCCGAGGTCGCGGTGCCCCAAGAGCCTGCGCGTGAGGCCATGCCTCCGCCTGAGGCCATGCTTCCGGAGGCGCTGGCGGAGTCTCCCTTCGACGACGTGGAGTCGAGCACGGTCACCGAGGCGCTGCCCGACGAGCTGTTCCAGGTGCCCGCACCGCCGCCCGCGGCTGGGCCCAGCCACGACGAATTGGCCGCCGCCGAGGCCGCCGCCGTGGAGCGAGCGTCGCTTCCCCCGGGAGAAATCGAAGAGACGCTAGAGGAGATCGAGTTCTTCATGGCCCAGGCGCTGTGGGACGAGGCGCGGGACATTCTCGAGGATATGCTGTCGTCCCACCCGGGGCATCCGGTGCTGGTGGACAAGCTGCAGGAGATCACCGAGGCCGCTCAGGAGTCGGCCCTCGCCAGCGTACTGCCGCCTGCTCTGGATGAGAGCTTCGCCTTGGCCGAGAAGCTCGCGGAGGAGTTGGTGGACGAGGGTGAGCCGCTCGCCACGGGCTCCGAGGAGGTCGCCCTCGAGGTCGTGATCGATCAGTTCCGCAAGGGAGTGGAGCAACAGGTAGGTCTCGAGGACACGGACACTCACTTCGATCTGGGCATCGCCTACAAGGAGATGGGCCTCGTGGACGAGGCGGTCCACGAGTTCGAATTGGCGATGCATAACCCGGCGCGCGAGTGCATCTCCCACACCATGATCGGCATGTGCTACGTCGAGGTGGGGCGCATCCCCGACGGCATCAGCCACTTCAAGAAGGGCCTCTACGCCGAGGCCAAGACGCCCAACGAGGAGCTGGGGCTCTACTTCGAACTCGGCCTCGCCTACGAGGGTCTCGAGGATCCGCAAGAGGCGCTCTACTACTTCCACAAAGTGCAGAAGCGCGACCCCGAGTTTCGCGGTGTGCAGAAGACGATCCGCAGGCTGACGGATCCCGCGCCCCCCGAGCCGGTCGCACCGACGGCGAGCGACGACGAGCTCGACCGGGCCTTCGACGACCTGCTCAGCGACGACTGACTTCGCTTGACGCTCCGAGGTCAGGCGGCTAAGTCTCGCAACGGCTCGCGGGCATAGCTCAGTTGGTAGAGCGTCAGCTTCCCAAGCTGAATGTCGCCGGTTCGAATCCGGTTGCCCGCTCCACGACGGCTCCGAGTCAGGCCTCGATGGCCACGCGACGCCGAATCACGAACAGCAGCACGAGGGCGACCATCAGCACGGGCAGGGCGCCTGGGCGCTCCGCTCCGGCCAGACTGCACCCGCAGCCCGATGTGGAGGCTGAGGGGCCACAGGGGCCGCCGTCGCAGCTCGTCGGTGGCGGCGGGCTGGGTCCACGCCCCCCGTCGACCACGCTCACCTGCAGCTCGTCGCTCGCGGACAGCTCGCCATCGCTGGCGCTGAGTGAGAGCGTGTAGACGCCGACGGCATCGAAGGACACGAGCGTCGCCGCGCTCGTGGGCGAGCTGAACGCTGCCGTGCCCGGTCCGTCGACCTGCGCCCACGTCAGGCTGAGCGCGCCGGGATCCGCAGGCAGCCCGTCATCCGCCGCCGTGCCGGTCAGCGAGGCGCCGTCTCCCAGAGTCACCGAGAGGTCTGCGCCGGCGTCGACGGTCGGTGCGGCGTTGACGTCCACGGAGCAGTCCACGGAGCAGCTCGCGGTCTCGTTGTTCGGATCGCAGACTCCGTCGCCGCAGTAGGGGAAGGCGCTGTCGTCGAACAGACCGCGATGGAAGAGCGCTACGTTGTCTGGTCCGTCGACCCACTCTTCACTTCCATCGGGAGCCGATTCGGTCACGCTGCGTCCGCCCACCCGCGTGCTCGCGAACGCCGGCCAGAGGGCGACCGCTGAGAGCAGCACCTGTGTCGAGTTCGACAGGTCGACGAAGGGTCGGTTCAGCCTCGCCGCCGTGAGCGACGCGAGGAATATGTTGCTCGAGTTCTCCACACGGAAGAGCGAAAAACTGCCCTCGCGCTTTATCCCAAAGACTCGCACGTTGGACGCACCTAGAATTGTGGTGTGCGGATTCTGAGCCGCCTTCTCGGTGTTCGGGCCGTAGAACGTCAGAGGCTCTCGAGTGCCGTCGACCATCACCAAACGGAAGTCGTCTCCGCGCGTGCGCCGCGAGGCGGAGATATGCGCGGCGAGCCCGTACCAGCGGCCACCGCCTGAGCCGCGGATCCAAGTCAGGCGTCGATCGGCGCTGCTCCGGTCGGACCCACGGGGAGTTCGAGGCAAGTTGATCTCCAGCTGGCTCACGATGGAGTGACGGCCCGCGCGCCAGTCGACCGCGCCGACGTAGGTTCGCCGAAAATCGTCGGTTGGCTCGCCTGGAGCGTGGATCGCGAGATCGCGCAGGACGGTGCGCGCGTTCGGGTCGTCGTCGGTCTGGACGAGGTGTTCGTACTCGGTGCTCAGTGGCCATGAATCGTGCGGCCGCAACCGCGTTCTCATCCCAGGAGATCCGAAGATGCGTGTGTTGGCGTGCAGAATGATCGGTCCGCTGATCATATAGTCGCCTCGAGGAAGAAACACGTCGGAAGACGCCTCGATAGCTGCTTGAATGGCGGCGCGGTCATCTGTCGTGCCATCGCCCAGCGCGCCCATGTCATGAACGTTGAGCACGCCGTCTCCCTCGAAGTGCGGAAGCAAACCTGGAAGATGTCGAGTAACCAGATCCTGCGGTGGAGTATCCGAGGAGACCACGTCAGTTACTCCCGCTTGGCTGATGACTCCATCGATGATTGTGTAGGATTTCGTGTCTACGCCATCCATCGTGGATGTGCGCCGGTTCGCATAGGCGTATTCTCGTATATGTTGCCAACTCAAACTCGTGGAATCTACGGTTTCACTTCCGCTCTGAATGAGCGTGCGGTCACTCTGGATGTACACGTTGCGCATGTAGAGCGTCTTGCCTAGAGCGTTGTCGACGACCGGGCCGGAACCGCTGTGTCGAATGACTCCTTCGACCAAGGATACTTGGTTGGTGTGCCCCGATCCTCCACTCAACATCCGGACTGCGCTCTCACCTCCGGATTCGATATCGAATCCGACGATGGCGACGGCCCCATAGGTGTCGAGTACCAGTGGGACCTCGGTCTGTCCACGCAGTCGCAGGCCGCTGAAAGCGAGCCCACAGCAAACCGAATGGATTACTCCGAAACGTCCGCCAGTGACATCTAGGTTGACTACGACATTGGTCGAGTTCGCTCCCCGGAGACCTGCGTAACCGCCCGTTGCGTCAATCTTGATGTTTTCGATGGTGCTATATTGAGCGCTCGGAACCTGCAATCCGATGGCTCCCGAGTTTCCACTACCGATGACGATTTCGAGATTCCGCGCGACGAACCCGAATCCGCAGGTCGGTCCTCCGTCCCATCCGGAGCCTTTGTCGTTGTAGAAATAGACGATGGGCTTGGGGTTGCCATCGTCGTCGAATCCTGGCGATGAATCCATCAGCTTCAAGACGGCACGCGGTCCCTCCTCGGGTCCGACTAGGCTCGGTGCGCGCCGTGCATAGTACCCAGTGCCCCAATCCCTCACGGCCTCGGCGCACGCGACCACGTCTGCGCCCTCTTGTGACCTCACCAGAGTGTCGGAGACCAGATAGGTGCCTGCTGGCAGGTAGGTGACCATGCCGTAGAGGTAGGCGTCGTCGAGCGCGGCCTGAATACCGGCCGTCGAATCCAGGACTCCCGTGGGGTCTACGGCGTTGCCTCCCGCGCCATCGTAGAGCGTGGCGTCGAGGTATCCCGCAGCGACTCGCGCGTTTCCCTCGAGCCCGTTGTCGGTGATGTAGGGCGGCAGGCCTTGTGCCGACGCGCCCGACGTCAGCGCCGCCGACAGGGTCACGAGAAGGGTCGAGATCCAGACGAATGCTCCTGCATGAGGAGCCCTCGAGTCCATACGAGCGATCATGGTCCAACCTCCGAGATGGCAATGCCAGCGCGCTGGCAGAATTTGCGTTCACGTCGGGCACCAGCGAAGGCGCGAGTCGCTTGCGTCCAGGGGACGATATCAGCAGGAGCGACACCTGGAGAAGCGACCCCCCCCCCCTCAAGTGCGGACGGGATCCAGCCGATGGGGAGAATGTACCTCTGGAGAGGACATGGTTACGCCCTGCGCCACATCGACTCTGCCCAACAACCGTCGCGTGCTCGTGATCGATGACGAGCCGTCTGTGTTGCGCGCCTACCAGCGCACCATGCGGCCTCTGGTCGATGCCGATCTGGCGGGCGGGCCCTTCGAGCTATGCTGTCAGGCGAGCCCCGAGGCGGGCATCGAGGCACTGCGCGAGGCCCTCGAGGCAGGGCGCCCCTTCGCCTTGGCCTTCGTGGACCAGTGCTTCCCGGGACCCATGGACGGCCTCGAGGGCGCCGCCCGGATGCTGGAACTCGATCCCAACCTCGAGGTCGTGATGGTCACGGCCGCGCACCTCACGGACGCCGCGACGGCGGACGTCAAGATGCCGCCCCGTGAGCGCTTCCTGGTGCTGAAGAAGCCGCTGGAGGCCGCCGAACTGCGAGCCTGTGCGCGTTCGCTGACGCATAAGTGGACGCTCCGGCGAGCCGCGCAGGTCAAGCTCGCTTGCCTCGACGCGAAGCTCGCGGAGCGCGTGCTGGAGCTGGAGCAGGCGAATCAAGAGCTGCGGGCGGAGCGCGCCGCGCGCGAGTGCGCACAGACGGAGCTGCTGCGGGCCCAGAAGCTCGAGGCGGTGGGCAGGCTGGCGTCGGGCATCGCCCACGAGATCAACACCCCCGCCCAGTTCGTCGCCGACAATCTCAGCTTCGCGCGACAGGGCGTCTCGCGCTTGATCGAGATGCTGCACGCGCATCGCGAGATCGGCGGTCCACAGGCCGACAAGGAGCTGGCGAAGCTGCGTCGCAAGCTGAAGCTCGACTATCTCGAGCGCGAGCTGCCGGCCTCTTTGACTCAGGCGGTCGAGGGCATCGAACGCGTCGGTGGTCTGGTGCGCGCCATGAAGGAGTTCGCCCATCCAGGCCAGAGCAGCAAGGCGATGACGGATCTCAGCGCCTGCGTGTCGAGCACGGCGATCGTGGCGCGAGGCAGCTACAAAGGGGTCGCGGAGCTCGAGCTCGATCTGGCGCCCAACGCGATGGTGATGGCGGTCGCGGCGGAGCTGAACCAGGCCATCCTCGTGCTGATCGTCAACGCCGCCCAAGCCATCACCGAGGTCGTGGGCCCAGAGCCGGAGCGCAAGGGTCGCATCCTGGTGAGCACCTCCTGCCACGAGCATGTCGTCCGAGTCGTCGTCGAAGACAGCGGACCCGGAGTGGACGAGGCCATCGAGGACCGCATCTTCGATCCCTTCTTCACCACCCGAGAGGTGGGCTGCGGCTCCGGTCAGGGCTTGGCCATCGCCCACAACATCGTCACGCAGCGCCACGCGGGGCGACTCTACGTCGAGCGCACCGACGCCGGCGCTCGCTTCGTGCTCGAGCTCCCACGCCGAGAGGTCGCGGCCTAGCGTCCGGATCGAAGGTCTCGTGGCGTGCAGGCATTTGGGTCGAGAGAGCTCTCCGTGGCATCCTGCCCGCATGCGGCTGCTCTCTCTCTGTGTGTTCACGACGCTACTCTTCGCGGCCTGCGCCAAGGGTCACGACGTGCCGCCTCCGACCACACGCCGCGACGCCTCGCTAGACGCCCGGGCTGGCGACACGGGCGTCGCGCCGTTGGACGGGAGCGCCCTGGACTCGGGTCGCGACGCGAGCGCCCCCGACGCCGGCACGACGTGTCCCACGGGTCAAGCCTTCTGCGATGGGGCGTGCCGGGACTTGACGCTGGATCCGAGCCACTGCGGCGGCTGCGCCGTGCGCTGCGAGGCCGGCAACGTGTGCGCCTCGGGGGCGTGCATGCTGAGCTGCCCTGGCGGCACCACGGGTTGCGCGGGCGGCTGCGTGGACACGCAGAGCGACGAGGCGAATTGCGGCGCTTGCGGGACGATCTGCGCGACGGGTCAGGCGTGCATGGCGGGCGCCTGCGTCTCGTTCTGCGCGCCGGGTGAGGTCTACTGCACCGATCGCTGCGTCGACACCTCGAGCGACGTGGCAAACTGCGGCGGCTGCGGCCTCGCCTGCGTGCGCATTCAGGCCAGCGCCGCCTGCGTCTCGAGGGGCTGTCGGGTGGATCGCTGCAACGCGGGCTTCGCGGACTGCGACGGCAACGACGCCAACGGCTGTGAGCTCAGCGTGAGCTGCGCCGCGGGTTCGAGCTGCACCACCCGCTGCGGGACGACCGGTAGCAGCGACTGCTCCGACGCTTGCGCGCCGAGCTGCACGCCTCCCGCCGAGGTCTGCAACGCCGCGGACGACGACTGCGATGGCAGCTGCGACGAGCTCGCGGGCTGCCGCACGAGCATCTACCGAAGCTGGGATCCCACGCTGCCCGGTGGCAACGGCGGGCACATCTACACCAAGGAGCTGGCGGTCGCCGGAGAGCCTCCGGACCGGGTGATCGAGAGCGCCCAATTCTTCTGGCTCTACACCAGCGACCCCGGCGGGTTTCGGCCTCTCTACCGTTGCCGCCTCAACTCATCCGGCGCCACGAACTTTCTGGCCACCAGCGCCGGCTGCGAGGGCGCGGGCGTCGTCGTGGAGACCTTGGGCTACATCGCGCCGAGCGCGGGCTGCGGCGGTGTGCCGCTCTACCGCTTGGTCAACGGCAGCATCGGAGACCACTTCTACCCCCCCAGCGCCAGCGAGCGAGACGCCGCCATCAGCACCTACGGCTACCGTCTCGAGTCCACGGTCGGCTACGTCTTCCTGGCCGATCGCGGCTGAGGCGGCGACCTGTCTCTCCTGCGATCCACGCTGCTCGAGGCGCAGGGCTTCCGCTGGCCAAGCTGATCCGCGCGCAGCTCGAGGGGCGGGCCGTCAGCACGGCGCAGATCGACGACGTGGGCGGTTGCACCAGCACCGCCGACTCGACACGCCGCTGGCCGCGCTTGTCAAGCGGAGGCTTGTAGCTCGAATGGAGAAGCCTCGGAGCGCCTAGGCCTGCCTGCACGGTCTCGCACACATACGTGTTGCATCACACCAAAGAGATTCGGGGGGGGTGGTGGTCAGCTTTCAGTCGCGATGGTATCCAGAGCACCGGCTGGGGAGTTCAGCCGCGATGGGAGATGGCATGGGTGAGGCGAAGAGGGTTGAGATGGACCGTGAGGCCGTGGGCTTCGCGGCGGGCCT
>JAADHO010000204.1:0-8556 GCA_013151775.1 Deltaproteobacteria bacterium | reverse complement strand
CGCTCGTGCTCACGCTGGCAGGCTGCGCGAGGGACGTCGGCTCCTCCAACGTCGCGCGAGACCTGACACTCGACGAGGTCCAACGCGGCTCCGTGGTCGCGGGTTTCGAGGACGCCGTGGCCTACTGCGAGGCTCGTCTGCTGGGCAAGCACAACCTGAAGGTTACTCAGGCGCAGCAGCTAGGGGACGTCTCCCTCGAGCAATTCGTGACTCCACTGGCTCGACCCACGGGGATTCGAGGTGGACCGCACGCGGGCCCTCTTCCCGATCGCGACAGGGACCCCTCACACAACGCGTGCCAGGCTTCGGTCAGTCTCACCCGAGGTGCGCACGTCATCGACCCGGGCCTGGAGGATGGCTTCTGCCGCGCGGACTTCAACTATTGCATCGGCCAAGAGCTGTTGCTGCGCGCGGAGGCGCCTGGAGCGCCCGTCGACCTGGTGAGCGGGGGGCTGTATCACCGCGCTCGGGAGCGGCTCGCGGCGGCGGCGCTGGAGTATGTGACGGCGCTGGCGTGGTACGCGCGCCACTGCGACCGTGAACCCGATGTCCTGCACCGCTTCGAATGCGGGCGTCTCACGGGAGCGCCTGGAGTAAGCGCCGGCTACGCCGCCGTTGCCGAGGCACGCCTGGCGGACGCCGTGTCGCGCATGGCGGCCACCGCAGGCAAGGAGTCGAGCGTTTGGGTTGCAGAGGCCGAGAGCGTTGCTTCCGATGTGGACAGCTTCGATCCAGCCCGGTCGATCGATCGCGTCTGGGGTCCCGAAGGGGGCCGCACGCGTGCCGCCGAGACCGGGTATGGCCCCGTCGGTGGCACCCTCTTCGACGCCACGCCGAACGCGCGTCGCAGCGCGGACGTGCCGCTGCCCCTCGCACTCAGCACCGACGAGCGCGCGACCCTCGCTCTCAGCTTGATGGCCCGCTACGACGTGCCGATCGGCTTGTATGGCCTCGACGCGCCCTTCCTTCCGCCCCAGCCCGCCTTCCTGCTCGCCACCTGGACGAGCCCCGTTCTGCTCGCCTCCACCTTCAACCTGCTGGACCATCGCATCGCCGCGGAGGCCTACGAGCCGCCCTACTTGGCCAATCCCCTTGCACCCGACTTCGCCGCCGGGGAGGCGTTGCGGCAACGCCGTGTGCTGAGCCTCGCCGAGTTCCTGAGCTATCAGGACAACGCCATCTCGCCCGAGCTTTCGCCGCTGTTCCAGCGCTTCGGCCTCACGCAGCAGGACCTCTCCGATGCGCTGAAGCTCTTCGCCGACGCGATCGAGGTGAAGGGCGTCGACTACATGCGGAAGCCCTCCGTGTCCTTCAGCATGCTCGCGCTGTACTCGGCCCGCATCACCGACGCGGCCAGCGTGCTTCCCATCCACACGCTGGCGGCCTCCCTGGCCGATGACGGCGTCTCCGCCGGGCCCGACCCGCTCGCCCTGCTGATGCCTCCGCTGCCAAGGGATGGAGGCGCGACATCCGTCGACAATTGGTATGAACCCAGCATCTCCCTCGTCGATGGCAGCCAGCGCGTTGTGGTCGCCGCAAATCCATCGGCGCCCCTCGGGCTCTCGGGGGCGCTCTCGCTCTTGCGTGTGCACATGGCGCGCCTGCGCTCCATGGGGGGCAGCTTCATCGATCCAGAGCCCCTGAGCGAAGCTGTCGCCATCGTCGACTCCACCCTCGGCGCGAGCTGGAGCGAGTTCGACACCCGGACCGACCCCTCGGCGGCCCCTTCGACGGTCCTCCTCCGGCTAACCTTTCCCCCTTCGTCCAGCCCATTTCCGGAGCCGGGCCCGGCCCCACGGGACCGGCCAATGGCGACACGATCGACACCTGCCTGATCTTCCCGTCGTTGTGCGCGCCCCTCTACGAGCCGTGCTCGAGCTGTAGCTGTAGTCCAAGCCGCCAAACCTTATTCAACCAGGGTCGCTGGGAGGTCTATTATCCCATCAGCGCCGGCTCCAATGGTCCGGATTATTTCGCCACGGGTGAGCCCGTGCTCGTGCGCAACGCGGGCGCTGCCGCGTGCCTGATTCGCGGACACCAGGTGGAGGTAGGCGGCCCGTGCCCTACGCCCCAGACTCTGACCGAGGTCTCGAATCGCGACCCCTCCGCCACTCTCGACCGGCGGCGGCGACGCTTCGTCGTCCCCGCTCTGAACGCCTACACCGAGCGAGGTCGCGGCTCCCAGGCCTTCATCCTCTGGCGTAGCAAGGACGGGGACTACCGCCTGGTCGACGTGCTGCATCCGGCCGGCGGGGGCGCGGTCCACGCCCTCGGCGGCACGCTGCTCGACGCGCTCGAAGCCACCTGGGCGCGCTCAGCCTACGCGCCCAGCCGTGCGCAGCTGAAGGCGAGCGGAGACGTCGCCGGGCTCGTGCCGCCGCTCGAGTCCGAGCTCATCAGCGACTCCGACGCCTTCGAAGACTCCTTCCGCCGCTACCTGGACGAGGCGCGCGTGGCCGCGTCGGTCGCCAGTACCGAACTCCAAGAGGCGCGCCGCATGCAGGCCCTCGCGCTGCTCGAGGACACCACGGACCCCATTCGTCGCGAGCAGGCGGCGCTGGCGGAGACCGAGGCGTTGGGCGAGCTCTGCGGCAGCGAGGGGAACTGCGACCCGCCACGCGTGGACGGGCGCCCGACTCTGGGCAGCCTGGGCGTGATCGTCACCTCGGAGGATCCAGGGCCGGTGGCAGTCGATTCGGATCACCCGGAGGCCACGCTCACCTGCGACGAGCGCCTCGACGGCCTCTTCGAGAACTTCGAGATCCCGGCTGATGGCCGGACTCTCCGCGAGAACTACATCACGGCCTACCTGACCCACGCCCTGCAATGCGCGCTCCACCGCTACACGGACGCCTTGGCCCAGTCGGAGATCGTCGGCTTGCCTCAGGCCGTACAGGACGAGCTCGAGAGCGGAGGCAGCGGCGAGTTCACCGAGTTCCAAGGGGCGCTGCGCAGCGACCTGATCCAGATGTTCCAGGACATGTCCGATGCGGGCGCGGCGGAGCGGCGGATGTTGGCGCAGCGAGACGCCTCGCTGGCCTACATCGCGGCGGCGGCCCTGGTGATGAAGGACCTGACCCCGAGTCGGCAGGACCGGCGCCTGTGCCGAGCCCAGCAGTACCTCGGCGTGGCGAGTGACCTCGGGAACATGCTTGGCGAGGGCGCACGCCTGATCTCCCTTCGCGGCCAACCCAAGGCACGCGCGCAACGCGCCCGATCCGTGCAAGCCATGGGCAACGACACCCGAGATCTCGGCAGCCGCACCGAGTCGTGGGCCCTCAGCGGTGGCTGCGGCAACCAGGCCGCGGCCGACCTCTCGGGAGAGGAGGCCCTCTTGCAGCTCGCCCAGTCCCTCGAGACCCTGCGCGCCGAGGCCGTGAACGTGCGCCAGCGCCTGGTGAACGCCTACTTCTCCATCGCTAGCGTCGACGAGCTGAGCCGCCAGGCCGACTTCGCTCGCGCTTCTCGCGGCGTGGCGGATCGTCTGACAGCCACGGACAACCTCGCCGATCTGCCCGAGTGGCGCAGCCTCGCGGGCTTCAACGCGCGCCGCGCCCAGGCGGCCCTAGGCCGCGCGCGTCAGGCGGCCTTCGTGGCGCGCCGAGCGATCGAGTTCCGGCTGGTGGAGGACCTCTCGAGCCTGGACGAACCCGAGCCTTTCGTGGAGGCGCCCAGCCTCTGGGTCGACGACTTGTCTAGCCTCGGACTCGAGCCCAGCCCGGCGCCCGGCTCCGCGCCGGACGCGGGCATGGAGATGGACGGGGGCGTGGTGTTCAGCACGGAGGCAGAGGGAATCACGGACTACGTGGATCGCCTCGAGCGCTTTGTGGACGGCTATCCCTTCGCGCGCCGCTTCCGCGACGCGACGGATCGGCAGGTGCTGGACCTGGGAGCGCTCCTCGGCCTACCCGACGGCCAGCCCATCTATGGCGAGCTGCTCTATCGATGCTACGGCAGCGAGGGTCTGCTGCGCGGCGGGGTGCTGCCAGACTCCGGCCTGGTGGCCGGCGTCGCGGAGCCCTGCGATGCGCTGGGCGGAGTGGAGCACGCGGAGCTGAGCTTCGAGTGGCGCACGCGCCCCGAAGGCTACCTGGCGGAGCGCCTGGCGACGGGCAGCTTCAACTACCGCCACCGGGCGCTGGCCATCAACTTCGACGGCACGGCCGTCCTCGACTGTGAGCGCGCGACGTCACCGGACGAGTGCTACGCGGACGCGAACGTGCCCTACATCCTGAGGCAGTCGGGGGCCGTGACGTTGGAGAGCTTCGAAGGTGAGCGCCACAGCTACGCGATGGAGCCTGGCGTAATCCAGGGAGGCCGCGCTTTGACGGCCGAGCGGGTGATCACCAACCCGGTGTCGGGCGCCGACCTGGCGCTGATGGAGCCCTACCTGAAGCGCGAGCTACGCGGTCGACCCCTGGCGGGGCAGTACACGCTGATCATCCCCGGTCGCCCGGAGATTCAGTGGCAGAATCTTCGGACCATTCAACTCTTACTAGACTACGGATACTGGACGAGGCAACGATGAACACTGGAACTCTTGGCATGGGCGTCTCACTGGCCGTGCTCCTGGGCGCATGCGGAGGAGGCGGACACACGGCGAACGACGCGGGTCCCGGGCCTGACGCGAACATGATGGACGCCATGGTCATGGGCGACGGCAGCTTCGACCCCAACATGACCTATCCAGGCGAAGGCGACCCCTGCGAGTTCAGCATCCTCTGCGGCGACCAGCAGCTCTGCGTCGATGACACCTGCATCCGCCACGAGCGCCTGGACCCAGCGAACGTCCAGATCTTGGATTATCGCGTGTTGTTCAGCGACGCGGATCATCCGACGCCGCTGGGGACGGATGCGGAGCACCATTGGTTGTCTCACAATTACCACAGTTACCTCTTTCCTGGTCACGACGGACCGGCGTTGGTCTTCTTCGCGCATACCCCAACGAGCCTCGAGATTGCCGTCTACGACGATCATTTCCGTACGATGCACGTCGACGGAATGTGGGTCACCGCTCTTGGCTATTCCCCCGATGGCCTCGTCATCGCTGGCGGCGCGGACAACGTCACCGGCCGGCCGCGCCTCGTGATGTTCGACCACGAGGATCAGCTCATCTTCGACGAGCTGACGCCTGAGTCGCTCGACGCAGAGGTGCAGGCGGACCCGGTTGCGCCGCCCGACACCGCGATGCTCGGCGTGCCGCAGAGCTTCCTCTGGAACGGTGACCACTTCGAGGTCGCGTTCGCCTTGGGTGACGCCACGAATGATCCTACTTACATTGGTCCGAACCTGGTTCCTTCGGGCGTTCAGTTTCTCACGCACCGCCCGCCGACGCACACGATTCTGGGAGAGTTGACCATTGCTGGCGATGTGAGCTTGAAGGCGCTTGCTGGCGAGTTACTGGTGCCGGGCGCTCGGGCATGGCTCGTACAGGACGACCGCGGTGTCGGCGTGGTCCTCAGCCAGGGGCTGTCTACAGATCGGCCATACATGCCCTTACTGGACATTACGACAAAATGGCACAGTGTCGACGGCGAAGAGTCCGAACTGATCGTCGCAGATGTTGGTGGAGCAGCAATGTACTACCAGCCTTCCCCCCGCACTTGGTACTATATATATGAGTCAATTGCTGATGGTGGAACGTCTGATCAGTTCTGTTCGCTTCGAGGGTTTAGAAGCGGAATGCCGATCGGGTTGATGGCAGATGAGCGATTCTGTGAATCAGATACTAGTATCTATGAAGGCATATCTCTTTCGTCGCAGTACAGGATATTTCACCGTGTATTTCGTGAGAACGATCCGTTCTTGACAAAATACCGGTCTGGTGGGTCAGAAGTATTGGGTATACCGGACCGGATGAGTATGGATAGATACTCATCAAACGGTGAGGTGGAAGAAGTTGTAGTACCGTTTCTTGCGCCAAGGGATTGTCTGAGTTCTGGGTTCAATGGATTCCCGGTGGCAAGGTTTGACATGAGTTATGAAGTGTTGATTACAGAGGTTAACAATTGCTATGATACGTCTGTCTCGTCGGATAGCTATGACATGTCGCTGTCTAGCCTCGGCTTGGTCGAAGGTCATCTGGTCACGGGAGGTTGATATGAGTGTGTTCTGGAAGTTTCGGGTGAGTGCACTCCGTATTGCTCTTGCCTTGGCTTTGTCCTCTTGTGGTACAGGTCGCAGCCTATCCTTGACGCAAGCTGCCTTGCCGCTCGTCGGCGACGAATTGACGGGAGCCGATGCGGACGACTATCAGCACGCATTTGACGCCTCCGCCTGCTTCTGCGAGGCGCAGACCGTCGATTACGATGGCGTGTCCGCCAACGTCATCATGTCCGGGGACTCTGGCCTCGCCGGCGACGCAGCTCTCACCGACTGGATCGACCGTAGAGACTCGGGAGAGCTTGCCTGTTCGGACCTCGGCAACCGTCCGGCACAGCCTGTCGCGACCTCGTCGGGCAACGCTTGTGTTCCCGCTCCGCTCGCATTTGGCCCCATCACGATCGCGAGCGACCGCGCGGGTCGTGGAGGTGGCGCATATGCTGCTGGCCTCTGCCGCCCCGAGATGAACTACTGCCTCGGACAGGAGCTCTCCCGCCGTGCCCATTCGCTGGCGACCGCGCCGCGCTCTCGGGCGGTGCGTGACGCGCTGCTCGCTGAGGCATCCAGCCGCTTCGAGGCTGCCGGCGTGGAGATGGCGGCCGTGACGGCCTTCCTCGGCGACTTCTGTGTGCAGGACCCCATGACACGGCCTCATCCAGAGTTCGACTCCGAGTGCCAGCGCCTGACGGGCGACGCGACGCATCGCTCTTACTTCGATCACGCGTTCTCGGTGATCAGCGACTCGGTGATGCAGCTCGGAGACCTGGTCGATGAGCTGGCGCTGAGCGCTCACGAGGCGGGGGACGCCGTGGCTCCTGGCTTGGCGCGGTCGCCGGGCGACTACGTCGACGACGTGTGGGGGCGCGACAGCGCGCGCTATCGGGCCATGCAGGTGTTGATGGGTTCGGACGACGACGCGCTCGTGGCCTATGGGCGCGCCGACGGCAGCGCGCAGGAGGGGGACGTCCTGCTCGAAGACTTCGAGCGCGAGCAGCGCCTGTGGCCGATGGAGCCAGGAGTCATCCTGCGGGCCCGCGCGCTCAACGCCGAGCGCGTGCTTACCAATCCGCTGTCTTCTGCGGATCGCGGCCTCGTCGCGCCCTACGAACGCACGGAGTTCTGGGGTCGACCGCTCAGAGGCACCTACACCTTGCGGATTCACGGCAGGCCCGAGGTGCAGTGGTCCAATCTCGAGGACGTGCAGATCCTGCTCGACTACCGCTACTGGACCCGGCAGGAGTGATGCCCAACCGCCACGCCTCGTGGTGGCTCGCGTTCTTGCTCGCGGGCTGCCAGTCGACCTGCAATCCGCCCCCGCCCATGGACGCGGGAATGGACGCCTCCGCTCCAGACAGCGGCGCAGACGCCGGTGACGACGCGGCCATGACGGAGGCCGGCATCGACTCGGGCATGGACGCTGCTGTGGATTCCGGCATGGACGCCGCAGTTGACGCCAGCGTCGACGCATCCACCGACGCCGCCACCGACAGCGGCGTCGACGCCACCATCGACGCCACCATCGACGCCACCGTCGATGCGCCGACCTGCCCCTCCCCCTGCAGAGGATCCGGCGAATGCGTCACCGCCTCCTGCGTCGGCACCGCCTGCGTGGAGACGCCCGTCACCAACGGCACGACCTGCGGCGAGCTGATGGGGGGCGTCGTCACCCACCTCTGCGTCGCGGGCGCCTGCGTGCTGCGCGGCTGCGGCGACGGCTACCGCGAGCCGGGGCCCAGCCCGATGCGCGAGGCCTGCGACGACGGCAACGCCTCGGAGCTCGACGCCTGCTCGACGGCGTGCGAGCCGCAGATCCTCGACCTCGACGTCCCACCCGACACCTCCTACGAGGCGGCGCTCGGCGCGGGCAGCTTGGCGCAGTCGGGCTCGGGTCCGTTGCTCTTCGTCTGGCTGCGCGATCGCTTCGACCATGCGGAGGTGGTGGCGCGTCGCTACTCGCCGGAGGGCGTGGCCAGGCCGCTGGCGGAAGACCCGCTGGTGCTCGACGACATGGCCAGCGCCTTCGACGCTTCGCCCTCGGTGGCGCCGCTGCCCGGCGCAGCCGGCTGGGTTGTCGTGTGGGTGGCGCGGCGAGCCGACCACGCTCGCGTGCTCTACCGCATCCTCTCCCGCGCGGGCTTCCTGGGCGCCGAGCGCGTCGCGGACGACGAGCCCACGAATCAGGCGGCGGAGCCTCGGGTGGCGGCGCTGTCGAGCGGCTTCGTGATCGCCTGGACCGCGACACGCGCCGCGAGCACCGACCCGAACGGCGGCGTGCGCGCCCGCGTCTTCGACGCCATGGGCGCACCCACGGGCCCGAGCTTCTTGCCCGCATCGGACGTGAGCCAGCGCGAGGACTCGCCGACCCTGGCCTCCGACGCCGACGAGTGGCTCTTGGTGTACGCCTCCTCCTCGCTCGCCCCGGGCGCGGCGCCCCAGCTCTTCGCGCGGCGCTTC
>JAADHO010000434.1 GCA_013151775.1 Deltaproteobacteria bacterium | reverse complement strand
GCCCCCCACCCGAGTTCGCCCGGCCGTTGGCCGGGCGCTGCGCGTGGGGCCCTAGGCCCACTTGCCTGCACCCCACTTGCCTGCACCCCGCTTGCCTGCACCCCGCTTGCCTGCACCCCGCTTGCCTGCACCAGGTACGCCCGTTGCTGCACGCGGGGGCCAGCTACGAGTACAGGTTCCTGCGACGATGTCACCCCACGGTTCGGTCGTCGGAGTCGTCTGCGTGACTGAATCCGCAGGACGGCGTAGCGTCTATCCTACGTTCACTACCCGATCGGACGCCCCATGCTGCGTGCTCTCGCTCTCGTCGTCATCGTCTCGGTGCTGACCTATTCGCCTGCATCGGCTCAGGCCATGCGCTGTGGGACGCATCTGATCCAGGCTGGAGACACGCGCATCGAATTGATCGCGCGTTGTGGGGAGCCCACGGATGTGTCGCGTCGGGTGGAGGAGCACGTCTCCGGTCGGCGTGGTGGGTTGCGGGTCGCGGCCCAGTCCACGACTCAGGTCGTGGACTCCTACATCTACAACTTCGGTCACGCGCGTCTGATGCGGCTGGTGGAGATTCGCGAGGGCATCATCACGCGCATCGACACCCTCGGTCTCGGCTTCAACCCAGACGCTGTCGCACACGCGGACGCGCCTATCTACCTCGGAGACACGCGCATCCGCGTTCGCAGCCGTTGGGGTGCGCCTGCGGACACGAGCGTGAGCCAGGAGACGCGCGCCGCGGGGGTCGACGGAACGGATGTGGTTCACATCTCTCGCGCCACAGTGGAGGTGGAGACCTGGATCTTCAACTTCGGTCCCTCCCGCCTGATGCGCCGGGTGATCTTCCGTGATGGCCGCGTCGTGCGCGTCGAGACCTTGCGCCCGGGCATCTGATCCACGGCGCCGATTGACGCTCGCTTTCCCGTGCCTAAGAAGCGGGGGATGAAGCTGCGTGTCCTCCGCACGGCTCCAGAGCCCGAGACCATTCCGCCCATGCCCGAGGCGTTCGGCGCGGACAAGCTGCCGAAGCTGGTTGACAAGCAGGGACGCCGCTACACCTACCTGCGCTTCAGCGTCACGGATCGCTGCGATCTGCGCTGTGTCTACTGCATGCCTGCGGGAGGCGAGGACGACCACGCCTCACGTCCCGAACTGCTCAGCTTCGAGGAGGCCGCGCGGCTGGTCACTGTGTTCGCGGCGTCGGGCATCCGGCGCGTGCGCTTCACCGGCGGGGAGCCCTTGGTGCGCAGGGATTTCCTGCGCCTGATCGAGCTGGTGCGTCGTGGCACGGCCATCGAAGAGCTGGTGATGACGACCAACGCCACGCGGCTCGCAGAGCTGGCGCGACCTCTGGCCAAGGCGGGGCTGGGCGGCGTGAACATCTCCCTCGACACGCTGGACGCCGAGCGCTTCACGCGCCTCACGCGTGGTGGCGATTTGAGGCGGGTGCTGGCTGGCGTCCACGCGGCGATCGACGCGGGCCTCGAGGTGAAGCTGAACACGGTGCTGGTGCGCGGTGAGACGGACCACGAGGCCGGCAGGTTGGTGGACTTTGCTTGGAGCGTGGGGGCCACGCCTCGTTTCATCGAGTTGATGCCGTTGGGCGCCGGCTCCGATCTGCCCGCGAGCGCCAAGGTCAGCGCCGAAGAGGTGGCGAGCATGCTCGGTGACCGCATCGCCCGGGTGCCGCCGGCCAAGCGCCACGCAGACTCGGTGCCTCGAGGTCCCGCACGCTACCTCGCGGCCGCGGACGGATCCCCGAACCGCGTCGGCTTCATCACGCCGCTCAGTCACGAATTCTGCGACACCTGCAATCGCGTCCGCGTCACGGCCCGGGGCGACCTGCGTGCCTGCCTCGCCTCCCGCCGAGCCATCAGCTTGCGCGACCTGATGCGCGCGGGCGCTAGCGATCGGGAGCTCGCCTGGGCGCTGAACTGGACGCTCTCGACCAAAGCCGATGGCCACTTCTTCCACGACGCCTCCGTCGACGAGCACCAGCACGTCGGCATGAGCCTGATCGGCGGCTGAGCCTGCTGCTCGCCGGTCGCAGACTTGTCTGCGGGGCTGGTAGGTGTAGCTTTGCGTAGCGTTGTGCTACCCTTGTAGTGTAACGCTACGAGGAGGCCTATGGCCCTGTCCAAACCCATGCGACTCGATCGAGACCTGGTGGAACAAGCGACTGCCGTCGCCCGACGCCAGAAGCGCACCGTCCCACGCCAGATCGAGTACTGGGCGGAGCTCGGGAGAGCGGTTGGGGAGGTGTTGGACCCGGACACGCTCATCGCCGTGCGCGAAGGGCTCGCGCGGATCGAGGTCGAGGCCGCTCCGTCCGTGCGGGTGGATGCAGCCGAGGTGCTCGGACAGATCGAGTCGATGCGGAGCTCGGGGCAGCTTGCGCGCGAGATCGGCGGCGACCGCGTCCACTACCAGGCCAGCGCAGCGCATCCGGGGCTGTTGGAGGAGTTGACCCCGGACGGTGGGCGCCGGCTGGGGCGCTTTCGCGACGGTCTCTTCGTCGCGCTCGATGAGCGGTGAACACGCGAAGTCAGCTCTGGCTGCTGGCGGGAGGCAACGGTGCAGGAAAGACCACCTTCTACGAGCACTTCCTGGCTCCGCGGGGCGTGGCCTTCGTCAACGCCGACAATATCGCACGCCGTATCGCTCCGGCGGCCCCCGAGGCGTCGAGCTATGAAGCTGCTCGAATCGCCGAGCGCATCCGCTACGACCTGCTGCGAAGCGGCGCCTCCTTCTGCTTCGAAACCGTCTTCTCTCATCCCTCGAAGATCGACTTCCTCGCCAAGGCGAGGGCGCTCGATTACGAGATCGTGCTCGTCTTCATTCGCGTGCAGAGCCCGCAGCTGAACCTGGCCCGCGTGGCGCAGAGGGTCAGGGCCGGAGGTCATGGTGTCCCGGATGAGAAGGTGCTCGCTCGGCTCGAGCGCAGCGAAGCGTACGTGAGGCGAGCTCTCCCGCTGGTTGATGAGGCGCTCTTCTTCGACAACTCGAGCAGCGACGATCCCTTTCGACACGTGGCGACGCTCCAAGCGGGCGCGGTGACGCTGCATCAGGACCCCGTGCCAACCTGGATCTCCGACATGCTCCGGACGGATCTGCCCTAACTCGACTGGGACGGGGAGGAGCCCCTCTGCTTGCCATTTCGGTTGTCGGCGAGCTAAGTGCCCCCTGTGCCGCGCTACCCCGTTCTCCAACTCCTCGCGCTCGCCTGCGTCGCTTCCCTCGGCTGCTCCCAGTCGCGCGATCTTCGCGAGTGGACACCCTCGGATCACGGCGAGGAGCATCCCTCGCAGGTGGATCCCGCGCGACAGCCTCCGCCCGTCGAGCAGCAGCGGCCTGCCGTGGCCGGCAGCGCGGTGGCGGCCCTCTACCGCATGAGCTGCGCGAGCTGTCATGGCGCAGATGGTGCGGGCGACGGCCCCCAGAAGCCCGAGGGTGTGGAGCTGGCCGATTTTCGTGATCCGGCGTGGCAGAGCGGCAACACGGACGAGGCGCTGGCGATGGTCATTCGCGCAGGTGGCGAATCGCACGCCTTCGGCGAGCGCCTCGGAGAGGCCGGTGTCACGGCGCTCGTGCAGCATATTCGCGCCTTCGCCGCCAACTGAGCCCGACGCTTCGCGCGAAATCCAGAAGATCTTGCCAAGGGAGGAAGGGTAGACTGCTCGCGTAGGGTTGGGGTGGGGAACTTTACCTCCTCCCCCGCGTCGAAAAGTCATGCCCAAGCTCGAATCTCTGCTCCGCGTCGTACGCCGCGCCCTGCTCGCGCGCTCCGGCCTGCGCGTGGGCTCCGTGACGGCGCTGTTGGTCGGCGTGCTGGCGTTGCTGCTCGCCTGGCTCGAGCCCGCGTGGCCTCGCTGGTCCGCGTTGGCGCTCTTGCCCTTGGGGCCGCTGCTGGGTGTTCTCCTCGCTTGGCGGCGCATGCCCTGCTCGCTGGATCTCGTCACCTTCGTCGATATCCGTCTCGGCGCCGATCAGGCGCTGCTCACGGCTCACGCCTTGGGGGAGCCTCGCTCGGCCCTCGACGCCGCCACCTTCGCGCGTGCGCGCGCCGCTCTCGAGGCCGCGTCACCGAGCGATGTGCGCCCACGCGTGCTGCAAGCTCGCGAGCTCTGGGGTTGGCCCTTGGCCCTCTTGCTCGGGGCCTCCGCGTTCCTGCTCCCACCGCCGGCCTTGGCCGCGAATCCACCGGGGACCGACGAGGTGCTGGTTCCGGACTCCGAGGCGTTGCGACGCGTGGAGCGCCTGCCCGAGTCGGCGCCCGACGCCGAGACGCGCGCCGCGCTCGAGGCTGCCGCGGCGGATGCGCGTGAGCTGAGGCGCATGCTCGGCGCTGGGCTCGAGGAGCGAGAGGCCCTCGACCGCCTGGATCAAGTGCGGGAGCAGGTCGAGTCGGCGCGCCGTGCTCAGGGTCGTGGCGATCCTCGCGCTCAGGAGGCGGCGGCGGAGGCCATGCAGGACGAGCAGGCCATGGCGCGCGCGGTGGCGGAGCGTGATCTCGAGGCCCTCGACGCCGAGGTGACCCGCGCCGCGGCTCGTCGCGAGGCGGCGGATAGGCAGCGCGCGCGTGAGGCGCTGGGCCGTGGCGCGGAGGCCGCGCGTGAGGCCGGTGACGAGGCCTTGGCTGGCTCGTTGTTGCGTCGTCAGCGCTTGCTCAGGCGTCGTAGCGAGCAGGCCGCTCTCGCGCGTCAGCTCGCGGAAGCCATGCCCGAGGCGGAAGGT
>JAADHO010000007.1 GCA_013151775.1 Deltaproteobacteria bacterium | reverse complement strand
GGCGGCGGCCAAGGCCACGACCACCGCACCGTCCACCGCCTCGGGGTGCGTGTGCGTCACCCGGGCGGAGAGCCTCGCCTGGGCGCAGCAGCGGGCGGGCTCCTCAGTGAAAAAGGCGCCCAGGGGAGCCACCCGCATGGCCGCGCCGTTGCCGTAGGAGCCTCCGGGGAAGAGCCCCGGCGCCAGCCGACGAAAATCCCCTCCGGCGTGGATCGCCTCGAGGATCCGCCGCGCCCCGCCGCCATAGCCCCTGTGGGGATCCGCCACGTAGCGACGCGCGAAGGCGGCGGCCAGAGCGTCTTGATCCACCTCCCCACGCTCCTCGAGCACCTCCACCAAGCTCAGCGCCATGGCCGTGTCGTCGGTCGTACGCCAGAGGCCCGCAGGCGCCTGCCGGTGCAGCTCCGCGGCGTCGCCCCGAAATTCGAAATGTGCGCCGAAGGCGTCACCCACGGCGAGGCCACGTAGAGAGCGCTCGGCTCGCTCCTGGCGGACTCTTTCGCAGGTTATCACCCACTCATCAAAGCTCCGTCGGCCCAACCTTCGCAAGTCGATTGTTCCAGCGCCCTGCGGCGGGCAGAGTGGGAGCATGACCCACGCTCCCACAGGCCGCCTGCGCCTCGCCTACGCCCGCATCGCCCAAGAGACGAACGCCCTCTCGCCTGTGCTGACGACCCTCGCGGACTTCGACAGCATGCACCACATCACGGGCGAGGCGCTCGGGCGCGCCTGTGCCAAGGGCGGTCAAGAGGCCGAGGGCTTCCTCGCCAACGCCGAACTCAGCGGCTTCGTGCGCGCCTGCGGCGGCGAAGCCGACGTCACGCTGGTGCCGATCAGCAGCGCCTGGGCCATCCCGAGCGGGCCCCTCAGTCGCGACTGCTTCGAGGCGCTGACGACGGAGCTGCTCGACGGGCTGCGCGCCGCGCTGCCGCTGGACGGCGTCTACCTCTGTCTGCACGGCGCCATGGGCGTGGAGGGCCTGCCCGATCCCGAGGGCGCGCTGCTCGAGCGCGTGCGCGAGGTCATCGGCGACATCCCCTTGGCCGTGACGATGGATCTCCACGCCAACCTCACGCAGCGACGCATGCGGACGCTGGACGTGCTGGTCGGCTACGCGACCAACCCGCACCGGGACCACGTGCGCACGGCCAAGCTCGCGGGGAGGCTGCTGCTGCGCCGGCTGCGCGGCGAGATCCAGCCCACGACCGCCTGGCGCACGCTGCCGCTCTTGGTCGGAGGCGGCACGACGCTCGACTTTCTGCCGCCCATGCTCGGCATCTTCCACCGCATGCGCGCC
Source organism: Deltaproteobacteria bacterium (assembly GCA_013151775.1). GTDB lineage: Bacteria > Myxococcota_A > Polyangia > Polyangiales > Houyiibacteriaceae > JAADHO01. The sequence continues at coordinate 3,431 of JAADHO010000007.1, read as the reverse complement.
CTGGAGCGTCGCGGCGAGGTGCTCACGGCGAGCGTCTTCATGTGCCACGTGTGGAACGACGATCCCGACCTCGGCTGGAGCGTGGTGGTGACGACGGATGGCGACCAGGCCAAGGCCGAGGAGATCGCAGACGAGCTGGCGGATCGCTGCTGGGAGGCGCGCCACGAGCAGCCGCCGAAGTTCGCATCAGCGCAGGAGGCGGTCGCACAGGCGCAGCGCATGAAGCTGCGACGCAAGCTCGGCGCGATCACCTTGGCGGACGCCTCGGACGTGGTCACGGCGGGCGCCCCGGGGGACACCACCTGCATGCTGCGCGCGCTGCTCGAAGGTGGCCAAGGCCTTCGCGCCTATCTGCCCATGCGCGATCCACGCGCCGTCGCGCAGCTCTGGAAGGAAGACGTGGGCCGCGAGCTGACGCTCGAGGTGGGCGGCAGCCTCGATCCCGAGGTGAGCGAGGCGCTCGAGGTCACGGGCGTGCTGCGGCGCAAGCAGGAGGTGCCCGGTATGAAGCGCCAATGCGTGCTGCGCATCGGGGACGTCGAGTTGGTGATCACGGAGGGCCCGCCCGTGACCATCCGCCCGAGCTTCTTCTCGGACGTGGGCCTCGACCCGTGGAAGGCGGACGTGTTGGTGGTGAAGAACTTCTTTCCCTTCCGCCTCTTCTTCCTGCCCCTCTCGCGCAAGACCATCTACGTGAAGACCAAGGGCCGCACGGACCTCGACGCCGCCTTCGGTCTCGAGTTCAACGAGCCGCTCCATCCCATCGAGCAGGTGACGGAGTGGCGCCCCACGGACGCACGCCGACGTGGACTCGCGAGCTGAGGGAGGTAGGCTCGGGACATGCGGGTGCTGAAGAAGTGGTTCGGCCGAGTGGTCCTCGCGATCCTGCGCTTCGAGCCCTCGGGCGCACGCCCCGAACCGCGGCGTTACGTGCTGATCGCGGCGCCCCATACGTCGAACTGGGATTTCCCTCTGACCCTGGCGCTGGCGCTCTACTTCGACGTGCCCATGCGCTTCATGGGCAAAGACGCCCTCTTCGAGCCACCCTTCGGCTGGTTTTTTCGCGCCGTCGGTGGCGTGCCCGTCGTGCGTAGCGAGACGCGCAACATGGTGCAGCAGATGATCGACCTCTTCGGCGAGCGCGAGGACTTGGCCCTGGTCGTGCCCACGGAGGGCACGCGTGGCCGCGTCGAGCACTGGAAGAGCGGCTTCTACCACATCGCCAAGGGCGCCGACGTGCCCATCGTGCTCGGCTTCATCGACTTCGGCACACGCAAGGGCGGCTTCGGCCCGGCCATCGAGCCCAGCGGGGACACCCGCGCCGACATGGACCGCATCCGCACCTTCTACGCGGACATGAAAGGCAAGCGCCCGGAGCTCTTCGGCCCCATCCGCCTGCGCGACGAAGGCGGCTGAACGCGCACTCGGCTCAGCGCCTCCGCCGATAGCCCGCCAGCCCCATGACGAGCAGCACGAGCACGAGCCCACGCGAAGACGCTCCGCGAGTCACCGTGCAGCCGCAGCCTCCGCCGCTCGAGCCCGTGCCGGCGTCCATGCCGAGGCTGGCGTCCAGATCCACGCTGGCGTCCAGATCCACGCTGGCGTCGGGCGCGCCCGCGTCGCTTCCGGCGTCTGCCATGCCACTGTCGGCTGCGCCGCCATCCGCGTCCACACCCGCGTCGGCCGCGCTGCAGTCGCCCACGGCGCCGCTGCTGGTGAAGCGAACCTCCTGCCAGCCCTTGGGGCGATAGGGGCGCTCTCCGCTGGCGTCGTCGGCCGCGCGCGCGACGGCCAAGAGCCGGTGTGGGCCGTCGTCCGGGATGGAGAGGCAGTGTTCGAGGCTGCCGACGTCGGAGCGGGCGATGGCGACTCCGTCGAGGAAGAGCTCGATGCTGACATCTCCGCGGTCGAGCGCGTCGGTGGCGTTGACGATGACCATCGAGGCGGAGGTCGAGGCGTCACCGCTGGAGACACCCGAGAGGGTGACCTCGGGTCGAGTCGCGAAGGGCGCGAGCATGGGGTCTCCGAGCACTAGGTTCTGCCAGTAGACGAAGGGCATGCTCTTGGCGTAGGCCTCGGCGAGCGTCGCGCCGTCGGCGTAGTCCACGTAGAGGAAGCGCGAGGGGAAGGCGTTGTTGAGCGGCTCCGCTGTGGTGCCGTGCACGCCCGCGACGCCCATGGCGACCCAGCGCGCGATGCTGACCTGACTCTCTCCAGTCGCGCGAAAATTGACGGGTGCGGCGCCCACGCTGGTGAGGTTGTCGACCAGGCTGCCCGGGGCGAAGGTGTTGCCCTCGATGGTCGCGCCGAGGGTCGCCGTGCCGGTGAAGAAGCCCGCGAGGTCGTGTCCGCTCGAGTCGCTGGCGAAGTCGACGATGTTGACCATGCTGAAGCCGCGAGTTGTCAGCGCGGCGGCCACGGCGTCGTATTGCGTGTCGAGCACGCCGCGGGCCGAGTCGCGTCCGCGCATCAAGAGGATCTCCCCGGGCACGCCACCGGCGGCCTCGGCCGCCAGGGCGCTGTCGATTAGCTTCTGGGCGTCCGCGTAGCTGCGACCGTGGAGCATGGTCACGAGCACGGGGTGCCACTCGACCCCCGCGCGCGTCGCGGTGAAGTCAGGCTCGAAGGGACCCGTGCGGTAGGGATTGGCCCAGCGGGCGATGGCGCACGTGCTCCCGCCGCTGCAGGTGATGGCCGTGCCGGGCGGCTGGCCGACGAAGTCCTCACCCGTGAGCATCACGCTCTGCCAGGCGCCGATGGCCGCGGCCACGGAGGCGCGCATGTTGCCGTCGGGAGTCGGGATCCTGACGCGCAGAGGCACTCCGCGGATCACGACCACGGCCTCGATGCGGTCGAGCACGCCCGCCGCGCGCAGGCAGTCGAGCAGCGGGCTGAGCAGCATGCTCTGGAAGTCCGTGAGGCTGATGTCCTCCGTGGTGGGCATGGAGAGGGCGCAGACTTGTCGCGCCGGGACCTGCCGCGCCTCGGCGTAGCTCTGCGCGAGGGCGACGCTCTCGGGCACGTCGGCGTTGGCGAGGATGGCCACGCTGTCGGGACCAGGCGTGGCGTAGGCCGTGCGAACGCAGAGCAGGCAGGCGAAGGCGAAGAGCACACACGAAGCACGAAGCAGCATGCGGCCATCGTCGCCCCGAAGCACGACGAGGGGCAAGCGGGGTGCGCGTCAGTCCGTCTGGACGTGGACCTCAGCCCTGTGTTCGGCCAGACGCTCGGCGGCGTACTGCGCAGCGCGACCCGCGCTAGGCCCTGCGGACGCCTCGACGACCTTGGCCGCGACGTGCTCGACGCCATGCAGCGCCACAGACGCGCCGACTTCTGCGCCGGCGTCCGCGGCCGCCGCCACGAGGTGGATGTCGCGCCTGACCTCCGCGCGCTCGACGTCCGCCTCCGTGGCCAGACCGGCCGACGCCGCC
>JAADHO010000210.1 GCA_013151775.1 Deltaproteobacteria bacterium | reverse complement strand
TGCTGCTCGAGCGCGAGGGCTCGCGACTTCTCCAAAGCCTCGCGCGCGGCCAGCAGGTCCCCCGCCTCGAGGCGCTGGTTGGCCCACGCCTGCAGCACCACGGCGCGCAGCCTCGGCCACGGCAGAGCGTCCACACGCGCCTCCGAGAGCAGCGCCCGGGCTGCCTCGTGGTCTCCCATCTCCTGACGCAGCATGCCCAGGTCGGCCATGCCCAGGGCGCGCAGGTAGCGAGCAGGCGTACCCGTGAGCAGGCGAACGCCCTGCTCCAGCAGAGGGCGCGCCTCGTCGAGCGCCCGGCCCGCATAGCGCAGACCACCGAGGCGAACCGCCGCGGCGCCCATCAGGCAAGGATCGGACAGCTCGACCGCCATCTCATGCGCGTCGCGAGCGTGCTCCTCCGCGCGCTCCGTGTCAGCGCCCGACTGGCTCAACACCGCCGCCCACAGCAGGGCCCGTCCGCGAGCCCGCGTCGAGCCTTGGGTCGCTCCCAGGCTCTGCTCCAAGACCTCGAGGGGGCGGGCGCAGCTCCCCCCGATCCAGGCCCAACGCGCCGCTCCGATGCTGGCCGCGATCGACAGCTCGGGCTCGCTCCCCAGGGCACGCCGCGCGGCCAGCAGCAGGTCTTCGTGGTCAAATCTCAGCAGCTCGCTCGTCTCCGCATCGACTCCCTCCCAGGCGGGAGCGAGGGCCTGGGCGCGGGACGCGAAGTGGCGCGCGTGACCCCGCAAGAGCGCGTCGTCCGGCGGCGAATCGCGCAGGATCAGAGCGCGGGCGGCGCGCAGCAACCTGAAGCGTGGAGACCGCGTCGCAGCGGGCGCCGGCACCAGCAGCGAATGCCGCAGCAGGCTGTCGACCACGTCGATCGTGTCCTTCCCGAGCAAGACCTGAGCGAGTCCTGCGACCTGCTCGAGGTCGACGATGGTGAATCCGCCCGCGAAGACGCTGGCGACGCGCGAGAGCTCGCGCTCCCCTGGGTCGAGCAGGTCGAGACTGAAGCGCAGCACCTGCTCCAGACTCCTGGGCAGCGAAGCCTCTCCGTCCACCTCCATGCGCGCCCGCGCGATCAGCTCGCGGAAGCCCAAGAGCCGCACTCGGGACGCAAGCAATTCGATGCTCAGTGGCAAGCCGTCGAGGGTCGCGACGAGCTCCTCCAGCTCCTGCTCGCACTCGGACTCCATGGGAGTGCCCGCAGCGGCGGCTCGAGCGCGAAAGAGCGTGCAGCCTTCCGCGGTGGAGAGAGGGCTCAGCGGCATCAGCGCGGATGGCGGCAGCCCCGTGGCCACCCGGCTCGTCAGCAGCACGCGCAGCTCGGGCAGCGCCTGCCTCCAGCTGAGCGCCATGGCATAGACCTGCTCGAGGACCTGCTCGGCCGCGTCGAGCACCAGCGTGCGCGCGACTCCAGCCGCCAGCTCAGCTCCGAGCGCCAAGGTGGAGCTTCGGCCCGGCGGCAGGTGCATGGCCCCGGCGACCCGAGCCGTCACGCTCGCCGCGTCCGAGACGTCGGCCAGCTCGACCCACAACGCATCGGGGCACGCGCGCGCCACCAGACGTGACTTACCCACTCCGCCGAGGCCCACGACCACCACCACCCCATCTCGCTCGAGGCGCAGGGGCAGCTCGGCCAACTCGCGTTCGCGACCGACGAAGCTCGAGGCGAGGTGCGACTCCACGTCGATCAGTATGCCCTCGAGCCACGGTCCGTGGCCATGCAGGCCCCGATGTCCGCCCACGTCGAGGCGGAACGCGCTGTACGCGCGTGGCTCAGAGCAGCCCGGCGAAGGCGCGGCCGAACTCCAGCGGTGTGGGGCGATCCCGGTAGTCCATGGCCGTGCCCGCGCGCAGCAGCTTGACCAAGGCCGCCGGGTAGTCGCGGAAGCGCGCGGAGTCCTCCATCGGGTCGCGACGCATATGGGCGAGGATGCGCTCGCGCGGGTCGCTCACCTCGTCGAAGAAGGTGCGGCCGGTGGTGACCTTGTAGATGGTGCCGGCGAGGGCGTAGACGTCGGCGCGACCGTCGAGCTCAACGGGGTCGAGCACCTGCTCCGGCGCGATGTAGCCCGGTGTGCCGGCCACGAAACGCCCACCCACGTCGGCGGCCACGCGCATGGCGCGCACCATGCCGAAGTCGATCACCACGCTCGACAAGGGCTGCGCCATGGCCGGATCGCGGTGCTTGTGCGGGTCGAATTTCACGCCGCTCGGCAAGGGCAGGCGCAGCCACAGGTTGGCGGGCTTGATGTCGCGATGCACCAGCCCCGCGTTGTGCAGCGCCGTCAGCCCCGCGCAGGTCTCTTGGACGATCTGCCTCAGCTCGAAGAGGGTCATCAGGCGCGCGTCGGAGTAGTCCTTGAGATCCGCCCCGATCAGGTACTCGAGCACCAAGAAGGGCACATCTCCCTCGACGCCCCGGTCGATGATGTTGGCGACGTTGGGGTGATAGAGCCCCGCCAGCGCGCGCGCCTCGGAGACGAAGGAGGCGAGGATGCCCTTGCGCTCGAGGTCGTTGGCGTTCTGGAGCGCCTCCGCCTTGGGGATCTTGAGCACGAAGAAGCGATCCGCACCGGGCTTGCGCACCAGCCACACGCTGCCGATGCCGCCCTCGCCCAGAGGCTTCACCAGCTCGTAGCCCTGAATGGTCGTGGGCTCCTTCTTCTTGGGCATCGGCGGTGGTGGCGGCGTGCGGCGGATGGCGCCCTGGATCGCGGCCTCCACCAGCGCGGACGCCGTGGGCCCGAGGCTCGCGAACCAGACCTCGAGCAAGGAGATCTCACGCGCGCGGATCGCCCGCGCGACCACGGACGCCATGCGCGGCGCGTTCTCGGTCACGGCCAGCGTGAGGGAGTCGTCGGTGGGCGCGTCCTTCGCCGGGTGGAGCGCCCGCACCGGGTCGGCCAGCGCCGCCCGCAGACGCTCGGCAGCCAGCACCAGATCCATGCCCATGGCCTCGAGCTTGGGGTTCGGTCCCGACGCGCCCGAGAAACCCGACAGCGCCAGGAGCGCCTCGGCGAGCTCCGTGTCCTGGGCACGCATGCTCTCGAGGGAGGCGCGAACCGACGCGCCCCAGGCGCCATCCGCCTGACCCGAGGAGAGGGCCGCGCGGGTCTCGTTGGCCAGGGAGCAACACGTCTCCAGCGCGCCCTCGGCGATCATGGGCAGCGCCGTCGCCAGCTGCAGCAGCATCTCGGGGCGGTCGATCACCAGCGCCCACCAGGCGGCGAAGGGCCCGAGCCACTCGACGTCGTCCACCTCTCCCAGCGCCGTGCCGCGGGTGGCGTCCACCAGGCGCCAGAAGAGCGAGCTGAGCGCGCCCTGCAGCGCGGGAGGCAGATCGCGCGAGCCGTCCGTCAGCCCTTCCAGCTTGCGCAACCACAGGCAGGTGCTGTGGGCCGTGGGACCGCGCCCGGGCCCGAGCTCCGAGTCCTCCCCGCAGGCGTCCAACGCGTAGCCGCCGAGCTTCAGCGCCAGGACCTCGAGCGCCAGATCGAAGCCTGGATCCTGCTCCGCCTCGTCGCCATGTCGTCGCTCCCGCACCACGTCGAGCAGCTCCGCGGGCGCGCGCGCGACGATCTCCCAGGTCTCGCTGAGGTCGGGCGCGGACACGGGGTTTCCGCTGGGTCGGGTCTCGAGCATGGGCCCCCAGAGGCGCAAGGCCAGAGAGCGGGCGCAGCCCTCGAGCGCGTTCACTGCGCTCGCCCGTTGACGAATCGAACCGTCCCCGAGCACGATGCGGCGCGCCTCGGAGAAGGTCGGCGCCAGCGTGCCCGCGAAACGCGCGGCGCGGGCGTCGGCCTCCTCGTCGTCGTACTGAGCCGCGAGGCGCAGCAGGTTCTCCAGACCGAGCTCGATGTCGAGGGGATCGCGCTCGGCGGCGTCCACGGGATCGGTGACGGCGATCACCTCGAGCCAGCGCCTCCAGTCGTCGACCCCTTCCGCGGCCACACGACGCGCCCGCTGCCGCAAGAGCCGCAGAGGCGCCTCGATCTCGGCGCGATCCCGACCCCGGCGCCAGAGGGACGAGAGACCTTTGGCCAAGGCGCGCGCCGCCACGGCGCCACCATCGCCAGCGGTGATCCGCGCGGCGAGTTTGTCCCAGAGCGCGCGCTTTTCGTGAAAGAGATGAGGCGTGGCGGCGGCCACGGCGGCCAGACCGCAGGCGTGCTCCCCGGGATCCTCGATGATCGAGAGCAGCTCGTGCCCCAACATCGAGAGCCTGTCCGAAGGCAGCGACGCGAAGGCCGTGAGCGCCCGCTGCTGCAGGACCGGCGAGTCGCCGTGCACCCAGTCGAGGAGCGTGCCCTCGAGGGGCTCGAAGATGCCCGCGAGGCGCCCAAAGGAGCGCGCCGCGTGGATCCACACCAGGGGCTCGGGGTGCAGGAGCAGGGGCTGCAAGACCTGCAGCGTGCGTCCCACCAGCGCCTGATCCGTCATCGCCGTCATGCCGCAGACGCAGACCTCGAGGCAGCGCGCCGCCAACACGCGTCCACGCAGCGAGCCGCGCGCCGGGCCGCCGACCATCGCCTCGAAGGTCTCGAGGTCGCTCCAGATCCACTTCCCGAGCTCGGGGAGCTGCAAGGCCGAGGCGCCCGCCTCCCAGATCAGAATCTCCGTGCGCGCCCGGGCCTCGGTGTTCTCCGGCAGCCCGAGCTGCTCTCCCCTGCCGAGCAGCGGCAGGCATGCGAGGGCGTCCCGGACCCGCGACCACGCGGCCCCGGGCGACGCCTCGCGCCCGAGCCTCGAAGACCGGGCTCTTGGCCGCAGCCTCGAGCAGGCCCGCGAGTCGCGCCTCGGTGTTGGCGGCGCTGGCGGCGCACCACAAGAACAGCATCTCGCCGCTGTCGTCTGCCAGGGCCGCCGCGCACTCGCTGGCGTCGGGCGCGCCCCGGGTCCAGGTCGTCAGCTCGAGGTCGGCGGTCTCCGCGGCCTGCGCCACCGCCTCGGGCAGGTCGCTGGCCGCGCGACTGAAGCGCCCGCTGCGCCAGTTGGCGAGGAGCGCCTCGGCAAATTCGGGGGTCTGCTCGAGCGCTTGGCTCAATGTCGTGAGGGCGTGGCGAGCGGCGTCGGTAGTCATGCGCGGCGGCGATCGTACCGCCGAAGCATGGGCGAGAGATAGCCCCAAGCGCGACTCGACCTGGCGCCGCTACTCATCCTCGGGTGGAGTCGCCACGCTGATCGTGTACGTCGCCACGGCGAAGCCATGAAGCAGCACGTCCGCGCAGGCCTCTAGCGTAGTAAGAATCTGACGCAATTCCTCAGCGCGAACGCGGCCTATTTGCAGGCCACGCCCGCACCGTAACTTGCGATGGATCCGTCCATGCTCCGACAACAATTCCGGCCAGTCCGCGCGTTTGTTTCACATGTTCCGCTGGAACAAGCGCAACGCAGCTCCGGGTACGGATAGGCGCTGTCCGGAAGCCCGCACAGAGCATCTGGCCAACGAGGGCTCTCCCAGCAGTGCCCTCCTTCATTGCAGATTTCACCTTCCATGCACTCGCAGTCTGCCGTGCATGCATGCCCCAGCGGTGGAGGCTCGGGCTTGCAGTATCCCTCGGGCGCGCAGACGTAGCCGCAGCGCACACAGACCGGATCGCCCGCACTTCCACAGCGCTGCTCGCAGGAGCCAAACTCGATGGCATCGCTATCGTGGATAGGACCATCATTCGAAGCAACACATCCCATTCCATCAGGGCAGTCCGCGCTCACATGACACGTCTGCGTCCAATACTGGCCAGATCCACAAACGGCCGCTCCGGCACGCAAAATGCCGCAAGAGTAGGGCATGAATTCTCTCGAAATGGGACCACAATCGTCCAGCGCAACTGGGGCATCTGAGCTTCCATGCTGCACGTGATCCGCACAGGATGTCGGCGACATGTCCAGCCACCAAGAATGACTCGGCAGCGGACTGTTGTGCCACAATGAAGGATCGCAGTCTGGCACGACTTCACACGGTCCCCGAGGATCGCAACTCGGCGCGCTATCAGGGGGCGCAGCGTCACGCCCCGAGGCGTCGCGTCCGGCTGCATCTCGACTTCCAGAGTTCCCGGAATCAGAACTCGCCCCAGACGTGCTCGCGCATGCAGCGGATCCCCCGAACAGGAGTGCAAGCATCAGCAACTCGGCGAACTTGTCGATTCTCTTCATGGCGTCACCCTTACTCCCATGACACGTTCACTGTATCTATTACTGAGACAAGACGGACTCGTCTACGGTTGGGGCGTGGCAGACGACGCTACTCGTCCTTGGGTGGAGTCGCCACGGCGATGCCGTGGAGCAGCACGTCCGCCGACAGGCGCGCGATCGTCCGTGCGTCGCCGAGGCTCGCCGCGAAGGGCCAGGCGGGTCCGGCGAGGCGTTTGATCAGCTGGGGCAGCAGCGTGACGGCGAGCACCATGGGCACCAGCGCAGGGCTCGGCACGTCGCGCCGGACCTCTCCCTGAGACGCGCCCTCTTCGATCAGGCCGAGCACCAGGGCCAAGTGGCCGCGGCGGAAGCGCGCCATCAAGCGCGTGCGGCGGTCGCTGCTGGCCAACGACTCGCGCAGCACGATGCGCAGGATGTCGAGCTCCGTGTCGCTCGCCTCGGCGATGCGCATGGAGACGCGTTCGATGCGCTCGGGCAAGGTCGTCGCGCCCTCCACCGCCTGCTTCATGCCGGAGAGCAGCTCGGCGTAGGTCTCCTCGACCACAGCGAAGAAGAGCTCCTCCTTGTTGCCGAAGTAGTAGTGCACCATGCCGAGGCTGGTCTTGGCGGCGCGGGCGATGGCGCGCAGGGAGGCGCCATCCACACCGTCCGCCAGGAAACGCGCGCGCGCGGACTCCAGTAGACGCGGCCGGATGTCGCTGCGAGGTCGCGCCATCAGCCGAGCTTCTTTCGGAAGCGCAGGGACGCCAAGCCGACGAAGACGCAGAGGATACCGCCGAGCCAGTAGAGTTCGGGCATCAGGTCGGAGAGCGTGCTGCCCTTGAGCGCCACGCCGCGCACGATGCGGAGAAAATGCGTCAACGGCAAGGCCTGCGCCAGCCACTGCGCCGCCTCGGGCATGCCCTCGAAGGGGAAGGCGAAGCCGCTGAGCAGGATGTTCGGGAGCAGGAAGAAGAACGACATCTGCATGGCCTGCTGCTGCGTTCGCGCCAGGGTCGAGAACACCAACCCCAGGGCGAGGTTGGCGGCGATGAACAGGAAGGTCAGCAGGTAGAGCAGGCCCACGGAGCCCACGAAGGGCACGTCGAAGACCACGCGACCCACGCCGAGGATCAGCGTCACCTGCACGTAGCCGATGGCGACGTAGGGCAGGATCTTCCCCAGCATCAATTCGATGGAACGCACGGGCGAGACGATCAGCGCCTCGAGGGTGCCGCGTTCGCGCTCGCGCACGATGGCCATGGCCGTGAGCATCACCATCGTCATGGTCAAGATGACGCCGATCAGGCCAGGCACGATGAACACGGCCGTGCGCTGATCCGGGTTGTACCAAATGGTCGGCTCGAGCCGGATGGGCGGTGCGCTGCCGAGGCGGGCGTCCGCGATGGCGGCCGAGCGCAACGCGACCAGACTCGACACGGTGTTCAAGGCGCTGGCGACGATCTGTGGGTCCGTGCCGTCCACCACGAGTTGCAGGGTGCTCGGGCGCTGGGCGGCCAAGCTCGCCTCGTAGCCGGGCGGCACCACCAAGGCGACGCGAGCGCGACCGCTGCGCATACCGCGCTCGATCTCCGGGTAGCCGAAGACGCGTCCCTCGATGTCGTAGAAGCCCGTGGCCTCGAGGGTCTGGACGATCTCCCGGCTCGCAGCGCTGTGATCTTGATCCCAGACCACCGTGGGCACGTGGCGCACGTCGGAGTTGATGGCGTAGCCGAAGAGCAGCAGCTGAACCACGGGCAGCATCGCCATCATGGCCAGAGTCAGCCGGTCGCGGCGCAGCTGCCTCAGCTCCTTGAGCGCGATGGCTAAGAAGCGGTTCACGACGCGCCCTCACTGCGCACCATGGAGACGAAGGCGTCCTCCACCGTGGGACGCGCCTCCTCGGCGCGCTCGAGGGCGATGCCCGCTCCGGCGAGCACCTCGCGACAGAGCGCTACGGGATCTCCGCCGCCGAGGGTGGCCACGCGCAGCACGGCGCCGAAGGGTGCGACCTCGTCTACCTCGCTGCGCTCCCGCAAGAGCTCCGCCGCGCGTCGACTCTCCGCGGGCACATGAAGCTCCGCGATGCGCAGGGCGCGGCGCGCCACGATCTCGCTCGGGGAGCCGACGTCGAGCACCTCACCCTTGAAGATGAAGGCGAGGCGGTGACAGCGCTCGGCCTCGTCCATGTAGTGGGTGGTCACGAGCACGGTCGTGCCCTCGGAGCTGATGCGGTGGATCTGATCCCAGAACTCGCGTCGGCTCACGGGGTCGACGCCCGCCGTGGGCTCGTCCAAGAAGAGCAGCGGCGGCTCGTGAATGGTCGAGCAGGCGAGCGCAAGGCGCCGCTGCCAGCCACCCGAGAGGTTCGCAGCCAGCTGCTTCTGACGCGGCATCAGACCCGCGCGCTCGAGCCTGCCTTCGATGCGTGCGCGCCGCTCCCGACGCGGCACACCGTAGATGCCGGCAAAGAACTCCATGTTCTCGCGCACCGTCAGATCCTCGTACAGGCTGAAGCGCTGTGTGACGTAGCCGATGCGCCGCTTCACCTCCTCGGGCTGCTGCCGAACGTCGAAGCCAACCACGCGCGCGCCGCCCGAGGTGGGATCGAGGATGCCGCAGAGCATGCGGATGGTGGTGGACTTGCCCGCGCCGTTGGGGCCGAGGACACCGAAGATCTCGCCGCGGCGCACGCTCAAGGAGACGTCGCGCACGGCGACCAGATCGCCGAAGTGACGCGCCAGATGCTGAGCCTCGATGACGACCTCGGCGCTCAAGGCTGCTCCGCGAAGCGGACGAAGGCGGGCACGCCCGCGTGCAGAGCGTGATCTGGGTCCTCGATGCGCACGCGCACGCGCATCACCAGGTTGGGTCGCTCCCGCTCGCTGAAGAGGAAGCGTGGCGTGAACTCGAGGCGACGACCGATATGCTCCACCTGTCCGGCGAAGGGGGCCGCTCCAGCGTCCACACGCAGGCTCACCGCGGCGCCCAGGCGAACGCTCGAGAGCCGGTCCTGGGGGACGAAGACCTCCACATAGGGGCGGCTCAGATCAGCGATGGTGATCACGGGCAGCCCTGGTCCCACGACCTCCCCGGGCTCGGCGTTCACGTCGAGCACAGTGCCCGTGAGGGGAGACTCGAGGCGGTGCAGCTCGAGCCTTCGTCGAGCGGCCGCCAGAGCCTGCTCGGCGGCGCGCACGCCGGCCTCGGCGGCCTCGATCTCTTGCGGCCGTGCGCCCGATATCAGGCCGCGCAGGCGCTCCCGCAGAGCCCGCGAGCGCTGCTTGGAGGCATCGAGCTGG
>JAADHO010000049.1 GCA_013151775.1 Deltaproteobacteria bacterium | reverse complement strand
CTCGGCCCGCGTCATGGCCGCGTCGAAGAAGGGCGCGTCGTCGTAGTAGCTGCGCGCGTCCACGGCGTGGGCGTCGCCAGCGTCCAGGCCGATGCTGCCGGCGGGCACCTCAGCCGCCGCCGACAGGCCCGAGGCCTGCGCCTCGCCGCAGCTGACGTAGTCCTCGCCCAAGAGGCGGCCCGCGACGTCGTAGTAGAAGTTGTCGCCGCAGCCGCGTGGGTCGCGCACGGCCGCCAGGTCGCCCACGCGGTTGAAGAGGTAGCGCCAGGTCCGGTTGGTGGCGCTGCGCGAGGCCGAGCGGCTGTCCGTGTCCGGGTCGGTCGCCGCGATGCGACGGCCCGCCGTGTCGTAGATGAAGGCGCGCGTCAGCGTACGCGCGCGACCGCCCGAGCCTGTCACCACCGGCGCATCGGGCGCCAGGCTCATGGCCTCGGAGCGCGTCACACTCACCACCGCGTTGTCGGCGCGGTAGCGCGTCTCGAGCCGATAGACCTCGTGGCTGCCGTCGGGCTGGATGTTTTCGATCAGCGTCTGGAGCGTGCGGCCGTGGCCGTCCACGCGCGTGATCGAGGGCGTCGCCGCGTAGGGCCCGCCCGTCTCTAGGTCCCTCGCGTCCCACGCCTCCTGGCTGAGCGCGTGGTAGGTGGCGGCGCTGACCCAGGCGCCGTCGCGCTCGTAGGTGCGCGTCGCCCGGCCGAAGGCGTCACGGTAGGCCACGGCGCAGGGCGTGCCCGGCTGGCGCACGGCGCTGAGATGTGTGACGCCCGCGGGTCCGGAGAGGGCGCGTAGGCCGATGAGGTCGCGCGCGGCGAACCGCGATTTCGGGCGTTGGCCTGGCGCCCGCCGGTCATTGGCCGCCGATCCGCCGCCAGCGGGCGCGTAAGTGTGCGGAATCACGTGAGCGCGTAGGCGGCACGCCGCCTGCACAGCAGGGAGGCGTGGGCGCGCCTCGCATCATCGTCTCCGGCTCGACCGTCGCCATCTCGCGGCGCGCCGTGATGCGCAAGGCGTTCCTGGGCGCCTGGGACGCGCGCGTGGAGCAAGCGTGGCTGTATGCGCTCGCCGACGCGCAGCGCGTGCATGACGTCGCCGTGCATCACGGCGTGCGCTGCGTCAGTCACCACCACGTCGAGGTGACGGCGGCCGGGGCGAACCTGCCCGAGTTCCTGCACCGCTTCCACCGCGACGTGAGCTGTGCGCTCAACACGTTGCTCGCGATGGAGCGCTACGACTCGCCGCGCACGCTCTTCGACGGGCGGCAGGCGCACGTGATGCAGCTGGTCGACGACTCGGCGCAGCTCCGGCACCTGCTCTACTCGCATCTGAACCCCGTCGCCGCGGGCTTGGTGGCCAAGCCCGAGCAGATGCCGGGGCGAACGCTCGGCTTCGACGATTGGCTCGGCGACGGAGTCGTCGTGAAGCGCCCGGAGTTCTACTTCGGGAAGAATCGACCCGAGGAGCTGCGGCTGAAGCTGACGCCGCCGCTGCGCCTGCTCGCGAGCTTCGGCGGCGACGTCAAGACGCTCGTGTATCACCTGAGGCGCCTCACGGATGACGGCTGCCGCGCGCTGCGGGCGGCCCGGACGCGTCCCGTGATGGGCGCCGAGGCGCTGCGCAGGATGCACCCGTGGGCGGAGCCGAAGACCCTGGCCGAGTCCGGCGGCAAGCGCGTCCCCAGCTTCAAGGTCGGCGCCCTCGGCGACGAGGGGCGCGACCGGCGGCGCCGCTGCGCGCAGGAGGTCACCGCGTTTCGAAGCCGCTACCGAGAGACGCGCCGGTGCCGGCTGCAAGGCGAAGACGCCGTGTTTCCACACGGCAGCTACGGGCCCCGCGCGTACTACGCCGCGCCCGTCGAGCCTGAGGCCACTCCCGACGCGATCCTGACGCTCGACGGACCACGCAGCCTCGAGGAGGCGCTCGGCGATCTGGAGGCGCCGACCCGCGAGCGGCGCAACGAGCTACTCGACGCCGCGCGCGAGGCCCAGCGCGGTGAGGCCGCCGAGCAGCTGCTGGAGGAGCAGCTCGACTTCGAGCCCGGCGCGCCCTTCCACGGGCATGCGCCCGCGGAAGGCGAGCGCATGCCCGCCGAGACCCGCCACCGCTTCGCGCGCCACCGAGACGTCACCGACAACGACCCGCATGCACGCCGCCTCGTCATCGAGCGGGACCGCCGACTCGGCCGACCGCCCGGAGACACCGGCCCACCCCGCTGAGCACAGCGCGCCCAAGAGGCGCACGCGCCGCCTGGCAAGAGCCCAGGCGGCGCCTTCGTGCGTCCGCGACTCAGCCCGCGGGCGAGTTTCGGCGGCAGAGACGCAGAAGAGCGCATCGCCGCGGGCTGTGGAGAGCCGCTGCGCTGTCAGCCCAAGAACGATCCGTCCTCACTGCAGCAACCCGCACGCCCGAGTCCCGCTCGGGTACGGCTCTTCGCGCCGTACCAGGTGCCGATCCTTTCAGCGTGGTCGCGCCAGATCAGGTCATCGTCGCAAGCTCAGGAGTGACACCGCTGCGCCGGTCCTGGAAGGATCCGTACACGCTGCATCTCTTCCCCGGCCCGGGCGCCCAGCGCGCCGGGCTCTTCACCCGGTACCAGGTGCGGTTCCCTTGGCTCTTGTTCGTTGGTCTTGCAACCTCACGAACACCCGGGCTTTCAGGTGAATTCCACGTCAGCGGCGATTTTCTCCGCGCACTGCGCTTGTTTGGGGCCTAGAACGATCCCTCGTCACTGCCTCAACCCGAACGCCCGCGCAGCCCCGGCGCCCCACTCTTCACGCCGTTCCCGGTAGAGATCCCTTGGGTCGCCAAGTCGGCGCCCAGCGCGCCCCACTCTTCACGCCGTACCACGTAGCAATCCCTGCGCATCTCTCCCCCGACTCGGGCGCCCAGCCCACCCGGCTCTTCACGCCGTACCACGTAGCGATCCTTTTCCTTTGCTACATCACTTCCTCCTCACCCAGGCTTCTCCTGGCGCACACCCGGTAGGGATCCGTTGCGCCTGTCCCAGGCGCGGATCGGTTTCATTCGAAACTCACGAAGTTCCTCTTGCGTGAAGCTTCTCTCATTAGATCTAGGCGGATCTTGGTCAACACACAGAACTGCCTCGGTTCCATAAAAAAAATGTTCGTCCAGCGGGAAAATTCCTAGCGATGCAACAAGCTCCACCAACTCCTCGCACAAGAACCTGTCCTTCACTCGTCGCCTACGATACGCGGCCGGATCTTCTGCGTTCAGAAGGCCTCCAAATTGCTCAAAACTCCAGCGATACCCATCATACATAACCTCAACAGTACGCGAATAGTCGCGCTCCAAACTCCGCCCATCATAGAGAGAAAATATTCTAGCAGGCCAACCACGGTACTTCTCGTCACCTTGGCGCTCCGCGGAACAAACAAACCTCAAGCCACGACAGCCCAGAGACCGCGCATAAAAGCGAGCAGCCGTAGCGTTATTCCCGTTCGCTGAATTAGAAAAAAATGCGGTCCACGAACTACTCGTAGGGACAAATATAATTTTTCTTGAAGTTGGCATTGAAAGCGGGAATAGAGCGTTGAGCAAATATGGAAACCGCTCGGGTATCGATCGAACATGCGGTGTTTTCCCCCTGCGGCTCTTCCAATTAATATACCAGGCGACAAGTTGATCAACTTCGCATTCTACAAAGCCAATTTCATTGGCAACAGGCCAGTACTTGTCGTATGCATTACACAACTTCATCCTCTCAGTCCTGCTCTACTTGCCTCACCTGTCCGTCTGGGTCGTTTGCTTCCAGACGTCGCTGATGTTGAGGTCCCCTATTGGACCGACTTGTGTCATATTCAACATACTGTCGAGTACCATTTGCATCTGTATACTGAAGATCAGGTCGGTTGATTCCGACGCGTTGTCCCTGAGCGTTGACTTGTTGTTGATTCACGCGAAAATCTGTTCCTCCAGAGGCTTCAGCTGCCGCTATATCGGATTGCATACGGGCATTCTGTGTGGGACTACTGCCAATCGGTCGGTCTAGGCTCTTCGGCGGTGGAGGAGTCGGATTGACGGCGACATCCTGGGGCAGCCTGGGCGGTGGTGGAGGTGCCCGGCCACCACCGCCACCCGGCCCTTCAACCTCAGGTGCACCGCCCGCCGGCGCGCCTTGCCCACTAGCCTGAGTCGGTGTCGCAGGCTCCGGGGGTGGAGCCGCTTCTGGAGCAGGTTCCGGAGGGGTGCCGGGCCTGGGTTGGTCAATCGTCGGGGAAGCGGCGGGACTTGACACCGTGTCGGCCGCCGGCACATTTGGCGTTGGTCTAGGTGCAGCTCCGGGCTCTACCGGGTCCGGGAGAGGCGCTCGTGCCGAAACCTCGAGGACGGCGCCTGCGGCCATCGTGGCGATTCCTCCCGCACGCCCCTGTGCGGTGTGCCGAATGTAGTCATCGGGCGATTGCAGATCGCGTGCTAACTGGGCTCCTCCTCGCGCTTCGTCAAGGCTCTCCGCAAGATAGCCTGCCGGCCCACCAGCTGCAGCGAGGCCGCGGGCCACGGCCTCCCATGTGTCGCCGCGTTGGTAGGCTTGGTAGGCCTTGATCGCCTGGCCTGCTGGAGTGGCAGCTAGAAACGCTGCCCCGGGAGCACTATATATCGTATCGACCCATGCATCGATGGTGTTGCCATCGAACCCCACCGGGTCAGTCGCCTGGAGCAGATTCCCGCTGATGTAGTGATACGAGTTAAACGGCTCGCCGCCGCCCATCGCATGGATCTGGA
>JAADHO010000324.1:8273-11052 GCA_013151775.1 Deltaproteobacteria bacterium | reverse complement strand
CGTGGCGCAGGCGACGGAGGAGCACCCGCCCTGGAGCCTCCCGCCGCAGCGGGCGCGGCGCGTATCCGAGTCTGCGCAGGCGACGTCTTCGATCCCGTCTTGGTGGCCGCGGACGTGCTCCGCTCGGGGTCGAGCGAGCTCTTGGTGGGCTGCGGCGACAGCTTCTCCCTGCTCAGTGTAGAGCCTTCCGGCGAGGGCACGCGCGTCAGCCGGGTCGCCCGCTTCAGCCTCGCACAAGGCCCGCCGGGGACCGAGGCGCGGGCGCGGGACGTGGCCGCAGGCGACATCGACATGGACGGTCGCGTCGATCTGCTCTTCGGCTTCGTGCTCTTGCGCCCTGGTGCGGGCGGACCCCAAGGGGGCGCCCTCGACTGGGTGGGGCGCGCCCCCAACAGCGGCTTCACGCCCGGCCAAAGGCTCGCGCCCATCGCCGCCACCCGCGTGGCCCTGGCCGAGCTGGACGGGAACCCCGGGGCCGATCCGGTGGCGCTGAACGCGACAGACCCCCACGGTCGCCGCCTGAGCGAGGTCTGGATCTTCGGCGGCGGCGCCTCTCCCGAGCGGCTGGCCAAGCCCAGCGTCGGACGCGGCGGGCTCGACTTCGCGCTCCTCGATCTCGACGGCGACGACCACCTCGACCTGGCGGCCCTCTCCTACGAGGCGCCGAGGCTGACGCTCTTCTTCGGTGACGGCGCTGGGAACTTCGAGGGCCCCACGGCGCTGGCGCTGGCGGGCGGGACGCGCTTGACCGTCGGCATGCGTCAACCCAGCGATTCGAGCGCGGATTCGCGCGAGCTGCTGATCAGCGGTGGAAGCTGGTCGCGCGTCACCCCAGGCGTGCGCGAAGAGCTCCAGGTCGAGCCCTGGACCTTCTCCGACCCCACGCGTGCGGCCCGCGTCGAAGGTCTCGCCCGCCTGGTCTCGGATGGCGACATCGGCATGCTGGGCTTGTCGGGACATGACGTCGTGAGCCCGCTGAGCGAGACGGGAAGCGAGCGCATATCGCTGCGCGTGCTGCGCTCCTTCCCGCCGAGTTTCTTGCCCTTGGTCTTCGTGACGGGAGAGCTCGATGGACAGCGCGGCGTCGACCTCGCCGCGCTGGGACGCGGCACGGCGCCCGACGCTCCTCTGGAGCTGGTGATCATCTCGGACTTCCTATTCGACGCGCCCGGCAGCCGGGGCGACGCCGGAGCGATGCCGGATCCCGCGATCGTGCTCGCGCCCACGCTCTCGCCCTTGAAGGACGCGCCCCTCAGCCTACGCGTGGCCCTGCCTTGAGGCGCCGGAGAGCGTTCGTCCTCGCGGCCCTCGTCGCCCTAGCGACACTCGGCTCCGCGCCTCGGCACGCCCGAGCCGGCGCCTGGTCTCCCGAGGCGGGCCACGGCTATCTCAAGCTCTGGAGCCGCTACTTCTTCGGCTACGACTACATCGACAGCCGCGGCAACTCGCAGCCGCTCCGTCGCTACCACGAGCTCTCCCTCGCGACCTACGGAGAGTACGGGCTCGGGCGCGGTTTCGCGCTGGTGTGGCAGACGGATCTCGTTCACCTCTACACGCTGGTGGATCCCCGCGACGACAAGCGGCAGGCCCACGTCGCCCCCGGAGATCCGATGCTCGGGCTGCGCTACGCGTTCTTCCACAGCGGGCGCCTCTCCATGGCGACGCAGTTCGGCGTGCGCGCGCCCCTGGCGAGCGACTCCGTTCAGCAAGAGGTCTACGGCAGCTCGGCGGGCAACCCGCGCCTGGGCGAGCTGAGGGTCGGCGCGGGCGTCTGGGACATCGGCGGCGAGCTGTCTGTCGGCTACGGCTTCGACCACGGCTACCTGCAGGCGGGCTTCGGCTACCTCGCTCGCACGGGCGGCTTCGACGACGTCCTCGAGTTCGCCCTCGAAGGGGGCGCAGACGTCAACGCTCGCCTGAGCCTGCGCGCTCGCCTGCTCGGACGGCTGCCCATCGACACGGGAGACGCACCCGCCCACACGAGCCCGAGCGGCGTGGGCAACGGCACGCGCTATTTGGCGTGGGTGCTCGAGTGGGAGCGGCGCGTGGGCGAATCCTGGTCCCTCGGCGGCACTCTCGAAGGCGGCGCGGGCCTGGTGCGCAGACAAGCCGGCGGCCCCGTCTTCACGCTCTACGTCGCGCGCCGGCTGTAGCGGGACGCGCGTCAGAGCAGCTTCTTCATCACCTTCTCTTTGAAGTCCGTGTAGGGCGGATAGGCGATCGGCGGATCCATCGCGAAGGGTCGGCTGAGCACGGCCTTCTTGTGACTGAAGGTGTCGAAGGAAGCCTTACCGTGGTAGGCGCCCATGCCGCTCTCACCCACGCCGCCGAAGGGCAGATCGGGCACGGTGAGGTGCATGATGCAGTGGTTGATGCAGGCGCCGCCGCTGCTGGTGCGCTCGAGCACGCGCTCGCTCAGACGCTTGTCAGCGGAGAAGTGATAGAGCGCCAAGGGCTTCGGACGCGCATTGATGAAGGCGATGGCGGCGTCCACGTTGGGCACGCTGAGCACGGGCAGGATCGGCCCGAAGATCTCGTCCTGCATCACCTTCGCGTCGGGTGAGACGTTCGTCAGCACGGTGGGCGCGAGGTAGCGATCCGCCTCCTCCGCGACGCCACCGGCGGCGACCTCTTGGCCCTCGAGCAGCCCGAGCAGGCGCTTCAGGTGTCGCGCGTTGACCACGCGACCGTAGTCGGGGCTCTTCTGGGGATCGTCGCCCCAGAACTCGCGGATGGTGGCGAGCACGCGGTTGAGGAAGGCGTCCTGAATCGACTCCTC
>JAADHO010000324.1:0-8262 GCA_013151775.1 Deltaproteobacteria bacterium | reverse complement strand
ACGCAGGTCTGGCCGCAGTTGTAGAACTTGCCCCAGACCAGCCGACGCGCCGTCACGTCGAGATCCGCCGTGTGATCGACGATGCAGGGGCTCTTGCCACCGAGCTCGAGGGTGACGGGCGTGAGGTGCTCGGCCGCCGCGCGCATGACGATGCGCCCGACGTGGCCGTTGCCCGTGTAGAAGATGTGGTCGAAGCGCTGCTCGAGCAGCTTCGTCGTCTCGGGCACGCCGCCCTCGACGACCTTCACGGCGCTGCTGTCGAGGTATTGGGGCACGAGCTCCGCGATCAACTTGGATGTGGCGGGCGCGACCTCGGAGGGCTTGATCAGCGCGCAGCAGCCGGCGGCCAGAGCGCCAACCAGAGGCGAGAGGGCGAGCTGGAAGGGGTAGTTCCAGGGCGCGATGATCAGGGCGACGCCCAGCGGCTCGGAGCGCACGCGGCTCTTGCCGGGCTGATTGACCAGCGGCGTGGGTACGCGCTCGGGCTTCATCCAACGCGAGAGGTGCTTCTTCACGTGGACGATGTCGTTCGCCATGAACGCCACCTCCGCCGCGTAGGCCTCGAGGCGCGGCTTGCCCACGTCGGTGGCGAGGGCGTCGAGGATGTCGTCCTGATGCTCGCGCACCAGTCTCAGGAGCGCGTCGAGCTGAGCGCGTCGCCACTCCTTGGGGCGCGTCTTGCCACTATCGAAGCTGCTGTGGAGCTCGGTCACGAGCGCGGGGATCTCGTCGAGGGCGGTGCTGGGCGTAGGAAGAGTGTGAGACTGAACGCTGGTCATGTGATTCTCCGAGTGGCCATCATAGTCCAGTCCAGCCCTCGCGCCCATGGGGTGAGGCGCAGTGCAGTTCTCCGACACACGGGATCTCCGCCGCGCCAGGGCCGTGACGCTTGAACATCCGTCGTTTCCGGGGCACCTAGTGTGCATGAGTCACAGCCTACCGCTCTTGCTCCTGTGCTCCCTGCTCGGCGCCTGCGCGGGGCACACGCCTTCAGATCTCTTGGGTTCGGCGGACCTGCAGCTCGCGCCCGCGGGAGCTGAACCGGAGCGGGTCGTAGCCGAGAACGCGCCGGACAAGTTTCGAGCCCAAGTGAACGACGACGGAGAGCGCTGCGAACTCGCGTTGGAGCTCGAGTTCCAACGTCCCGGGCGAGACACCCACCTGCGCGTCAACACCTTCCCAGATCAGGTTGCGCCGCTCTTCGCAGGGGCAGCGAGCGTGACGCTGCCCGCGACGACCAACCGGGACCGCAGCATCGTCCTGAACTACGCGACCGTCTACTGGGAGCGCACGGACGGCAACGCCTGGTACTCCCGCGCCGGCAACATTCGCATCGGCGCGCTGCCGGAGCCGCGCGGGATGGTGCGCGTGGACTTCGAGAACGTGGAACTCGAGAGCACCGGCGTCGACGAGTCCGCCACGCTGAACGGGAACATCCAGCTCACGTTCCTGGGAGCAGTGGTCACGGGTGACGCCGGTCGCGCCTGCCCGAGCGTCACGCGCTACCCCGGGGGCTTCGTCAACTGATCCGCACCGTGGGCCGCCGTGCCACGATGCCGAAGATCCTCAGGGACTCTGCGGAAGGCGCCGACGATCGGTAGACTCCGCGCCATGGCACTCGCCGGCTGGATCGTCGATCATCACATGGCTCTGCTCTGGACAGCTGAGGTGGTCTGGGTGGTCGCCCTCTCCGTGTGGATCCTCTTCGAGCGGCGCTCCCCGGCGGCGACGGTGGCGTGGATCCTGGCGCTGGCGGCGCTGCCCGTGGCGGGACTCTTGATCTACTTCTTCTTTGGGCCGAGGCGCTTCGACCGCAAGAAGCTGCGCCACGCCCGTGGTCAGGCCAAGGCGCGGGCCGCCGGGGCGCACGCCTCGGACGCCATCCCGCCCACGCATCGCGCCACACACCTGATGCGCATGGTGCGACAGGCCGCGGGGCCCTCGGCCGTGCCTCGTCGCGGAGCGCTGCGCATCTTCGCAGAGGGTGACACGCTCTACGACGCCGTCGTGGAGGACATCGCGAAGGCCTGCGATCACGTTCACGTGGAGTACTACATTTTCGAGCCCGACGAGGTGGGGACGCGCCTGCGAGACGCCCTGACCGAGCGCGCGCGGGCGGGCGTGCGGGTGCGCCTGCTGGTGGACGGCTTCGGCTCCTCCTCTGCGGCGAGCGGCGCCTTCTTCGCACCTCTGCGGGAGGCGGGTGGCCATGTGGAGCGTTTCAACGCCTTGAAGATCACACGCTGGCGCCCGCGCCTCGCGAACTTTCGGACGCACCGCAAGATCGTCGTGGTGGACGGACGCGTCGCCTACACCGGCGGCATGAACGTGACCCGGGTGCACTCGCGTCGCGCCTCGGGAGACGACGCCTGGCGCGACACCCACGCGCGTGTGGAGGGGCACGCCGCGCGTGGCCTACAGATGACCTTCGCGGAGGATTGGTACTACGCCACGGAGCAGGAGCCCGACAACGCGGAGTGCTTCCCAGCGCCCGAAAAGCTGCCTCAGGAGGATCATCTGCTGCAGGTCGCGGCCTCCGGTCCCGACGAGAACGAGAACGCCATCCACAAGCTCTTCTTCTCGGCCATCGCTGGCGCGCAGAGTCGCGTTTGGCTCACCACGGCATATTTTGTGCCAGACTTGGCCATAATGACGGCCCTCGTCGCCACCGCCATGCGGGGCGTGGACGTGCGCATCCTCCTGCCCGCCAAGGGCGATGTGCGGGTCGTCGCAGCCGCGGCGCGCTCCTACTTCGACGAGCTCTTGGCGGCGGGCGTGCGCATCTTCGAGTACGGGCCCAACGTGCTGCACGCCAAGACGCTGGTCACGGACGAGGACGTGGCCATCATCGGCACGGCCAACACGGACAACCGCAGCTTCAAGCTGAACTTCGAGGTCTCCTTGGCCTGCTACGAGCCCGAGGTGGCCCGCGAGCTCGCCGCGATCTTCGAGACCGACCTCGAGCGCGCGACCGAGGTGCTCGCCGAAGACCGCGCCAGACGCGGCCGCTTCACGGAGCTGAAGGAGAACATCGCCCGCCTGCTCTCACCGATCCTCTGAGGCGAGCTGCACAGAAGTGCGTGAAAGCGGCAGTCTGGGGTGCGTGAACCACTCGCGGTCTACGTGTAGTGACGCTTCGGGCACGGCCACGCTCCGAGACCAAGCGGACTGAAAGGGCGTCAACCGAAAATCCGTTGCAGACCACGATCAATCCGGTCACGATGGCGCAGGCGCAAAGGAGGTTGGGATGGGCGACTCGGATCCGAAGCGGCTGGACACCGGTGCACGGTGGATGAGGTTGGCAACTCTGCTACTGGCTCTGTTGCTCGCATGCGGCAGCGGCTCTGGTCCGAGCCCAATGGATGGGGCGGTGAGCGACGCGGGCGACGACGGCAGCACCATCTGCAGCGCCGACAGTGACTGCGACGATGGGCTCTTCTGCGACGGTGCCGAGCTCTGCCTGCCTGCCGATCCGGACGCCGACGCGCTGGGCTGCGTGGCCGCGGACGGCGCCTGCGGCAGCGGCGACCTCGTGGGAGCGATGTGCACGGATGCGCCCAGTTCCTACACCTGCACCTGCCCCGCGGGCTTCGAAGCACCCGCGATGCGCGGCACCTGCTCGTTGACAGATGCCCACCTCGCGTCATTGACGCCATCGGTAGGCGCCCTGAGCCCGACCTTCGACGCGGGCGTGCTGACGTATGAGCTGACGCTCCCGCCAGGCGAAGCGAGCGTCGCCTTCACGCCCACCGTCGCCTACCCGGATCGCTCCACGATCCGCGTCGATGGCGTGGTTGTGGCGTCGGGCACGTCCTCGCTCCCCGTTGTGTTGACGAGCTTTGCGCCTGTGCCCGTGACGGTCGAAGTGACGACCGAGTCCGGCGCGACGCTCACCTACACCGTCGTGCTGGCCCGCAGCAGCAGTTACCTCAAGGCATCCAACACCGGCCCGCAGGAATACCGCTTCGGCAGGTCCGTCGTCTCCGCGGACGGCTCGACGCTCGCTGTGGGCGGGCCCGGCGAGAGCTCGAACGCCACAGGCATCGACGGAGACCAAGCCAACACCGGCGCCGGCGCCTCGGGCGCCGTTTACGTGTTCACTCGCACGGGCTCGACGTGGTCGCAGCAAGCATACGTGAAGGCGTCGAACACCGACCGGGGTGACCGCTTCGGCGATGCCCTGGCGCTCTCCGCTGACGGCTCCATGCTCGCGGTCGGCGCCGGCGAGGGCGAACGCTCGAACGCCATCGGCGTCGACGGAGACCAAGCCGACAACAGCGCGTATCTCGCGGGCGCCGTCTACGTCTTCACACGCACGGCCGGAAGCTGGTCTCAAGAGGCCTACGTCAAGGCCTCCAACACCGAGGCCAACGACAATTTCGGCTGGTCCGTCGCACTCTCGGGCGATGGCTCGACGCTCGCCGTCGGCGCAACCGGTGAGCGTTCGCAAACCACGGGAATCGACGGAGACCAAACCGACAACAGTTCGAGCGACGCTGGCGCCGTGTACGTCTTCGCGCGCACGGCTGGTGGGGTCTGGTCGCAGCAAGCCTACGTCAAGGCCTCCAACGCCAACGCCGGCGACTGGTTCGGCTGGTCCCTGGCGCTCGCGAGCGATGGCTCGACGCTGGCCGTCGGCGCGGTCGGTGAGTCCTCGAACGCGACTGGCGTTGGCGGAGTCGAGCGACGCTGGCGCCGTGTACGTCTTCGCGCGCACGGCTGGTGGGGTCTGGTCGCAGCAAGCCTACGTCAAGGCCTCCAACACCAACGCCGGTGACGTCTTCGGCTGGTCCCTGGCGCTCTCGGCCGACGGCTCGACGCTCGGCGTGGGCGCACGCGCCGAAGGCTCGGACGCAAGGGGAATCGACGGAGACCAAGCGGACAACAGCGCGGACGGCGCGGGCGCCGTCTACGTCTTCACACGCATGGGCAGCACCTGGTCCCAGCAAGCCTACGTCAAGGCCTCCAACGCCGAGGCGCTGGATAGTTTCGGCTGGTCCGTTGCACTCTCGGCGGACGGATCGACGCTCGCTGTGGGCGCACCCGGCGAGAACTCAAACGCCACAGGCATCGACGGAGACCAAGCCGACAACAGCGCGGACGGCGCGGGGGCTGTCTACGTCTTCACACGCTCGGGCAGCACGTGGTCCCAACAGGCCTACCTCAAGGCCTCGAACGCCGACGCGAACGACGGCTTCGGCAGCTGGTCCGTCACGCTCTCGGGCAACGGCTCGACTCTCGCCGTCGCCGCGCTCCAGGAGGCCTCGAACGCCAGTGGCGTTGGTGGAGATCAAGCCGACAACAGCGTACCCGGCGCGGGCGCGGCGTACGTGTTCTGACGCGATCTCGCCGCCTGTACCGAAGCAGCCGCCCCGCTCGTCCGCGTGGCGCCTCCAATCGCTACGCTTTGGCAGATTCCACCGCCGGCGCCTCGACGGCTTCGAAGAGTTCGATGCTCTGGCGGATGCCCAGACGGGCGCGCTTCAGTGTCGGCGGCACCTCGCCCCAGGCTTCGTCCGTGAGCGCACTCCAGCAGCGACCGGCGGCGCGCTCCATGCCGGCGAAGGCGCCCATCAGGCCGGCGTAGCCGCCGAGGCTGAGCAGGTTGATCATCTCCGTGCGGCGCTCGAGAAAATCGGGCACCTTGGACTCGAGCAGGTCGTCTAGAGCGGCGCGCAGCTCATCCGTGTGCGTGGCGGGATCGCCATCGGGCAGCTCGAGCAAGAGCTTCTCCATCGCAGCGAGTTGATCGCCGAGGGGCACGTGTGTGGCCTCGTCCTTGGGGGCTGTCTCGAGGGCGGCGCCGGCGCGTCGGGCGAGCACTCCGCCGAGGATCATCAACGCGAGACCGCCCCCGAAGGCAGGACCCGCCACGTCACCCCAGGCGCTCAGACGGTCCCCAGGGGTGATCACGCCATCGGGCCCCGTGCCCTGCATGGCGGACTCGGGAACGACGCGCGCGGCGTAGCCGGCGGCGAAGAAGAGACCGATGAGGAAGAGTCCGAATCCGGCGGCGCGCATCAGCTGGCTCCTATCAGAGTTGCGAGGGTGATCCCGAGGCTGGTCAAGGCCTCACCGACGATCAGCCCGGCGGCCAGAGGCACCAGGATGTCGGAGTAGAAGCGGTGTCCCTTCTTGCGCTCGAGCAGCATCGAGGCGGTGCAGCCGATGCCATAGCCCAAGGTGATCTCGAAGGGCAGATACATGGCCAAGCCCACCAAGACGCCGAGACCGCCGACCGGGAAGACCGCCAAGGCGCCGCCGATGGCCGCGCCCGCGACGTATTTGTCGACCGGGGCGTTGCCGCTGAGCACGCCCTCGATCATGCCCTGCAGTGCGCCCGCTTGGGGTGCCGGCAGACACCCGCCGAGGTGCTGCTGACATGCGACCGAGTCGGGTCCGAAGCCGTTCGTGCCGCCGGGCCCCGCGTGCCAGAGCAGCAGCGTGGTGCCGATGGCGATGGCGGGGCCGACCCAGGCCACGCCGAACTGCACCATCTGCTGCCTGCGCGGCACGCCGCCCACGAGGTGACCGGTCTTGAGGTCGGTCATCATGTCGCCGCATTGGTTGGTCGCGACGCAGACCGCCACGCCGATGGTCACGGCCAGCACGACGTTTCCGCCGGTCAGGGCGAGCATCAAGGTAACGGCGATCAGCGCCAGGCCCGAGAGCGGCGAGATGTCCGTCATGCCCGTGGCCTGCGCCACGATCAGCCCCGCGAGGCCGAGCCAGATGGTGCCGGCCACCGCCACGGAGAGGGCCATGCCGATGTGCAGAGATCCATCACCGGCCTCGGTGCCGAGCAACGCCACGGCCATCAACGCCACGAAGGCGCCCACCAGGCCGACGATCATCACCTTGGGCGACATCTCCTCGGCCGCCGCGCCGGTCTTCTTGGCCAGTTTTGCGGCCGCGCTCAGGCTCCTGATCGCGCCCTTGATGGCCGGGAAGGCCATGACCACGCCGGCCAAGGCGCCGCCGATCAACACGCCGATGCCGGTGGGCCGCAGCATGGTGCCGTAGACCGCGCCCCAGAGCTCCTCGCCGTGCACGGGAGGCGCCCAACCTTGGCCGACCACGAAGGGAGCGATCACCCACCACGAGAGAGCGCCACCCAAGAAGAAGGGCAGGCCGCCGCGCCCCGAGAGCAGCCCGGCGCCGATGTTGGCCATGGACAGGGACAAGGTCGTGCCGAGCAGCACGATGCCCGCTGCGCCGCCGTCGCTGACGCCGAGCTTCTCCATCAGCCAGGGCCCGATGTTCAAAGTCTCGGGCACCAGCGAGTGCTGCATGCCGACCCAGGTCGCCACCGTGTGGTTCGTGAGCACGGTGACCACCAGCCCGATCGCGAAGCCGTAGCCCAGCAGCTTGGCCTTGGCCGCGCCCGCGCCCGGAGACTTGAGGATGGTCGCCACGGCCACGCCCGAGGGGAAGCGCAGGCGTTCGATCTCGATCAGCTGCTTGCGCAGGGGGATGATCACCACGATGCCCATGAAGGAGCCGGCGATGGCCGAGAGGATGATCGTCCAGACGTTGAAGTCCTGCCCGAGCAGCAGCAGCGCCGGGAAGGTGAAGACCACACCGGACGACGCCGTGTTCACGCCCGAGGCGATGGTCTGGTTGATGTTGTTCTCGACGATGCTGCCGCAGCCCTTCACCTTGAAGACCTTGCGGCCCACGCCGCGCAGCAGCGCGAAGCCCATGATCGCGGCCACCGTCGAGCCGGCGAGCCCGAAGCCGAGCTTGAGGCCGATGTAGACGAAGGCCGCGGTCATCACGGCGCCTTGGAGCACTCCGAGGACCACGGCGGCGACCGTGACCTCGCGATAGGGCGCGGCAGAGACAGCTTCACTCATGGGGGCGGTTGCTACCTCGCCGCGTGTGGCGCGATCAAGCCCCATGGGCGCGGGAACCTGATATGTCTCCCGCATGAGCACGCTTCACCACGCCTCGATCGCAGCCGCCAAGAGGCGCCGCGCGCGCCTCACCGACCTGCTCGAGGGCGTGCCCGCGCTGATCTGCGCCGGCGCCCCGACCTCGCGCAACTTCCCCGCCAACGTCTACCCCTTCCGCGCCTCGAGTCACTTTCTCTACCTCGTGGGCCACGCTCTGCCCGGCGCCTTCGCCTTGATCGAGGGCGAGCGCACGCGCCTCTTCATGCAGCCTCCCGCAGAAGACGATGCCCTCTGGCATGGAGCCGTGCCGAGCTTCGCGCGGCTCTCCGAAGAGTTGGGCTGCGAGCTCGTGGATCTGGCGCAGCTG
>JAADHO010000443.1 GCA_013151775.1 Deltaproteobacteria bacterium | reverse complement strand
TCCGCGCTCGCGGCCGGCGCGTCGCCATCCCAAGAGCCGTCGTCCGGGGCGCTCGATCCGGGCGGCGCCTCGACCGCGGCGGCGGCGCCGTCGCCCGTGTCCTCGGCGCCGGAGGTCGCCTCCGTGTTGGCGCGCTCGGACTCGGAGTCGTCCCCGCAGGCCCAGAGCAGTGAGCAGGCGACCAGGGTGAGGCCCAGGCTGGCGCGCGCGGGGCCGATGCGCATCGAGTGACTCATGGGGCCTCCGTGGCGAGCGCCGGTGGCGCTACGTCGGGCGGGATCTGCATCACCTGCCCGCGGGGCGCGCGGCTGAACTCGTTGGGCTGGTACGCACCGAAGCCGGCCTGCTCGGACTGGGCCTGGGCGATGCACTCACCGATGCGCTCCTCGCCATAGGCTTGGAGCCGGTCGATGGCGACCTGCGTGTACTCGTCGTCGAGGGCGCCGGCTCGAGCCGCGCGCGCCGCCAAGGCGTAGGCCGCGACGGCGCGACACTCCAGCGGCCGGACCTGCTCGTCGAGCACCTGCTGCACGCGATCCTGAACCTGGATGCGGATGTCTTCGCGCGCGTCGCGGGAGACCCGGCGGAACTGACGCTGCATGTCCGCCGGCATGGTGAAGGGCGCGTTGAGCACGGCGCGAGCCAGGATCTCCCACACGCGGCCCTGGCGCACCAAGGAGGCGATGGTCCAGGTGGGGCGCCGATAGGCGGAGAGGGGCGCGTAGCTGTCGGCCAGGGTCTTGGCCTGACGGGCGCCGCTCTGGATCTGGCTGACCAACGCCTGCACGTAGGCCTGCATGGTCGCGGGCCGCCCGGGGTCGATGGCGAAGTTCTCGAACTCGGCCATGCCCCGATCGACGAGCAGGAACTTGGCGTTGGCCGCGTACTCGGCGGCGTAGGAGCCTGGCTCCTGACCCGAGCGCGAGAAGGCGCTGACGACGTCCGCCAGGGACGACTGGTAGTCGCGCGTCTGGCCCATCTCCTTGCGCGCCTGGGAGATGCGCCAGTAGGCCTGCACCACCAGCTCGCCCGCGGCGCGATCGCGCTGATAGCGGCTGATGAACTCACGCATGGCGCGGATGGAGACGCCCCAATTGTGCTGCTGGAAGGCCATCTCGGCGATCCGGTAGGCCGCCGTGCGCTGGTCGTTGGGATCGCGGATGGTCGACACCACGCGCCGGTAGTAGGTGGTGGCCTCGCGGTAGCGGCCCAGCTGCTCGAGCAGGCGCGCCGCGTTGACCAAGGCGCCCTCGCGCTTCTCGATGATGGTCGTGTCCGTGGAGCGTCCGAAGCGCTGGGAGTCGGCCAGGGTGCGGTAGTTCTCGAGGGCGCGGTTGAAGTCGAAGAAGCGGTTGGCGTTGTAGGCCAGGCGGAAGTAGGCGTTGGCCAGGATGGCGTCGAGCTGCGCCTGACGCGTGGGGTCCTCGCTGCGCTGCGGGCCCACCTCGTCGATGATGCGCTGGTAGAGCTGACCCGCGGAGCTGAAGCGGTTGGTGCGCTCGAGCGCCGTGGCCGCCCACTCGAGGGCGACGGGCGCCTGCGGGTCGTTGGGGTTGGCGTTGACGGCCTCGACCAACATGGTGGCGGCGCGCTCGTAGAGCCGCACCTGCTCGTCGCCCGTGGCCTGCTCGGCCTGCTGGTTCACCGCGATGGCTTCGCGGTATTGGATGGCCACCCGGTCGCCCTGCATCAAGCACACGGCGCGCTCGGAGTTGGCCTCGTCGGAGCAGTCCACCTCGGCCGCCGCGCTGCCGTCCTCGGACGCGCTGAAGGTGCACTGACGCTCCTGCAGCTCGCTGGCGAGCCGCGCGATCTCGTCGTCGTCCTCGGTGGCGATGGCCATCTGGCGCATGTTGATCCACGCCACCTGGCCGGTCTCGTTGGCGTTGGGCCCGGTGCAGCGCTCCTCGAAGATGCGCTGGAAGCGCTCCTTGGCCTGGGGCCAGTAGCCGTACCAGTAGAGCAGCAGGGCGTTGTTGTAGTCGTAGGCCGCGCGCACGCCCTCGCGGTCCTGGGCGTCCGAGACGCGGGCGATGTACAGCTCGCGCGCCTGGGCGAAGCGCTGCAGCAGCTCGGGCATGGCCACGGGGCGCACCATCGGCGGCTGACCGCTGGGCTCGGGCGGCTCGTCGCGGATGGTCAGGGTGCCCGCCTGCTCCGCGGCCTCCACCAGGCGCTTCATGGACTCGACCACGCGCCGCGCGGCCTCGGACATGTGCGAGTCGTCGAGGTTGGAGTCGCGCACGGAGGCGTAGACGCTGGCCGCCTCCTCGTAGTTGTCCGACCAGTACAAGGCGTCGGCCAGGTTGTACTGGAGGTCGTAGCTCTGGGGATCGTTCGGGTAGTGCTCGAGGTAGGCGCGGTAGGCCGCGGCGGCGGCGCTGTACTCCTCTTGAGCCATGCGGCAGCGCTCGGGATCGCGATCCTCCACGCAGCGACGACGCTCACGCTGCGCCTTCTGGTGGTGATCCATGGCGGCACGGATCAGCGCCTGCTCGGCCATGCGCTCGGCGGCGCGCTGCTCCGTGGGGTTCTCGTTGTTGGCGTTGTACCAGGGAGAGCCCACGCCATAGTTCGCCAGATCCCCGAAGAGATCGTTGTCCATCACGTTGAAGCGACGACGCGCCTCGCCGATCTGGCTGCGGATCTCGGGCGCACGCGGGTGATTCGGCCAGCGCGTGAGCGCGAGCTGCCAGATCTCGATGGCCTGCGGGTATTTGGCCTCGTCGAAGTAGTCCTGGCCCAGCTCCATGTAGACGTCGGCCGTCCAGGGACGGTCCTGGGGCAGCAGGTTCGGATCCTGCACGCGCTGGATGCCCGTGGGCATGCCCTCCTGCGGATCCGGCACCTGGTTCTCGTTCCAGTCGTCGTAGCTGAAGGCGATGCCGAGGTACTGAATGGCCTCGGGGCGCAGCTCGGAGCCCGCGGAGCCGGTGCGCGCCTGCTCGTCGTCGGACCACTGCACGAGGTTGCCGAAGGCCTGGATCGCCTCGGGATAGCGGCTGGCTCGGTAGTACGCCCACGCCACCTTGTAGAGGGCGAGGTTGTAGTTGCGATCGTCGGGGTTCGAGAGGATGTGGTCGTAGGCGCTGATGGCCAGCTCGAGGGCGTGGGGATCGCCGTAGTCGTCGAAGTGATACTCGCCGATGCGGAACCAGGTCTCGCTGAGAAAACGCGCGTCCTCGGCGATCGGCTGGCAGGTCGGGTACGGGTCGATGAAGACCTCCGGCGGCGCGATGCCCGCGTCGACTCCGTCGAGGGCCAAGGCGGGATGCGCCACGCCTCCGTCGACCTCGGCGTCCACTCCGCCGTCCATGTCTGCGGCCGCGAGCGCGGCGGCCGCGCGGTTGGCCGCGGCGTCCGGATCGTAGTGAAACTGATTGGCGCAGACCAGGTTCAGCCAGGCGAGGCGCGCCTCGTCGAGCTGCCCCATCTCGTGCAGGCAGTAGCCGATCAGGTAGTAGACGCCGTCGAGGCGTGCGTACTCGGGGAAGCTGCGCACCAGCCGTCGATAGAGGTCGACGGTGGCGGTCAGGTCCGGGATGTCCGTGGACTCGGGCGGTTCCTCGCCCCGATCACGCGCGGCCTGGGCCGCGTCGTATTGATCCTGGAACTGGTTCATGCTGCGCTCGAAGTACAGCTCGCCCAGGCGGAACATGGCGTCGGGCGTGTACTGGGGATCGTCCGGGTAGTGGCGGATGAAGCGCTCGAAGATGCGGATGGCTCGCTCGCGAGCCTCGTTCATCAGCCCCTCTTCGACGCGGATCTGGCGCGCGTACCACTGGTCGCGTCCGCGGCGCTGGCGCAGATACTCGCGCCGCACCAGGGCGACGACCGTGGCGCGGTAGGAGTTGCCGGCCGTGGCGAAGCGGCCTAGCTCCTGCTCCATCTCTCGCAGGGCGGCCACCTGCTGCGGGGTCGGCGGAGGACGCTCGTCCACCAGGCGTCGATCCGTGGTGTCGAGGAACGACGGCAGCGCCGGTACGGCCGCGCCCTCCCAAGGCACGGTGCCGCTGGCCACGCCGCCATCGGGCAGGCGCGGGGCGTTGCGACCATCGGCGGGGACGGTGCCTGCCTGTCGGTACCACGGTGCCTGTCGGTACCACGGTGCCTGTCGGTGCCACGGTGCCATCTCCCGTGGAGGCTGGGATCGTGCCGCTGGGCGGCAGCCCCGCGTCGGGCGGCTGGGCGCTTGCGGGAGCGACGGCGAGCAGGCTCGTGGCGAGGCTCGAGGCGAGCAGAAGATGGCGCACGCGGATCACTGCTGCCCTCCGGAGCTGGTGTTGTCACCACCGCCCTCGGACTCGTCCATGATGTCACGGAACTCGTCGTCCAAGGTCTGGATCTCTCGCGAACGATCGCGCGTCAGGGAGTCGACGCGCGTGCGATGTTCCTCGCGCTGCGCCCAGGTGACGTCGATGCGGCCCACGTCGGCGCGGAGCACGATGTCGTAGAAACGATGGCGGATGTGATCGAAGTTCTCCGTGGTGACGCCGCCGACGACCACCTCCGTCTCGCCCTCGAGGGAGCTCAACGCCTCGCGGTAGCCCGTGAGCTTCTGGCGCTCCTCGTTGATCACGCGCTGCATGGCGCCCACGCGCTCCTCCACCACGCTGTCGATCTCCCCGTCGCGGCGATCGAGCTTGCCCTCCACCACCGTGATGCGACCGAAGAGCTGGTCGAGGCGGCTGTTGCTGCCGCCGTTGAGCTGCCGCTCACGCTCGACCAGCCGGTTGTATTCGTCACGCAGGCGCGTGTCGCGCTGGTAGCGGCTGTCGCCGACGCCGACCTGAAGCCGGCCCAGCTCGATCATGCGGCGCAGCTCTTGGATCTGCTCACGGTAGGCGTCCACGGCGCCGCGGTGGGTCGAGAGCTCGCTCTGAACCGCCTCGGCGTTGGTCTGCTCGTCGGCCGTGTCGGCGAGGAAACGCTCCGTGGCCACGACGCGCGCGTCCATGCCCATCAGCTCCACATCGAGCTGGCTGAGCAGGCGCTCGAGGGAGCGGTAGCGACCGAGCAGCTGATCGTCGCGCACGCCGAAGTCGTCGTTCGCCGTGGGCATGCGCCCCAGGGTCTGCTCGATGCGTCGCCGCTGCTCGCGCACGCTGCGCAGCTCGGCGCTGCCGCCTCCGCCGCTGCGATCCTCGATCTGCATCAGCGACCCGCGCACCCGCGCCAGGCGGTTGCGCAGCGCCGTCGTGCCCTCGCGGGCGTCGCGCAGATCGGTGAAGGCGCTGACCCGGTTGGGTGTGCCCAACGCCGCGTCGAGGCGCTGGATCAGGTCGCCCGTCTCGTGCACCAGGCGACGGGCCTGGCTCAGATCGCTGAGCACGCCCAGGGCCCGATCGAAGTCGCCCGACTCGAGATCGACCCAGCGCCGCGCCGACTCGGGCAAGAAGTCGTTGGCGTCGAAATCTTCCATGTTTTCGCGCACTAGCCCGCGGAAATACGCGAATAGATCACCGTGGTCTTCGCGCACTTGGTCGAGCTCGCGGCGAATCGGGCCGAACTCTTGGCGCACCTCGCGGAACACCTGCGTGGCGTCGTCGAAGCGCCCATTGCGCAGCAGCAGGTTGCCCCGCAGCACCTTGGCGTCGGGGATGTAGTGGCTGTCGGGGGAGGCGATGGAGAGCACCTCCAGGGCACGCTCCGCGCGCGTCGAGTCGCCCAGGCGGATGTACACCCAGGAGATCTCGTAGAGCGCCGTGTCGAACTCGCTCGAGGTGCGCGGCACGGCCTGATAGGCCTCGATGGCCTGATCGAGCTGATCCGTCTCGTAGTAGAGCCGGCCCAAGGCGAGCTGCGTCAGGTCGACCACGTCGCGGCTCTCGGGCGTGGTCGCCTCGCCGCGCAGCACGCGCCGGAAGGCCTCGATGGCCTGGGGGTACTGGCCCCGGAGGGTGTAGATGACGCCGATGAAGTAGCGGCTCTGGAGGTAGTAAGGGCTGCCCTCGGGCACGGCCTCGAAGGTCTGACGCGCTTGATCGAGGCGCGCGGTGTCGAGCTGTGGGGAGGTCTCCTCGCTGCCGTTCTCGCGCAGGATCTCGTCCGAAGGGACCGCCCGGCTGTACAGGTACTTGGCACGGAAATAGGTGGTGGTCGCCTCGATCTCCGTGGGCGGCAGGCGGCTCAGCTGCTGGAAGTACGCCTCCACGCCGTCGAAGTCGCGGATGTGGATGGCGATCTCGATCAGCCGCCCGAGGGCGCGCTGCACGTAAGGGCGAAAGGCCTGCTCACCGGCCCGGTCGAGGATCAGCCGAAAGCGCGTGCGCGCGCCGAGGTTGTCTCCGGCCTGGAACAGGGAGTCCGCGAGCAAGAAGAGCGCGTCGGGGTAGGCGGGATGCCGCGGGTAGTTGTCGACGATGTCGGTGAAGATGATGCTGGCGCGCAGGTAGTCCTGCAGGCGGTAGAAGAGCTCACCGTCCGTGAGCCGCTCCTCGACGTGGGTCGGGCTCTGTTGATCCTGCCGGCGTAGACGGTTGCGCGTCAGGCGATCCGCGTCGCCCTCGATGCCCGTCAGCTCGCGGTTGATCGACTCGACGCTCTGGGCGCGCAGCCGAGCCGGAGACCCGCTGACGCAGAGCACGGCCAGCAGCGCGGCGCACGCACGGCTGCGCGCGGGGCTGAACCCGGAAGAGGGATGTCGGACCGCCGCCTGTTCGGATGCGTCCGGGGACTCGGTCCCCGCGGACATCACTCGCTCCCCTCGGTGGCGGAGGTGTCCGAGGATTCGCGGCTCCGGTTGCGATCCGTGACACGCTCGACGTAGCGGATGGCGGGACGATCCTCGAGCGGCGCCGTGGGGCCGCCCTTCTCGTAGCCGACCACGCGCACGGTGATGGCGCGGCCCTCGGGAGCGGTGAAGGAGTAGTTGGAGCGCACCTTGAAGCGGTAGCCCTTCAGGTAGCTGAAGATGCCGTAGCCGTGACCGCGATACTCGAGGTTGACCGTGAGCGTGTGCTCACCGGGGACGATCGAGCCGTTGTAGACCTGGAAGCGCTCCTGCTCACTGAGCGAGCCCTCTTCGTCGGCCTTGTTGAAGATCGGCGCGCCGTCGAGGGCGTACACGGCCTTCACCAGGCGGTAGGAGGAGGACATGCGGTTCTCGTGGACCACCACAGCCTGAGCGCCGGCGACCACGCCTTGCAGCACCGTCTCGGCCAGTAGCGAGAGCCGCGCCTTGGAGCGGAAGATCTGCTCCTTCAGCTCGTTGATGCGCTGCTCGAGATCCCGCAGACGCACGGCGTAGGTGCCGGCCTCCATGGTCTCTTCGCCCGCGGTCTCGGCGCTGGCCGTGTCCATCGCGCCAGCAGCGGGCGTGTCGGCTGGAGCCGCGATGTCCGCGTTGGCGGCCGTCCCATCCGCAGCAGGAGCGGCGACCGTCCCATCAGCGGTCGGCGGGGGTGCATCGCCAGCCGGTGGCTGCGGTGATGCGGGTTGAGCCGATACCCCGACCGCTCCCATGGAGAGGGCGATGAGCACGGTTGCGAAGGCTATATTTCCGAAGGCTATTGAGTGGCGCATGCCAAAAACCCCTCTCGAGCAGATGCCCCAGGGTGATCCCTTGTCCCTCACGAGTACGTCTCACCATGGAATGGTGGAAGACCCCCGCTATGACTAGGGAGGCTTATAGCAACGGCCCCTCGGAGGGTCAACGCAGTGAAAAATTGAGTGTCGGAGCGACGAGCATGACGCAGCGTGTCGCCCGAGCGGCTGGCGCCCATTCGCGGCGAGCTAGACAGGACGCGCCCATAAGTCGCACAGCTCGGGCGCCTTGGCTTACAATCGCGCACATGGGCCCCGCGGGCACGACACCGGATAGATCGCTCGACGCCGCCGTGCGTCTGCAAGCACATGACGGAATGCCACAGGCGGGCGGCCGAAGGGCGCGCGAGGCGTGAGCGGCGAGCCCACGACGCCGAGCGACGAGCAGCTGCTCGCGGCCTACGCGGCGGGCGACGCGGAGGCCTTTGGGCAGCTGCTCTCGCGCTACCGGCGCCCGCTCTTCAACTTCATTCTGCGCACGGTGCGGAATCCAGTCGTGGCGGAAGACCTGACCCAAGACGTCTTCGTGCGCATCGTCCGACGGGCGAGCGACTTCAAAGGCAGCTCGAAGTTCACGACCTGGATGTACACCATCGCTAGAAACATCTGCATCGACCACGGACGCCGCATGAGCCATCGGCGCCACCGCTCCCTCGACGCCGTCTCGCGCAGCGTGGAGGGTGGCGCGCCGCTGGTGGAGCGGGTCGCGTCCGGGGCACCGGGCGTGGATCGTGCGGCCGCCTCCTCGGGGCTGAGGCGGGAGATCGCCGAGGCGGTGGAGGCGCTGCCGGTAGATCAGCGCGAGGTGTTTCTGCTGCGCCAGGTCTCGGGCATGCGCTTCCGCGAGATCGCCGAGGTCGTGGGCGTGCCCGAGAACACCGTCAAGAGCCGTATGCGCTACGCCCTCGAACGCCTGACGGAGGCGCTCGAACACCATCGTGAGTATGCTCGAAAGCCCGCCTAGGATTGATCGTGACCGCCCCCAAGCATGATTGCGCAGCGACTCGAGAGCAGCTCCTCGACCTGCTCTCGGTCGAGCTCGACGCCGCCGAGTCGGCGATCGTGCGGGCGGCGGCCGAGGGCTGCCCGGAGTGCGCGGCGGAGCTCGCCACGCTCGAGGACGGCCTCCGCTTGGCGGCCGCTCTGCCCATGGAGGAGCTGAGCGCCAACTTCGACCAGCGCGTGATGGCGCGGGTCCACCAAGAGCTCGCGGGAGCGGCGGCCGAGACCAAGTCCGCGCCCGTGACGGACGCCAGCGGCCTGCTGCCGGGGCTCGTGCGACGCCTGCGGGATCTGCTCGCGGGACCTCAGGTGGCCATGGCCACCCTGACGCTCTTGGTCGCCGCCTTG
>JAADHO010000170.1 GCA_013151775.1 Deltaproteobacteria bacterium | reverse complement strand
GCGCGCGCGTCATCCCCGGCGCGCAGCCGCGCCGCGAGCTCTTCGAGACACCCGAGCCCGAGTCGTGAGCGATACCCTCCCACGAAGCTCGTCACCTCAGCGAAGGCCAAGGCCGCCTGGCGCTGGGAGGGCAAGAGGGCGATGGAGGGGTGTAGACGTGAGAAGGGGATCAGCGCTCCGTCTCGTGCCGCCTCGTAGAGCAGGCCGCGGCTCGCGGGATCGAGCTCTCCCGAGCCCAGAGGCTGTCGCCAGGTTCGCTCCAGCAGCTTGGCGACGCCCTCCTGCAACCACACGGGAGCGCGATTCTGGGTGCTCCGCGCCAGCAACAGGTGCGCGAGCTCGTGGCCGATCGTGTCTCGCCATGGATACCCACGGATCAGAGCGCGGGGTGAGGTGATCATCAATCGGTCCCACTTCGACAGGGCGATGGTCCCGCTGGTTTCGATCTCCTCCACCGTCAAGGGCGAGACCCGAGCGAGATCCTCGGGAGACGCATAGATCTCGAGCCGCAGGGGGATCGGTGCGTGGCCCCCGAGCTCGCGCCTCAGAGCCTGGTCGGCGCGCCGCAAGGTCTCGAGGGCGTAGGGAGCGAGCAGGGCCTGGTCACCGGCCGGGTGCAGCACGACGTAGCGCCCGTCCGCTGAGCGCTCCTCCACGAAGTCTGCGGTCGCCTCGCGGGTCGCCTGGGCAAGCTCGAGGGTGACAGGTCGCCAGTCGTGGTCTCCGCGCGCGGGCGAGAGGGCCAGGGAGCGGGCTAGGGCCCGGGTGGCGTCGTCGTAGCGACCCTGATGGAGCCGCAGGCGTCCGAGCTGCGCCAGCACGCGCGGGTCCCCGGGGCGCTGGCTCGACAGCAGCTCGAGCAGCCGCTCTGCGCGCTCCACGTCCAAGTGATCGAGGGCGCGCCGGGCCTCGAGTAGCTCGCCCTGCGCCTGCGCGGGCGCTCGAGTCGGCCCAGCCAGGGACATGAGGCATGCCGCGAGCAACA
Organism: Deltaproteobacteria bacterium; assembly: GCA_013151775.1. Taxonomy (GTDB): domain Bacteria; phylum Myxococcota_A; class Polyangia; order Polyangiales; family Houyiibacteriaceae; genus JAADHO01. The sequence goes on along the minus strand of JAADHO010000170.1, from coordinate 3,861 downwards.
GCCCCAAACCATGAGCGCATTTCATCGCAGCAGGCCCCCGTAGTATTCGCGCAGGGCGTCCTCGTAGCCCGGGGGAGGGCTCTGTCGCAGGGCGCTCATGGCGCGCCGCCTGCGCTCCGAGGGGCTACCCGCCTCCTCTCGTCCGTGGATGCGCACGCGTTCGGCGGACCGCTGGCCCCTGGACTCGGAGGGCTCACGCTGCTCTTGTTCCAGCTCTCGCCGCAGGCTCGACAGGCCGGACGCGGCCCGCGCGCTGTCCTCGCCCGCCGCGATGGGATCCGGGCGAGCGAAGGCGTGCTCGGCGCGCCGCATCTGCTCCCGCGCAGCCTCGACCTCTCGCTGCGCGTGTTGGGAGAGGGGACGGCCGTCTGGCCCCGTCTCGAAGAGCCCGGCTAGCGTGTCCGCCGCCTCCGCGGCTCGCGCCTGGCGCGTGGCGCTGTCGCGCAGGCTCTCGCGCATGCGCTCGTCGAGGTGGTGCCGCAGGTTGGGGATCGCCCGATCGATGGCGCCGGAGAGCTCCCCGAGCTGCGCCTCCGCTTCACGCCCGGCGCGCGCACGCGCGCTCGCCGAAGCTGCCCCCGCGCCGCCCATCAGCTCGGAGAGATCGAGGTCGCGCGCCAGGGCCTCGACGCTGTTTCGGGTCGCCCGGGCCTGCTCCCGTGCCTGCGCCAGATCGCCGGCACGCAGGGCGTCGAGGGTGTCTCGGAGTTGCGTCTGAGCGCGCTCGAGCTGTCGCCGCTCGCTGGCGGCCATGTCTCCGCGGGGGATCTCTGCCAAGGCCTCCCGGGCTCGTCGGCCCTTGTCGAGTAGGCCAGGGCGCAGCTCGGCTTGGGCGCCTCCCTCGAGGGCGTGCTCGGCGGCCTGACGTCGCACGCGGTCGGCGGCGGCCGAGATGCTGCGCTGCTCGGCCTCCAAGCCAGAGAGCCTGTCCATGGCCTCCGCCAGGGCCGCCTGGCGTGGCCCGAAGCGCCCGGCACCGAAGGCCTCTTGGGCTCCACCGAGGGCACGGGAGAGGGCGTCGATGCGCGCCTCGAAGCGCACGAGGCTGCGGTCCATGGCGTCGAGATCACCCCGCTCGAGGGCGGCCTCGAGCTGCGCGAGGGCGTCCTCCGTCGGGCCCGTGCGCGCCTCGCCGCGGTTCAGGAATTCCCCCGATCCTGCGCCCATGCGCGCGCTGAGCCGGGCGCTCAGCTCACGCAGACGCGACCTCGCCCGTCCCAGCGCGGCCTCCAGGGCGCGCCGGGTCTGTTCGTTGGGCGCGTCTCGTAGCTGGGACACCAGAGAGACCATCTCCCGGCGCAGGGCCTCGAGCTCTCGCGCCAGCTGTGCGGCGTCCGTGAGGCGTGCCTCGGTCAGCAGATCGTCCAAGCTCAGGAGATCCTCTTCGACGCCCGCTCGCGCGCGACGGCCTGCCCGCGTCAGCGCGTGATCGCCCCGGGCCGCCGCCTCGCTGCGGCCCAGCGTCCCCAGGTGACTCGCCAGGGCGTGCAGCAGTGAGGTCTCCGAAGCGCTCGGGCTGCGAGCGCGGGAGAGCTCGTCGGACAGGTCGACCAAGCGCTCCCCCAGGATCGCGGGCGTGTCCAGCTGCTCGAGGCGGTCTGCGAGGTGGAGCGTGAGCCGGCCTCGGAGCTGCTCCAGCGAGGCGATGGCCTCTAGGCGCTGAGAGTGCGCCGACGCGAGGGTGACGTGTCTCGGCGGCGTCTGCACGTGGTGGGGGCCCGACACGTCGTCCGCGTCCCAGGCCTCGAGCCACACGGAGAGCACATCTCCCGGCTGCGTCTGCAAGGAGGAGAGATCGAGCTCCCGCTCTCCCTGCCTTCGGCGCCGATCCGCGCCCGTCGTGCTGGCGTGCCACAGGCGCTCCCGGTGGACGTCACCCGCCGGTCCGCGAACGCAGACCTCGACTCGCGCCACGCCCACGTCGTCTCGGGCGTCGAAGGCGACGCGGAATCCTGCCACGGGCACGATGGCGTCCACCTCGGGCGCCAGCAGGGAGATCTGTGGCGGCTGGTCCGCGCGCAGCTCGAGCCGGGTCCTGCGCGCGTCCTCGACCCAGACCCCGTCGCCCTCGGTCGCTCGGATGGAGAGCACGCCGCTCGAGCGCAAGACGAAGCGCCCTCGAAAGCGTCCGTGCCCCTCGGCACGCAGCGCCACGGCCCCGCGAGGGGTGTGCATGCGCGCCTCCCGCAGCTCGGGGCTGCCCTGGGCGAGCACGCTCACGCTGCTGCCGGGCGGGAGGCTGAGGGTCTCCCCCGCCTCGAGCGTGACGGGTGGCCTGCGCATGTAGTGGGGATAGGCCACGCGCAGCTCCAGCGACTGGAAGACCACGCCCAGGGAGACTCCGTCGGTCGAGTGGGCTCCCGGGTGCAGCAGCGTGAACGTGCCCTGGGTGGCGCGCTCGGCCAGGGTCATCATGCCGAGGGCGAGGCCGAGGGCCGCGACGCTCATGAGCATATCCCAGCGCCACAGCGCGCCCACGGGCATCACCCGCCGGGGGTGCACCGCGTTCAGCTCGCGCCAGGCGGCGTCGACGTGGGCCTCTACCAGCGCCTTGGAGCTTCCGGGGCGATCCACGACCAGCTCGGCGGCGGATCGCACACGCATGGCGAGCGCCGGATAGCGGCTGGCCAAGAGCCGCGCTGCCCCCGCGCCTCGCAGGCCTCGCAGGGGACGCGCCGCCAAGCCCAGGGCCAGCACGCCGCTCAGGCTGATCAGCGTCCAGGCGGAGGCGAGAGCGGGTCCGCCCGCGCTCTTGCCCACGGCGACGGCCGCCACGCTGAAGGCCGCGAAGGAGACGGCGGCGCTCACCCACAGGGCGCGCAGGCCTAGCAGGGCTCTGGCCCCGAGTCGCAGACGGCCGAGTCGCCGCTCCAGGTTCTGCGCCGAGGTCATGCTCAGACTCTAACCCGGCCCCGGCGTGAGTCACGCGTTGACCCGGGTTCGGGCGCGCCGATATAGTCTCGCCGCACTGGGGCTTCGAGGTGGCATGAACAACGACAACATGGCGCGGCTCTCGGAGGACGAGATGGAGATGGCCGTAGCGGCCTATCTCGCCCCCTTGGTCGAGGGAGAGCGCGTCTTCTGGGCGCTCGCAGCACGCGGGGGGCTCGGCTACTTGAAGCGAACCGCCCGGGAGGTGCTCACGCGGGCGCCCGAGAACGAGCCCGTCGGCTGGTGGATCGGTCGTTGGCCCGCCTCGCCCAGCGCGGACGCCGTGGACGCGCTGCTGGCGCGCTCGGGCTCGAGCCAGCGGGTCGCGCTCTTGCTCTCCGATCCCGAGGGCTTGCCCGGCTTGCGGGAGGCGTGCGCGGCGCGCTTCTCCCAGCTGCGGGTGCTTGGGCTTGGCGCTCTGCGCGCCGTGGGTCTCGCGGAGCTGGGAGTGGCGCCCGCCGGCGTGGCCTTTGACGACTCCTTGGCCGCGCTGCGCTCTCCCGAGGCGCTGCTGTTGATCGCCGGAGACGACCTGTCGACCCTCGAACGCTATGTGGTGGTGGCCTTGCCCGCTCGTCCTGGGTCCGAAGGTGAGCGCGCGGCGCCTGGGCCCGAGGCCTCCCTCGACTCCATCCACGAGCGGGAGGTCTCACGCCTCGAGCAGAAGCTGAGGCAGCTCGCCCGTCGGCGGCGCGAGGCCGAGGCCGAGCTGGAGCGGCGAGGCGCCTTGTTGCGAGATTGGGCGCTTCGAGTCTCCACGTCGGTGGTCGAGGGGTCTCCCCACGCCTACGCCTCACGGGCCGCGGCGGCTGAGGCCCAGCGTGAGGAGGCGCGCTTCGCGGCGGACGAGCTGCGGCTGGCGTTGCGTGCCGCGCGTGCCGATGCGCGGGCTGCGGCGCTGACTCAGGCCGCCTTCGACGGTCGCGTGCG
>JAADHO010000228.1 GCA_013151775.1 Deltaproteobacteria bacterium | reverse complement strand
CGCGATGGGGGGAAGGGGCTGCGGCCAGCCCCTTCCAAGAACGCAGGGAAGGGGCTGCGGCCAGCCCCTTCCAGCAACACGGTGCGGAAGAGAGGACTTGAACCTCCACGCCCTTGCGGGCACTGGAACCTGAATCCAGCGCGTCTGCCAATTCCGCCACTTCCGCGTGGGGATGGCTGTTTACGGTGAGCCGCCTAGGGTGTCAAGCGCCTCTACTCTCGGTTTCCGCCGCGTACGCCGTAGCGCTTGGCGAGCTCGCGCAGGTGATAGCGAGTCAGCCCCGCCGCCTGCGCGCTGCGTGTGATGTTGTCGCCATATTTGTCGAGCAGCGCTTTCAGGTACGCGGGCTCGAAGCTATCGAGGACCTTCTGCTTCGCCTCCTTGAAGGGCATGCCCTCTTCGACGAATTGCTCCGCGTTGCCTCCGGGCAGGATCGCCACCGGGCTCTTCTGCGACGACGGCATCAGATCCTTCACCGTCAGCTCGGACTCGTCCGCGAGGAAGGCCGCGCGCTCGAGCGTGTTCCGCAGCTCGCGCACGTTGCCGGGCCAAGGGTAGGATCTCAGCCGCGCCATGGCGCTCTTACCGATGGTGAGCCGCTCGTCCGTGCCGGGGAAACGACGCTTGCTGAACTCCTCGAGGAAGGTCTCCGCCAAGAGCTGCACGTCCTCGGGGCGCTGCGCCAGCGGCGGCAACTCCACGGTGACCACGCTGAGGCGGAAGTAGAGATCCTCCCGGAAGGTGCCCTCGTTGACCATCTGGCGCAGATCGCGGTTGGTCGCCGCCACCACGCGCACGTTCACGGGGATGGTGCGATCGCCGCCCACGCGCTTCACCTCGCGGTTCTCGAGCACGCGCAGCAGCTTCGGCTGAAGTGAGAGACCGAGCTCGCCGATCTCGTCCAGAAAAATCGTGCCGCCCTCCGCCTGCTCGAAGGATCCCTTGCGTCGATCCGTGGCGCCCGTGAACGCGCCGCGCTCGTGACCGAAGAGCGTGCTCTCGATCAGATTCTCGGGAATCGCCGAGCAGTCTTGAACCACCAAGGGCTGATCCTTGCGTCGCGATCCGCTGTGAAGCGCGCGCGCCACCAGCTCTTTGCCCGTGCCCGTCTGGCCGTGGACCATCACCGTCAGATCACTCGGGGCGACCTTGCTCAGCACGGCGAAGATCTCGCGCATGCGCACGCTCTTGCCGATCAGATCGAAGTAGCGCTCGTCTTGGCTGAGGTCGATCTCGACCTCGCCTTCACCGGCCTCGTAGCGCAGGCTGGTCTGGCCCGCGCGGATCACGGTGCCTGGCCGAATCCACACCTCGCGAATTCGCAGGTCTCCGACGCTGGTGCCGTTGGTGGAGCCGAGGTCCTTGAGCAGGACGCCCTGCTCGCTGGCGACGATCTCGCAATGTGTGCCGCTCACGGCCTTGTCGGCCAGCACCAGATCGCAGATCAGGCTGCGCCCGATGGTCACGCGTTCGCGCTCGATGGAGAGCTCGCGTCCCTGATCCGGGCCCTCGATCACCAGCAAGCGTCCGCGCTTGAGCCGTCGCTTGGTAGCGCGTTCGTCGACGAAGACCGTGGTCAATGCGGGTGCTCGATCGGTCACGAGGCCTCCTCTCCGGTGGACCCGGCGTCAGCGCGCAGTGCGCGGATGGCCGCAGTATAGTCGTCTGCGCCGAAGACCGCGTTGCCGGCCACCAGCACGTCCGCGCCAGCCTTCACGGCGACGCAGGCCGTTCCCGGCTTGACGCCTCCGTCCACCTCGAGGTCGATCTTGCGCTTGGACACGTTGATCATACGCCGGAGCGCGCGGATCTTTCCCTCCGTCGAGGGAATGAAGGATTGTCCTCCAAAGCCTGGGTTGACGCTCATCACCAGCAGGAGGTCGACGTCGTCGAGCACGTAGCGCACGACCTCCTCGGGTGTGCTCGGGTTCAGCGAGACACCGGCGCGCTTGCCGGCGGCGTGGATCTGCTGCACCGCGCGGTGCACGTGGGGTGTGGCCTCGGCGTGCACGGTGATGATGTCGGCGCCCGCTTCGGCGAAGGCGTCGATGTAGCGCTCGGGCTCGGAGATCATCAGGTGCACGTCCACTACGCCGCGGGCTGCGCGCCGCACGGCGTCCACCACGAGGGGTCCGATGGTGAGGTTCGGGACGAAGTGACCGTCCATCACATCGACGTGGATCCAGTCGGCCCCGGCGTCCTCGACGGCGCGGATCTCTTCCGCGAGCCGGCCGAAGTCGGCGGAGAGGATCGAAGGCGCGATACGCACGGCTGGGGAGCTCGCCACAGCCCGAGTCAATCGACGCCAGCCCTCGGTGTCAATGTGTCTGCGCCGACGCGGGGAGCCCCGGAGCAACGGAGGCAGCGGATGCTTGACTGTGGAGGCCAGATCCACCCACACTCCGCCCCTGGCCGGTGACACGCTAGGCGCCCCCCAACTTCCGGTCCTACTAGATGACTGAGCAGCGATATCGCGTAATCGAGCGCCTCGCGGCCGGCGGCATGGCCGAGGTCTTCGTTGGCGAGCAGCAGAGCCACCAGGGCTTCAAGAAGAAGGTCGCGATCAAGCGCGTCCTTCCGCACTTGGCGCAGAACAAGAACTTCATCAAGATGTTCTTGGACGAGGCTCGGCTCGGCGCCCGGCTGACCCACGCCAACATCGTCAACGTCTTCGACATCGGCGCGGCGGACAACACCTACTTCATCGTCATGGAGTTCGTCGACGGGGCGAACCTGAAGAAGGTGATGGACGCGCTCAAGCAGCAGGGCCGCACGCTGCCCGTGAAGGCGGCGATCTACATCTCCATGGAGGCGTGCCGAGGCCTGAACTTCGCCCACGAATTGGTGGATGACGAGGGAAACTCGATCCAGCTCGTGCATCGAGACGTCTCGCCTCCCAACATCCTGATCTCCAAGCGCGGCGAGGTGAAGGTCACGGACTTCGGTCTGGCCAAGGCGACCACACAGCTCGAGAAGACGGATCCGGGCGTGGTGAAGGGCAAGTTCAGCTACCTCGCGCCCGAAGCGGCCCGCGGGGAGGACGTGGATCAGCGCGCCGACGTCTTCGCCATGGGCGTGGTGCTGTGGGAGATGCTCGCCGGTCGCAGGCTCTTCCTCGGCGAGACCGACTACCAGACGGTGAAGCTCGTTCAGCAGACCAACGTGCCGAGCCTGTCGAGGCTGAACCCCGAGGTCGATGAGGAGTTCGAGGAGATCCTAGCGCAGGCGCTCACCACGGATCCCAACACGCGCTACCAGAGCGCGCGCGACTTCGGTGACGCCCTCGCGGGCTACCTCTTCGGGCACAAGCTGAAGGTCACGAGCTACGACATCGCCAGCTTGGTGAAGCAATGCCTCGCCACGGACGTGAGCCCGGCGCGTCAGGAGCAGCAGCAGCAGTCGATCATCGACAAGCTGATCCAAGAGGAGCTGCTGCGCTTCACGTCGCTCGAGGACATGAGCGACCCCCTCGACCTCGGCGGCTCTCTGATGGACGGAGCGGTGCCGCTCAGCCCAGACGACGTGCAAGGGGCGGCGCCACTCGACGCCGGCGCCTTCGAGAACCCCGCCGAGTGGTTCACGGACGACGCCGAAGTGGCCGCCGCCATCGACGCATCGGGGCCCACGGACTCGGAGCCCGGATGGCGAGAATCTGGGCTAGACAGCGAGCTCGGAGGCATGCAGCGCTCGCTCGAGCCCGTGGTCGAGCCCGTGGTCGAACCCGCGCCCGCCATGCTCCCGCTCGATCCCGCGCCCGGCGGCGTGACCGAACCCGCACCCTCGGGTGGTGGTGGCGCCGGGAAGGTGATCGTCGTGCTGATCCTGCTCTTGGTGGGCGCGGCCGCCGCGGCCTATTTCGGCGGCCTGCTCGGCCCGCCTCCCTGAATCTACTCGCAGCGCTCCACCAGCCCACGGGCGTCAGAGGCCCACGAGCCTCGTGGCGCGGCCGTCAGGTAGCGGCGCGCCAGCTCACAGCCCTCCGTGGTCGCCCCGAGGTCGAGGGCCAAGCGCACAAAGGCCTCGGGCGGTGGCGACGGGCAGCCGATGGCCGCGCGCAGCTCCGTGTCGGCGGGTTGTCCTCGCTCGCTGAGCACACTCGCGAGCAGCAGGTGCGCCTCACCCACGCTCGGGTCGAGGGCCACGGCCGCTCTCGCCTGCTCCGTGGCGGCGTCCATGTCTCCGTTGCCGAAGTAGAGCACCTCGGCTCGCAGCGTCGCGATCCGCGCCTGCGCTCTGGCCCCGAGGTTTCGGCTCTGCACGATGCGGTCCGCGCTGCCGATGTGAGAGGCAGCGCGTCGGAGTTGCGCTCCGCCCGCGTGAATACCCAGGGAAGCGAGCCCGATGTGAGCGTCGAGTTCGTCCGCGTCGTAGCGTGTGGCGCGCGAGAAGGCGCGGCTCGCGCGGCGACTCTGCTCGGCCTGCAGATAGGCCTGTCCGAGGGCCGCGTAGAGTGTCGCGTCGCGTGTTCCACGGCTCAGCCGACGCAGACTAGGCACCGCCTGGGCGCCTCCGCCTTCGAGCACCATCAAGCGCGCACGCCCGAGCTGCAGAGGCCGACCGGTGACTCCCGCGCTGGCCGCGCGATCGAGGGCCTCGTGTCCTGCGGTGGTGTCGCTCTGCTCGATGGCCAGGTTCAGCAAGCCGAGGAGCGCGTCCACATTGCCGGGTTGGAGTTCGAGGGCCTTCTCGTAGGCCTGCTTGGCTCGCGGGGCGTGATCGGCGGCGCGCGCGGCGGCGCCCAACAGCGCCCACAACTCCGGATCCGTGGCGTGGTTCTCGGTGAGGGTCTCGAGGGCCGCCTGGGCCGCCTCGCCGTTGCCTCGCGCCAGCGCCACGCGCGCGTCGGCGACGGCTAGCGGGTAGGCG
>JAADHO010000151.1 GCA_013151775.1 Deltaproteobacteria bacterium | reverse complement strand
CATAGGCCCCGGCCCGTGGTCGCGCCCCCCGAAGCTCCGCCCGAGGAGCCGCCGCCTGCGCCGCCGCCGCCCGCCGAAGAGGTCCCGCTGCGCATGGACGGGGTCACGCTGACGAACGCGGGCGCCGGCCCGGGCTTCGCGGTGGATCCGGGCAGCGGCGAAGATCGTCAAGGCCCCCTCGGACCTCCGGGACAAGCGACGGGACGCCGCGTCCACGGCCGCGCGGACGGCACGCCGGGAGCCGCGGGTCGAGCTCGAGGACCACGCGTGGTCGGCTTGACGGACCTCTCCCGGCGGCCGCGAGCGCCGAATCTCGCCCAGCGTCTGGAGCGCGAGTACCCGTCCCGTGCGCGCAGGCAGGGCGTGGAGGGGGTCGTCCACATCCAGGCCCTGGTGGAGGCCGATGGCAGCATCCGGCAGCTCCGGCGCCCCACCACCACAGTCGAGGGCTACGGCTTCGTCGAGGCCTGTGAGCGGGTGCTGCGACACTCGCACTGGACGGCGCCCCTCGATCGCCGGGGGCGACCCGTGGCTGTCTGGATCCCGTATCGCTGCGGGTTTTCCGTACAACGCTGACGCCTGCGCGACAGTCTGAGCGGACTTTCCCGCTTTCGTCACTAAGGGCGTTGCTCCCGGGCGCGCTTTCTTGCGATACTCGGGCGCGCGCTCCGGTTGCCCCATTGGGTGGCCGCCTCGCGGGGAGTGATGATGCGATACTTCGGCTCGACGCCTGCCCTCTTCGGACTCGCCCTACTCGGCTCCTTCTCGCTGCTCCTCACGGGGCCCAGCGAAGCGGCAGCCCAGACCGGCGTCCCGACCCAGCGCTTCAGCGTGAATCTATTCAACCCAGCCCCGGGGCCGGGCAACTACCTCGCGGTGGACGGCGCGCAGGTCGGAGGTCACCTCACGGCCTCGGCGGGGCTTGTGATCGACTACGCGCAGCAGCCCTTCGTGCTCTATCGCGCCACCTGCACCGACGACACCATGGCCAACTGCGAGACCAACGGCGTCGAGTCGGAGCTGGTGCGCTACAGCCTCACGGGACACGTCCTCGCCTCCCTCGCCCTCTTCGACCGTCTGCAGATCGGCCTCGACGTGCCCGTCGCCCTCACGGACGGCGAGGGCTTCAGCAGCGTGGTCGGCACCACCCCCGTCAGCCTGAACGGAGGCTCGGCCGTGGGCATCGGCGACATCCGCCTCAGCCTCAAGGCGCGCATCCTCGGCCAGGGCGACGGCCTGTTCTTCGGCGCGGCCGCCTGGGTGACGGCGCCCATCGGCCAGGCCATGAACGGCGACTCCTTCATGGGAGACCACGGCGTCACGGCCGGCGGGCACTTCATCGGTCAGTTCGTCCAGTCGCGCTTCCACGTGGCCGGCAACATCGGCGCCTTCTACCGCGACGAGCGCACGCTCTTCTCGACGCAGGTCGGCTCCAAGCTCACCTATCGGCTGGCCGCGGGATACGACGTCACGCCTCTGGTGATGGTCTTCGGCGAGCTCGACGGCGCCAGCTCCTTCTCGAGCCAGATCGACGAGAACCCGCTCGAGGCGCGGGTGGCGGGGCGGATCCGCCAAGGTGATTTCACCTTCACCCTCGGCGGTGGCGCGGGCCTGCTCTCGGGCGTGGGCGTGCCGATCTTCCGCGTGATCGGCGGCTTCGCCTGGGCGCCCATCCGCTTGGACCAAGACGGCGACGGCATCCTCGACCAAGACGACGCCTGCCCCTCCGAGGCGGAAGACATGGACGGCTGGGAGGACACGGACGGCTGCCCCGAGGCCGACAACGACCAGGACGGTCTCCTCGACGCGGACGATCCCTGTCCCGACCAGGCCGAGGACGTGGACGGCTTCGAGGACGACGACGGATGCCCGGATCTAGACAACGACGGCGACGGCGTAACCGACGCTTACGACAGCTGCCCGAACGACGCCGAAGATATGGACGGCGACCGGGACGAGGACGGCTGCCCGGACAACGACACGGATCGGGACGGCATCCCCGACGACGTGGACCAATGCCCGAACGACCCCGAGGACACGGACGGCTTCGGCGATGAGGACGGCTGCCCGGAGACCGACTTCGACCAGGACGGCATCCCCGACGAGGACGACGAGTGCCCGGATCAGCCCGAGCTGATCAACGGCATCGACGATCAGGACGGCTGCCCCGAGGCGGACGCCGATGGAGACGGCATCCCGGACGCCAGCGACCGCTGCCCGAACCGCCCCGAGACCATCAACGGCGTATCGGATACGGATGGCTGCCCCGACGGCGAGGCCGTGCTGCGCATCGAGGGCGAGCAGATCGTGCTGTTGCAGCAGATCCAGTTCCGCACCAACCGCGCGCGCATCCGCCACGGTCGCTCCCCACGCATCCTCCAGGCGATCGCGACCATCCTGCGTCAGCACCCCGAGTACGCCCACGTGCGCATCGAAGGCCACACCGACAACCAGGGCAACGAGGCCCGCAACATTCGCCTGTCTCAGCAGCGCGCTGACGCGGTGAAGGCGGCGCTGGTGCGTCTCGGCGTGGACGCTGGGCGCCTCGAGGCCCAGGGCATCGGCCCGGCCCGACCTGTGGCCGACAACGACACGGACGAGGGGCGCACCCAAAACCGTCGGATCGAGTTCCACATCGAGCCCGCGGCGCCAACGCCCCCCACCGCGCCCACACCAGAGGCTCCTCCCGCCGCCACTGACGCGGCCAGCGAGTAGCCCCGAGGCCGATTTGTTGACGACTCGAGGGTGACCGACATAGCCCTGAGTGATGCGGTCATGCGTCCCAGCCCTCCTGCTCCTGATCGGCGCCTGCACGCCCACCTACCCCGGTGACGCCGATGGCACCTTCGACGTCGTGGGAACCCTGGACCAGAACACCTGCGGTGAGACCGCGCTGCCGGCCGAAGATCCCCTGCTCTTCGCCCTCGAGCTGCGGAGCGATGGAACGGGACAAGCCTTCTGGCGCAGGCCCGCGACGCCGGTGGTCTCGGGCACGCTCGTCCGCGGCACGTATCGCTTCCGCTTCAGCTCGGGGGTGCCCGTCTACGACGGAGACGAAGCCAGCGGGACGCCCGGCTGCGCCCTGATCCAAGAGGAGCGGGTGACGCTCAGCGCCGACGCCGCCGATCTGGACGCAGGGGAGGCGACGGACGCGGGCGACGCGGACATGGATGCGGGCCCGTCCGATCGAGACGCCAGCACGGGCGACGCGGACGCCGGCGCCCTCTCAGGCATCCAAGGCACGGACACCATCGACCTCACGGTGGCCCCGGGTTTCGACTGCAGCCCGCTGCTAGCGAGCGCCGGAGGCCCCTTCTTGCAGCTGCCATGCGGCGTGAGCTATTCGCTCTCGGGCTCTGCGCGCGAACCATTCTGAGAGCCCGCCTCGGGCTCGAGCGCCTCGGACGCGGGCAGCGAAACTGCGGACGGCTCGCCCGTGGAATCGACCGCCGGCGACTGAGCGGGTGGCGTAGCCGGCGGCAGAGCGGAGGGCGGCTGGGACTCGAGCGCCTGCGAGGAGCCCGACGACACGGCCCTGCGCTCGGCGAGCACGATCAGACGCGGTGACGCCGCGCCGAAGAACACACCGCGCGTAGCCTCGAGCCCGGAGACCTCGGCGACGCGAAAGCCCTCTTGGTGCAGCAACTGCCCGAGCTCGTGCAGCGCGTAGAGCCGAATCGAGTAGCGCGTGTCGCGCTGACGCCCGTCGTCGAGGATCACCGTGCGCTTCACCTGCAGACGCGAGCTGAAGTAATTGAGCGATGTCTCCTCCATGACGACGCAGCCGTCTCCCTCGAACCACACCAGATTCGGCTGCGTCCGGAGCACGTGATCGCGATTGGTGACGTCGAGCAAGAGCTTGCCGCCGGGCTTCAAGGCGCGACGCATTCGGCTCGCCACCCGACGATTGCTGTCGTCGTCGAAATAGCCGAAGGTCGTGCCCCAGCACAGCACCGCGTCGAAGGCGCCCTCGAAGGTCATCTCGCGCATGTCGCCGTGCAGAAAGTTGATCTTCAGACCCCGATCCTGCGCCTCGTCCGAGGCGCGCGAGAGCATGGGCAGAGAGAGGTCGAGGCCGACCACGAGGTAGCCGCGAGCCGTCAGCTCGATGGCGTGCAGACCGAGCCCGCAGCCCACATCGAGGATCGTGGCTCCGGGCGCGAGGCCGAGCGCTTCGATGATGAAGTCGCATTGGCGCGCGACCTGTGGTGCCATGGGCGAGCGGACGGTGCGCAGGTAGTCGTCATTGAAGAAGTCCTCGAACCACGCCCGGCGCCGCGGCTGAACGGGCACCTCCGGCAGAGGAGCGTGCTCCGCGGGAGGCGGAGGCGGCGCCTCGGCGGAGGGCTTGGCCCCTGACTCCTCAGATGGCTTCGGCGACTCGATCTCGATCTCCCCCGAATCGAGCTCCTCTTCGTCTGACTCCTCTTCGTCTAGCTCCTCTTCGTCTAGCTCCTCTTCGTCTAGCTCCTCTTCGTCTAGCTCCTCCTCGTCTAGCTCCTCCTCGTCTAGCTCCTCCTCGTCTAGCTCCTCTTCGTCTAGCTCCTCTTCGTCCGACGCTTCTTCGTCTAGCTCCTCTTCGTCCAGCTCCTCTGGCGCACCCTCGTCCGAGGTCTGGTCCGCGCTGGACACGCCGAGGGCCTGTTGACGCGCCTCCTCGAGCTCGGCCAAGGACTTGCCTGGGATGGTCGGCGCGCCCGGCAGCTCGGACACGTCCTCGAGGTCGTGATCGAAATCTGCGTCCAGCGCCTCGCCCAGCAGCACCTCGGGCATGTCGGCGTCGTCCTCTGGCTCGACGGCCTCCTCTTCGACGACGGCCTCCTCTTCGACGACGGCCTCCTCTTCGACGACGGCCTCCTCTTCGACGACGGCCTCCT
>JAADHO010000134.1 GCA_013151775.1 Deltaproteobacteria bacterium | reverse complement strand
CGCAGACGCGACCAGGTGAGTGTGCGCTGCTCGCGATTCCTCGCGGGAACGAGGTCGAGTACCGGGTCTTCCTGCCGCTGCCAGCTACTCACGTAGGCGGTACGAACTTCGCCCAATTCTTCGACGCAGCTGGCACTCGTCTGTTTCGCACGCGATACGAACAATAGATCCAGCCGCGGGTTCCTGCATCACATTCGAAGCGCTGTCTTCTGCATGCTGGGTCGATCCGCGATGCCAGCGAGCCAGCGTTGGATGTTCGGGTATGCGTCGAGATCGACACGTGCAGGCGCCGCAAGCGCTGCATTCGTAGCAAGCGTGATATCCGCCAGCGACAGGCTGTCGCCGACCACGAAGTCCTTGTCCACCAGCTGCGCATCGAGCACAGGCGCGAAGCGGGCGACGCCCTTCAGACCCGCCTCGACCAAGGTCTCGTCGGGCTCCGCGCCGCGCATTGGCTTGACCACGCGTTCCCACACCACCTTCAGCAGGTTGGGCCCGAAGTGCGCCAGATCCCAGCTCTGCCAGCGGATCACCTCGACCAAGTCGCCGCCCTTCGGCTCGAGCGAGGTTCCTTGCGCGAGGTGGTGCATGATCGCCATGGACTCCCAGAGCGTGAGATCCCCATCCACCAGCGCCGGCACCTTGCCGTTGGGGTTGATGGCCAGATACTCGGGCTGCTGCTGCTCGCCCTTGCCGAGCTCCACCTGCACGACCTCGACGTCGTCGAGCCCGAGCTCTTCGATCAGCACGAGTACACGACGACAGTTGTTGGAGAAGGGATGTGAATAGAGCTTCATGGGACTTCCTTGGTATATGTTCACGCACCACTAGGTGCGCATATGATTACTTTCTGGTGCACAAGTGTCAAGCCTGTCAGAATGCTCGCCATGGCGCGGCGTTACGCTCAACTTTGCCCCGTGGCACGCAGCCTCGACCTCTTGGGAGCGCGCTGGACGCTGCTGATCGTGCGCGACCTGCTGCTCGGGCCCCTGCGCTTCAGCGACCTGCTCGAGCGCTTGCCGGGCATGGGCCGCAACCTGCTCACCTCTCGGCTCGCCGAGATGCAGGAGCACGGTCTGCTCGAACGCAAGAAGCTGCCCGCGCCAGCGAGTAGTTGGGTCTACGAGCTGACCGAGGCTGGCCACGAGCTCGCGGAGCCCCTCGCGGCGCTGGCTCGTTGGGGCATGAAGCACAGCGACGGACAGCCGCAAGAGGGAGACCACTTGGAGCCCGATCTGCTCGCCATGGGTTTGGCCATGGCTGCGAACCTCGAGCGCGCTGCGTCCCTCCACGAAGAGCATGCGTTCTGTATCTCTGGAGCTGACTTTCACGTGGCCTGGCGCGACGGTCGCCCTCGACCGCATCGAGGCCTGGCCCACTCGCCCCGAATTCGCATCGAGACCTCGGCCGCGAGGTTAGGACGCGCCCTTCGAGCGCATGACCTCTCCACAGCCAGCACCGAAATACATGTCTCTGGTGATACAAGCGCTCTGGGCGAGATCCTCCAACTCTATGGCTTGAGTCGAGCGAACACGTGACGGGACGAGAGGCCGAGGTGGACGCCACGGAGCGCTTCGAGCTCGTCAGCGACTACACGCCCACGGGTGATCAGCCGCAGGCCATCGAGGCGTTGATGACCGGGCTCGAGGATGGTGAGCGCGCGCAGGTGCTGCTCGGGATCACGGGCAGCGGCAAGACCTTCACCATGGCCAACGTGATCGCCCGAGCGAATCGGCCGACCTTGGTGATGGCGCCCAACAAGACGCTCGCGTCGCAGCTCCACAGCGAGTTCACATCACTCTTTCCGCACAACGCGGTCGAGTACTTCGTCAGCTACTACGACTACTATCAGCCTGAAGCCTATATCCCCACGAGCGACACCTTCATCGAGAAGGACGCGATCGTAAACGACGCCATCGACCGCATGCGCCACGCGGCCACACGATCGTTGCTCTCTCGTCGTGACGTGATCATCGTCGCGAGTGTCTCGTGCATTTATGGAATTGGTTCCGCCGAGTGGTACCAAGGCATGCTCGTCAAGCTGAAGCGTGGTCAGGAGATCGAGCGTGACGTATTGCTGCGTAAGCTCGTCGACATCCAATATCAACGCAACGACGTCGACTTTCACCGTGGCACCTTCCGCGTTCGCGGAGATGTCGTCGAGATCTTTCCGGCTCACTCGGAAGGTCTCGCTGTCCGCATCGAGTTCTGGGGTGACGAGATCGAGAAGATCCTCGAGGTGGATCCGCTTCGTGGGAAGGTGCTCCGTGAGCTGAATCGATACGCCGTATATCCCGGATCACACTATGTGACGCCGGAGGCCGAGCGTCTGCGCGCCATGAGGTCAATCCGCGAGGAGCTTCAGCTCAGCCTCGCGGAGCTCGAAGCGCAGAACAAGCTCGTGGAGCGACAGCGACTCGAGCAGCGCACGAGCTACGATCTCGAGCTGCTCGAGCAGATGGGATTCTGTCACGGAATCGAGAACTACTCCCGACACTTCTCAGCGCGTCAGGCGGGGGATCCACCTCCCACGTTGATCGATTACTTCCCGGACAACTTCCTCACGATCATCGACGAGTCACACCAGACTATTCCTCAAATCGGTGCCATGTTCAAAGGTGATCGGTCGCGTAAGCAGAAGCTGGTAGAGTTTGGCTTTCGACTTCCAAGCGCACTTGACAACCGTCCGCTTCAGTTCGATGAATGGGACGAGCGCATCGGACAAGTATTCCTCGTCAGCGCGACGCCGGGGCCGTGGGAGTTGAAGCAGACGGATGGCGTCACCGTGGAGCAGGTGATCCGTCCAACGGGCCTGCTCGATCCGAAGATCCACGTGCGCCCCGTGGGCAGTCAGGTGGATGATCTGCTCGAGCAGATCCGCGCACGCGTGGAGCGCAACGAGCGTGTGCTGGTGACGACGCTGACCAAGCGCATGGCCGAGGACCTCACCGAGTACTACAGCGAGCTCGACGTGCGCGTGCGCTATCTGCACAGCGACATCGACACGCTCGAGCGTGTGGAGATCTTGCAGGATCTGAGGCGTGGAGAGTTCGATGTGCTCGTGGGCATCAACCTCCTGCGCGAAGGACTCGACCTGCCCGAGGTCTCGCTGGTGGCGATCCTGGACGCCGACAAGCCCGGATTTCTGCGCTCCACGCGCTCGCTGATTCAGACCATCGGCCGCGCCGCGCGAAACGCCAACGGGGAGGTGATCATGTATGGCGACAAGCTCACGGACGCCATGCGCGAGGCCATCGACCTGACGGAGAAGCGCCGAGAGCTGCAGGCCGCCTACAACGAGCAACACGGGATCACGCCAGCGACGATCCAGAAGGCTGTCCGCTCGGCCGATCCGAGCAGCGGCGCAAGCGATTGGCTCGATCTCGCGCAGCTCGAGCCCGGAGAGACTCGTGAGGACACCATCGAACGTCTGCGCGCCGAGATGATCCTGGCCGCGGAGGCGCTCGACTTCGAGAAGGCCGTCGACCTACGCGATCGCATGCGCGCTCTGATGCAGCGCGAGTCCGGCACACGCGAACCGAGTCGAGCGGCCAAGAGGAAGTCCGGCGGACGCGCCAAACGTGGCCGGCAAGGGCGTCGCTAGCTGGCTCGAGTGGCTACTCGATGGTCGAGTCCGTGACGACGATGGGCGTGTCCGCGTGACCCGAGATCTGCGGGTAGGTGGGGTACCACGACCCGCCCCTGTTGCCGGTGATGATCGACTTGTCGATGCGCACGTCGCCGCTGTGATCGTTGCTGACGAAGAAGATGGCGCTGCCGTACGCCACCACGTCGTTGTTCTGGATCAGCGTGCCGCAGATCGACAGCGTCATGGTGTTGCCGTCGTTGTAGATGGCGCCGCCGCTGCCGCCTCCGGGCGTGCCCGACTCCGCCGGGTTCCCGCCATTTCCGATGGCGTGGTTGTAGCTGAAGACGCTGTTCAAGATGGTCCACGAGACGTTGATGCTGCTGATGCCGCCGCCGTTGGAGCAGGTGTTGCCGAAGCCGTCGGCGCCGCCAAAGGTGGAGTTGGTCACGTAGACGGGCCGACCTTCGAACTGGCTGAAGACGCGGATGCCGGCGCCGCCGACGTCGGGCCCCACGTCGGCGCAGACGTTGTTGAAGAAGCGCGAGTTGACCACCTTGAAGCGACCTCCTCGCACCCAGATGGCGCCACCTCCGTCGTATTCCGTCTCGCCGCGCGAGTCCGCGTCGATGAAGGTCAGGTTCTGCACCGTGAGCTGCGGGCTGTCCTGGTTCTGGCAGTGCGACGTGGTCCAGACCTGGTTCTCGTCGCAGGTGTTCATGTAGAGGATGCGCGTCGTGCCGCCGCCGCTGAGTGTGACGAGCCCGCCGCCGTCGATCACGATGCGCGGGCCCGTGTCGTTGAAGATCTTCGCCGGGCGGTCGAGGGTGATGACGACGGGATCGGGCCCGCAGTCGAACGTGATGACGCCGCCGAGAGCTACCGCGTCGATGAAGGCTTCGCCCGTGCAGCTCGCGGGCGTGCCGTCGCCGACCACGTTGTCGGGTGAGGACACGTCCTCCGGGCCAGCCTCCGGCGGAATCGCGCAGGGCGCGGCCGGGTTGCCTGCGGCTGGGCCGTCGTCGGGGTTGGTCAGGGGATTGCCCGCGTCCACGCCACTGCCGCCGCCGCAGGCGAGGACCAAGGTCGCCAAGATCCCAACAGACCACGCACGTCGCATCGACACCTCCTGTCGCCCGCCAGTCGCGAGGCTGAGGAGAGTCTAACGCCTCTTCGACCCCGAACGCAGGGGGTGTGGACGACGCCTCGACGCACGCCGCCGCGCGAGGCGACGCAGGGCCACTAGACCGATCAGCGCGAGCACGAGTGCGCTCCGGCCCGCGGCTCGTCCGCGGGACGCGCGGCAGCC
>JAADHO010000268.1 GCA_013151775.1 Deltaproteobacteria bacterium | reverse complement strand
TCGTCCCGCGCAGCGTGCGTCGTGCGCGTATCCGTCCCCAACGGGCTCAGGGACGCCCAAGGGCGTCCCGCCACGGTAGAGCGAGCATCCGCGGCCCACTCACCCCATCCTCATTGACAGCCGGCCGGGCGCGCGCGGATGCTGCGGCCATGTCGCCTCTCCTCCTTGCCGCGCTCCTGCAAGCGGCGGACGAAGCGCCGGAGCTGCCGGGCGGCTACGGTGTCGCTCTGCTGCAGTCGCTGCTGGCCTTGGCCGCCGTCAGCGTGCTCGCGTGGGTCGTGCTGCGCTGGGCCGCCAAGCGCGGCGCACGCTTCGGGTCGTCGTCGCGCGTGAAGGTGCTCGAGCGCGCGGCTCTCGACGCGCGCCGTTCGCTCTACTTGGTGGAGGTGGGCGAGCGCGTCCTGCTCGTCGGTGTCGGTGACGGAGGCCCGCCCACGCTGCTGACCGAGGTCGACCCGGAGAGCCTGCCCGAACCGGCGCCGCCTGCGGCCACCCGCTTCCGTGAGGTGCTCGCGCGCATGGCCAAGAAGCCCTCGGACTGAGGCCTCAGCTCTCGACCAGCGGCAGGCGATGCCGGGCGCGCTTGGGCTCCGCCGCCGCGTGCTTCTCTGCTGGCCTGGCAGGCGCGTCGGGTCGCAGGTCCTCCGGCCGCTCCGCCCACGCCTCCGCCACGTCGCGATCCAGCAGATGCGTCGGGCGCACGTTGCCCAGCGCCGCCAACATGATGTGACGCACGCTAGGATTGGACTCCTCGAGCTGATTCAGGAGCTTGGTCATGGCGTCGCGCTTGAGCCCGTCCTGCGAGCCACAGAGGTTGCACGGCAGGATCGGGAAGCCCTCGAGCTCGGCCAGCTCCGCGATCTCCGCCTCGGCGCACTCGATCAGCGGACGGATCACTCGGAAGCGCCCGTCGTTCGTCCTGTAGCCGGCGGGCATCGCCTGCAGGCGCCCCTCGTACATCAGGTTCATCAGGAAGGTCTCGAGGGAGTCGTCGCGATGATGCCCGAGGGCGATGGCCGTGCAGCCGAGGCGCTCCGCCGCCGTGTAGAGGATGCCGCGGCGCAGGCGCGAGCAGAGGGAGCAGTAGGTCGCGCCCTCGTCGAGCTTCTCGGTGACGACGGAGTAGGTGTCCTCGGCGAGGATCTCGTAGTCGACCTCTTGCGCCTCGAGCCACGCCTCGAGCTTTGTCCCGTCGTAGCCGGGCTGTTTCTGATCGAGGTGCACGGCCACGAGAGAGACCTCGAAGGGCACGCGCTTCACCAGCTTCGTCAGCAGGTGCAGCAGCGTGTAGCTGTCCTTGCCGCCGCTCACCGCGACCATCACGCGATCGCCCGGGCGCAAGAGCTGGAACCTCTGACAGCTCGCGCCCATGCGCCGCCCGAGGCGCTTGTTCAGCGCGCGTCGCCGCGCCTCGTCGGGCGGAAGATCAGGAGTTCGTGCCTGCATGCGCCGCAATGTAGCGCGTGGGCGGCGTCGCGCGAGGCCTCGCATCCCGGGAGGGCACGGGGGCCCGCCTCTATCAACTACATGCGCGTGACGTCTACGGGCGTGGAGGACGGCGTGCTCGTGCCGTCGCCGAGCTGACCCTCGCTGTTACGACCCCAGCACACGACCTGTCCCGAGGCGCGCAGCGCGCAGCTGTGATTCTTCCCGACATCGATGTCGACGCTGTCGCCGAGGCCGCTCACGTTCACCGGCACGAGGCTGCCGCTCGTGCCCCCATCACCGAGCTGCCCGCTGGCGTTGTATCCCCAGCATACGGCCTGTCCGGTCGCGCGGCGTGCGCAGGTGTGCCCGCTGCGGGTGCGGATCTGCACGGCGTCCGCGAGCCCGCTGACCGATCTCGGCACGTCTCGGCTGGTCGTCGTGCCGTCGCCGAGCTGTCCGAAACCATTGTATCCCGAGCACCACACCCCCCCGCCCGAGCGTCGAACGCAGCTCTGGTTCAGCCCAGCGCTGATCTCCACGGTGTCCGCTGGAAACAGCGTGCTCGAGGGAGCGTGTTTCCCGGCCGTGGTTCCGTCCCCCAGCTGTCCCGAGAGGTTCGCGCCCCAGCACAGCACGACGCCGCTCGCGCGTCGCGCACATGTATGGAGTCCACCCGCGCTGACTTCGGCGGCGTCTGTCAGGCCGCTGACGGCCGTCGGCACGAGTCGCCGCACGGTGGTCGTGTCCCCGAGCTGTCCCGCGCCGTTTGCGCCCCAGCAGACGAGCTGTCCAGACGCGCGCCGGGCGCATGTGTGCTTGTCTCCGGCGCTGATCTCGACGGCGTCCATCAGGTCGCTGACGGCGACGGGGACGGCGCTGTCAATCCTGCTTCCGTCGCCGAACTGCCCTTCCGCGTTGTCGCCCCAACAGACGAGCTGTCCAGACGAGCGGCGAGCGCAGGTGTGCTTGTCTCCGGCGCTGATCTCGACGGCGTCCGTCAGGCCGCTGACGGCGACGGGGACGGCGCTGAAGGGAAGGTCCGTGGGCGTCTGTCCATTGCCGAGCTGCCCCTTGCTGTTGTCGCCCCAGCACACGACCTGTCCCGAGGTACGCAGGGCGCAGCTATGCGAGCTGCCGGTGACGACCTGCACCGCCTCGTCACAGACAGCGGCGGCGCACACGAGCATGCAGGTCAGCCCACAGCCGCCACAGTTCGACGAATCTGCTGCGATCGCGGCGGGGTCCGGGTCTTCGTCGATCACACCATCACAGTCGTTGTCGATTTCGTCGCAGAGCTCCGGGGCACCCGGGCTGCCGCCGTACACTGCGGGCGCGCTGTCGTCACAATCGTCGGTCGGGAAGCCGCCCGTGCAGCTGGCTCCGACGGGCGCGTGTTCATCGCCATCTTCGTCTTCGCTGAGGTCCACACCTCCCGCCGCGGCACCGGTCATCGAGCAGTCGTTGTCGAGGCGATCGCAGAGCTCTGCTGCACCGACGTAGGTGGCGCGGTTGTCGTCGTCGCAGTCGCTGCCGCCGCAAAGGATGTTGGCGTAACCGTCCTGGTCCCGGTCCTCCTCCAGATCGAGGGCGCCGTCGCAGTTGTCGTCGACGCCGTTGCAGGTGTTCTCGACAGTCGCCGGGTTCACCGCGGTCAACTCGTCGTTGCAGTCCGCCTCGTTCGGCGCCCAGGTGGACAAGCTGGTCGGTGCCGCGCACGCCGGATCCATCAGCGGGCGGCCGCAGCCCACGACCCCAGCCGAGCCCGCAGCGCCGTAGCCGTCCCCGTCGCAGTCTGGATGGTAGGTGTCGGTGTCCAGGCCTTCGTCGATCATCCCATTGCAGTCGTCGTCTACCCTGTTGCACGCCTCGGTCGCCGTTGGATGCACGTTGGGCAGCGTGTCAGCGCAGTCCGTTCCGCACACGTCCATGCCCGCAGCGTCCACGTTGCAGCAGGCCACGTCTGCATATCCATCCCGATCCACGTCGCGCTCGCCAAAGCTGGTGGGATCACAGTCCTCGTCGTGCTTGGCCCCGTCGCAGACCTCGGTGTTGCCCGGGAAGCGGTTGCGATCGGCGTCGTCGCAGTCGTCGCCTCCGCAGTCGACCGAGTCGTGCCCGTCGCCGTCGGCGTCACCCGTGGTGTCGCAGTCGGTCAGGCAGCGGGCAGACGTCTCGTCGCAGCTCTGATCCGCGAGGCAGGGATCAGACGCGGGCGCGCAGCCGTTCACGTTGGCCGTGGGGTCGCTCGGCGAGCAGGTCTCGGCGCCATTGCAGAAGAGCCCATCGTCGCAGTCGGAGTCGGATACGCACACGCTGCCCGCGTCACCGGCGTCGTCGCTCGCGGCGTCCGACGTGGCCGCGTCCCCATTGCCCCCGCTTCCCCCGCCGCATGCCGTCCACAGGAACAAGGAGATCAATGCGGCCGTTCCCATTCGTGTCATGCCGGCAGGCTAGCATCGCTTCATCGGGGGACCACGTCGCTTCCTGCGAGCCTCGGGAGGGCGCTGGGCTGGTGCGCGCTCAGCGCCCCATCGGCGCGACGTTGACGGGCACCAGCCGCCGCGTGGTCGTGCCGTCGCCGAGCAGACCGCCGGAGTTGTTGCCCCAGCACATGACCTGGCCGGACGCACGCACGGCGCAGCTGTGGCTGCCACCGAGATCAATATCGGTCGCGTCGGTTAGTCGAGCGACCGTCACGGGCGAGGAGCGGTTGGTCGTGGTGCCATCGCCGAGCTGCCCCGAGGAGTTGCTCCCCCAGCACATGACCCGTCCCGAGGTGAGGCGCGCGCAGCTGTGTTGGTATCCCGCCCGCACCTGAGCCGCGCCGACGACACCCGGCACGGGCGTAGGCAGCAAGCGGTTCACCGTCGTACCGTCGCCGAGCTGTCCCCTGAAGTTGTTGCCCCAGCACATGACCTCGCCCGTCCGTAGACGCAGGCAGGTGTGGCCGTTGCCCACGCTGATGTCTACCGCGTCGGGGAATACACCAACTTTGGTCGGCACACTTCGATCGACGAGGGTTCCGTCACCTAGCTGCCCTTGAGAGTTCAGCCCCCAACAGGACACCATGCCCGTTGTCGACACGGCGCACGTGGACGAACCACCCGTAGCGATGGCTATCGCGCCGGTGAGCACCTGCGTAGGATTTGCGCGATCCGTGGTCGTGCCATCGCCGAGCTGACCGAAGCTGTTGTCCCCCCAGCAGAAGACCTTGCCGGAACTCCTTAGCGCGCAGGCGTGCCCGGTGCCCGCACTCAGCTGCCCGGAGGACCTAAGCGTCCTGACCGTCGTCGGCACGAGACGATCGTTCGTGGTCCCATCTCCGAGCCGCCCGTTCCTGTTGCTGCCCCAGCAGGCACCGGATCCCACTCTGAGCAGGCCACAGGTAAAGTCCTGTCCGGCGCTGATCGCGGCGAAACCGCGCCCTGTCGGCGCGGGAGTGTGGTGTGCGATCGTGGTCCCATCCCCGAGCTGTCCGCTCGAGTTGTTGCCCCAGCACACGACCCGACCGGAAGCACGCAGGGCGCAGGTGTGGGAGAAGCCGGTGGCGACCTTGATGGCCTCGTCACAGCGCGCCGACTCGCAGCTCAGCGCGCAGATCATGCCGCATGTGCCGCAGTTCGTCCGGGAGCTGTCCGTGTCGCTCTCACACCCGTCGGATGCCAAGCCATTGCAGTCCCGCCATGGCGCGGCGCACGACAGGGGCGCGCACGCGCCCGCGCTGCAAGCGTAGCTCGTGGCATGGGGCAAGCTGCATATGGCGATGGAATCAGGCTCCTCGTCGAACGCACCGTCGCAGTCGTTGTCCGCGCCATCGCAGACCTCCGTGCCCCCCGGAAAGGAGGTCTCGTCCATGTCGTCGCAGTCGTCGAGGGCGAACCCTCCCACGCAAGCCGCCCCCGCAGGTCCGTGTCCATCACCGTCCATGTCCTCGGCGAGCTCCACGCCTCCGGGATCTGCCGCTAACCCGCAGTCGTTGTCGAGCCTGTCGCAGACCTCGACCGCGCCCGGGAACGTTGCCGCGTTCCCGTCGTCGCAGTCCGTACCGCCACACATCACGCTCGCGAACCCGTCTCGGTCGAAGTCCTCTCCGATCGCCAGCTCACCATCGCAGTTGTCGTCGATGCCGTTGCAGGAGTCCTCGGACGTGCTCGTGTTGATGCTGCTGTTCAGGTCGTCGCAGTCCGTGTCGTTGGGCGCCCAGGAGGCGGCGACGCTCGGGGTGGTGCAGCTCGGCGTCATCGCCGGCAC
The DNA here is from genome assembly GCA_013151775.1 of Deltaproteobacteria bacterium. Taxonomy (GTDB): domain Bacteria; phylum Myxococcota_A; class Polyangia; order Polyangiales; family Houyiibacteriaceae; genus JAADHO01. The sequence goes on along the minus strand of JAADHO010000268.1, from coordinate 17,051 downwards.
CCCGCAGCCCATGACGCTCGCCGACCCCGTAGCGCCGAAGCCGTCGCCGTCGCAGTCGGGGTGAAAGAATTGCGGCGTCAATCCCTCGTCGATCATTCCGTCGCAGTTGTCGTCGATGCCGTTGCAGCTCTCCGCTTCGGTCGGGTGTATGCCGGGCATCGCGTCTTGGCAGTCCGTGCCGCACACGTCGACGCCCGCTGCGTCCACGTTGCAGCAGGCGTCGTCCGGGTATCCGTCCATGTCCGAGTCTCGGAAGCCGAAGGTGGTCGCGTCGCAGTCCTCGTCGTGCTTGCTCGTGTCGCAGACCTCGGTGTTGCCGGGGAAGCGGTTCGGGTCGGCGTCGTCGCAGTCGTCGCCTTCGCAGTCGATGGAGTCGTGGCCGTCGCCGTCGGCGTCGCCCGTAGTGTCACAGTCCGTCAGACAGCGCGCTGCGCTCTCGTCGCACGTCTGGCCTGCGAGGCATGCATCCTCCGCTGGCGCGCAGCCATCCACGTCAGCCGTTGGATCCGTGGGTGAGCAGGTCTCGGCGCCGTTGCAGAAGAGCCCGTCGTCGCAGTCGGAGTCTACGACGCAGGCTGCGCTCGCGTCGCCACCATCACCCGCATCTCCGTCTCCCGCATCTTCTTCGCCAGCTCCTCCTCCGCCGCAAGCGACCATGAAGAGAAACAGACTGCCCACGACCCCCGATGTCTTCATGCGCACAAGCTACTGGGCGTCGACTGCGCGCGATTGCGCCGCGTCAAATCACCGTGTTCAGTTCGGAGACACGTTCGTGGGTGCGCTCCGGGCCGTCATCGTTCCGTCCCCGAGTTGCCCGCGGTTGTTGGCTCCCCAACACACGAGCTGTCCCGAAGCGCGGCGCGCGCAAGACTGGCCCCAGCCGACTGAGATCTGAGTGGCGTCCCCGAGTCCCATGACGTCGACCGGCGTCTTACTCGTGGCAATCATTCCATCCCCGAGGGCTCCGTCCCCGTTGTAGCCCCAACAGACGACCTGGCCCGACGCTCGGCGTGCGCAGCTGTGTGCGACTCCGGCGGAGATCTCTACGGCGTCCGCGAGCCCCACGACGTTGACGGGCACCGCTCGCGAAGCCGAGGTTCCATCGCCGAGTTTGCCGAAGAGGTTGCTTCCCCAGCAGACGACTTGCCCTGAGACGCGGCGCGCGCAGGTGTGAGAATCTCCAGCGGAGACCTCCACCGCGTCCGTGAGCCCCGAGACGTTCACGGGCGTGTCATGCCAGATGCCCACCGTCCCATCCCCGAGTCGACCGCTCGTGCCCATTCCCCAGCAGATCACCTGACTTGGATCATCAGGAGGCAAGCGAAGATCTGGAGACGAGCCGAATTCATTTCGCGAGCCTAGCACCCCTGGAGTTCCTCACCGCGGCTCAGATGGATGACAGGAATGCTCCGTTCTCCTATTCGCATCCCGCGACGTCCAACGACGTGCGCTCGAGGAGCACATCGCCTTCCTGGCTGCAGCACCAACCCTCTCCAGCGGAGACGCGCCCCGTGAGGTGCAGCCTCGCTGACGTAGCGCCGTCCTCCACCGTCCCGGCGAGTGAGATGATCGTGGCCATGCCTCGGCGCCCACTCTCCATGACCGAACTGATGGTCCCATCACGGCCGACGCATAGAGGTCTGCCGCACTCGCCGTAGGCGCCGCGGATCGATTGCGCGCAGCTCGCGTTGGCGCTGCATCCGGAGATGAAGGTCTTCAGGAGCAGGTTCCCAGCAGGCGTAGACAGCAACGTTACCTGTCCATGATTTCGCCCATCGGTGGTGCTCGTGATCTGATAGCTGCCAGGCTCGAGGGCGATCGGATTGGCAAAGTGGCCGCAGGCGGTGGGCTCGTACGAGACCGGCCCAAGTGGCGCGAGTTCCAAGGAGATGTCGGCCTCTGCGGTAGCGACATCGACATAGCCGGAGGGTTCGCCGCAGCAGAGCTCGTCCCCGGAGGTATCGACGTAGTAGTAGAGGCGGTAGTTGGCACCTTCCAAGAGCGCGCACGGCCATGACACCGCGAAGGCTCCACCCTCGATCGGAGAGAGCGCTTCTCGAAGCACGCTCCCGGCTTCGTCGACCAGGGCGATGTGGACAGGGTCGTTCTCGAGTCGGGCTGACCCCATACCGCGGAGAGCCAGCCCATGGCGTCGGAGTCCGTCCTCGCCCGAGCACGCCTCCGCCCCGTCGGCCGCCGCCGTGTCCGACCCGCTGTCCGCGATGGCCGCGTCCGGCGCTCCGTCCGATACAGCCGGAGCCCCGTCGCACGCCGCGAGGATCACGGCGACTGCCAACCCTATGTTCCGAGACATGGCGCCTTCGACGCGGCGCGCCACGGTCTATTCACGATTCCGGCCGAAAGAGGCCGGCCAGAGAAGCGCCGGAACCTCATCCCTGCCTCGACCGCGTGACTGAATACTCAGAAGCTGGCCGCGTCGAACGGGCCATGCTCCAGAATGCATTGTTAGGCATATCACTTGTGCTTGTCGCTTGCGGCTCGGGACCGTCGACCCCGGACGGCGCGACCGATGCGTCGATGATCGACTCGGATGCACTGGCCGCCTGCGGTTCGGACAGCGAGTGCGACGACGGTGTCTTCTGCAATGGCTCCGAACGCTGCATACCGGACGATCCACGCGCCAGCTTGGGCGGTTGCGTGCCAGCCGACGCTCCATGCACCGACGGTCAACGCTGTGATGAGGCGACCGCCAGCTGCCAGACCATGTGCGACGTGAGCGGCGACGCCGACGGCGATGGCTACGACTCGGTCGACTGTGGTGGGGACGACTGCGACGACGCCAAGGCCAGCGTGAACCCCGAAGCGGTCGAGGTCTGCGACGGGGAGGACAACGACTGCGACGGCCTCGACGACGTCGCCGAAGGGGTCTGCCCTCCCTGCGCTGCCGGCTATCGACTCTTGGACGGATCGTGCGTCAACGTCGACGAATGCACCGAGGGTGCGCCATGTGGTGACGCCATGGTGGTGACGGCATGCATGGACCTCCCGGGCTCTTTTCGCTGCCGCTGTGTCTCGGGCTTCGCGGCGACTGCCGCGGGCCAGAGCTGCCTCTACGCAGACCCCTCCCTCCGGTCGCTCGAGCCGTCGGCGGCTGTCCTCAGCCCGACCTTCAGTCCGGGATTGCGAACGTATCGACTCACTCTGCCAGCCGGGCTGACGAGTGTGACTCTGACCCCAAGCGTCGCCTATCCCGATCGCGCCGCGATCCGCGTCAACGGAGACCTCGTGGCGTCGGGCACGCCTTCGGCGCCGCTGACCCTGACCGACTTCGCGCCCATGCCGGTGCGCACTTCGGTGCTGACCGAAGCCGGGGCGACGCGCGCGTACAGCGTGCTGATGAGCCGTGGCAGCAGCTACCTCAAGGCCTCGAATACGGGCGCAGGCGACGAGTTCGGCTGGGCCGTGGCGCTGTCCGCCGATGGCTCGACGCTCGCGATCGGAGCGGAGTACGAGGCGTCCAACGCGAGCGGCGTCGACGGGGACCAAGCCAACGACAGCCTGCGCGGCGCAGGAGCCGTCTACATCTTCACACGGACAGGCTCGGAGTGGTCGCAGCAGGCCTACCTCAAGGCCTCCAACCCCAGCAGGTTACAGCATTTTGGCGACCGTCTATCGCTCTCGGCAGATGGTTCGACCCTGGCTGTCGGCGCATGGGCGGAGCCATCGAGCGCCGTCGGCGTGGGCGGCGATCAGACCAACCGCGACCTGGTATTGGCGGGCGCCGCCTATGTCTTCACGCGCTCAGGTACGATGTGGACACAGCAAGCCTACATCAAGGCCTCGAACACTGGTTCAGGCGACAGGTTTGGTTGCGCGGTGGCACTGTCGACGGATGGCTCGACCCTGGCCGTTGGCGCATGGGGGGAGTCATCGAGCGCCACGGGTGCCGGCGGAGATCAGGCCGACGACAGCGCATGGGCAGCGGGAGCGGTCTACGTTTTCACGCGCACCGGAGTGACCTGGACGCAGCAAGCGTACCTCAAGGCCTCCAACCCCGAAGTCCGTGACCGTTTTGGTGTAGCCCTTTCGCTCTCGGCAGATGGCTCGACTCTAGCCGTTGGGGCGTCCGGAGAGGACTCGAGTGCCACTGGACTCAACGGAGACCAGGCCGATAACACTGTCAGCCTTGCTGGCGCCGTATACGTTTTCACGCGCATGGACACCCGCTGGACGCAGCAAGCGTATCTCAAGGCGTCGAACACTGATCGCGACGATAATTTCGGACGAGGTCTCGCACTATCAGCAGATGGCTCCACCCTCGCAGTCGGGGCTCGGTACGAGGACTCGAACGCTACAGGGATCGACGGAGACCAATGGAGTGAAGACACATACGACGCGGGTGCCGTCTATGTCTTCACACGCGCAGGCGCGATCTGGTCGCAACAGGCCTACGTCAAGGCCTCCAACACCGGGAGTTCCAACTACTTCGGCAGATCGCTAGCGCTCTCATCGGACGGTTCGACGCTCGCCATCGGGTCGGAGGGCGAGAGCTCGAGCGCCACCGGCATCGGCGGGGACGAAGCGGACGACAGTGTCAGTGATGCAGGCGCTGTTTATGTCTTCGCACGCAGTGGGACAAGCTGGGCCCAAGTGGCCTACGTCAAGGCTTCCAACACGAGTGCCTCAGACATGTTCGGTTTCACCCTCGCGCTCTCCAGAGACGCTTCGACCCTCGCGGTGAGCGCATACCAGGAGTCCTCCAACGCAACCGGCGTCGACGGGATCCAGGCTGACAACAGCGCACTTAGAGCGGGTGCAGTCTACGTGTTCTAGTGTAATTTAACTGCGCACACAATCATACCACAACTATAGTCATGTTATGGTTATGCCGGAGCGATGCGATCTAGTTCTGCTCTCCTCGAAACATAGGCATATTGAATACTTGCACATCCAAATGCAATCAACTTGGAAAATCTTATGAAACGCACGTTAGCTATCCATATTCTGGCCATCATGTCCATGGTCATACTGCTTGCTTGTGGGCGCGACTCCACCTCTTCAACCATGGATGCTGGCGGTAGCGACGCCGCAGCAGGAGGCTCGGGCCTGGCTGCCTCAAAGCGAGTCGTGGACCTCAGCTCGCCGGAGGTTTCACAGCTTTGTAGCTGGGCGATCATGGCTGCTGGGGGCGCGGGCGTCGTGGTGAGCTGTCCCGACGGCGATGTCACGACTCAGACCGTGGCCGATTGCGAAGCCTCCGTAGGCAGTGTGCCCGCGAGTTGTGAGGCAACGGTGGGAGAACTCGAGGCCTGCATGGAGGCTATCGGCGCCGACCCCTGCGTAGTCTACACTGCTCCCGCCTGTCAAATTCTCATCGCCTGTGCGTCCGGGACTCCATGAGCGACTCCACTATACGCATGGTATGCATCGCGCATCCTTGGTAGTTACACGTCTGTTGCCGGTGTGCAAGAATGTCAAAGCATCATGGACGTGCTCCGATTGTCCGCGGGTGTCATCGGTTGTGCTCGCCGCTATTGCCCGCTATTGAAGATCGTCGGCGCTTGATATAGGATGTATGGATGTTGAATGGATTTCGTTCGTTGACTGGGATGATGGCTCTCTTGGTCGTCTCGTCGCTCGTGGGCTGTGGCGACGATGGGGGCAGCGCGGACGCGGGGATCCTGCCCACAGACGCGCAGCTCCCACGTCCCGACGCCTACGTCCCTCCGGCCCTCGGCTCCACCGTCACCACCGTCGCGCTGCGTGGCTCGGGGACCGACCTGCCCGTGACCTTTGGTCAGGTCTTCCGGCCCGGGGACATCCCCGCGGGCGCGACAGTGGCGGCGCGTCACGCTGGCGACGCCCTGCCGCTGCAGGTCGACGTCAAGGCCAAGCACGCTGACGGCTCTTTGAGACACGCGATCTTGACCCTCGACGTCCCTCGGCTCGAGGCGGGCACGCCCTTCGAGGTCGAGCTCGTGAGCAGCGAGGAGCCGACGCCGAGCGAGTCCATCGCCGTGGCCGACGTGATGGCGCGCGGGTTCGAGACGACCGTCCGCGTGAAGGTCGGCGGCAAGGTCTACACGGCGTCTGCCCGCGAGGGCCTGACGGCGGACGCGAGCCGCCTGTGGCTCAGCGGCCCCTACGCGACCGAGTGGCTGGTGGCCGTGCCGCTGCGCGACGCCTCGGGCGCGGCGCATCCGCACCTGATGGCGCGCTTCGAGATCCGCGCCCACACCGCCGTAGAGCGCGTACGCGTGGGCGTCAGCGTCGAGAACGACTGGACCTACGAGGCCGAGCCACAGAACTTCCGCTACGACCTCAGCGTCAACGTCGCCGGGGACGAGGTGCTGAGCGAGACTGGCCTCGAGCACTATCGCCAAGCGCGTTGGCGGCGCGTCTTCTACTGGGGACCGGATCCGCAGGTGGATGTCGCCCTCGACGCCAGCTACCTGATGTCCACCGGAGCGCTGCCGAATTTCGACGCCGCGCTCGAGGTGCCCGAGTCGCGACTGGTCGAGTTGGCGGAAGGTTGGGCCGCGGCGGAGACCGGGCCCATGCAGATCGGCCCGGTCGAGCCCTACATGCCCAGCACGGGCGCTCATCGGGACATCGGCCCGCTGCACCTGTGGGACGCGCTCTTCCTGCTCAGTCAGGATCCCCGCGCGCGCACCGTCGCCCTCGGCATCGGTGAGCTCGCGGGGAGCTGGCCCATCCACTACCGAGACCGCGGCACGGACCGGCCCGTGTCCCTCGACGACTACCCCTACATGACCTTGCTCGGCAATCCGGGGGACGCCGTCAACCCCGACACGGGGCGCTCCGAGCTCTTCCCCGACTGCGCCGGGGAGTGCAGCACACCCTACAGCCCCGACAGCGCGCATCAACCCTCGCTCGCCTACCTGCCCTATGTGGTGACCGGCGATCACTATTTCCTGGAGGAGCTGCAATTCTGGACGAACTGGAATTTGCTCCGCACCAACCCCGGCTACCGTGACCGCGAGCAAGGCTTGCTGCACCCGAACCAAGTCCGGGCTCAGGCCTGGTCCCTGCGCACGCTCGGCTACGCCGCTTACATCACGCCCGACGAGGACACGCTGAAGAGCTACTACCTCGACAAGCTCGACAACAACCGCGCCTACTACGAGCAAGCCTACGTGATGGACGAGCCGAACCCGCTCGGCGTGATGAACCGCTTCGCCTACGACGACGGTGCGGGCATGGCGCCCTGGCAGGACGACTTCTTCACCTGGACGATGGGTCAGCTGGTGGCCATGGGATTCGACGGCTGGCGCCCCATGTTGAATTGGAAGGCGCGCTTCGTGATCGGCCGCATGACGGATCCGGGATACTGCTGGATCTTTGCCGCGACCTACAGCCTCGGCGTGCGACCCACGGCGGACGACCCGTTCTACGCCGATCTCAGCGAAGCCTTTCGAGCGCAATTCCCGGAGTACGTCGGTCTCGACTGCGCCGGACCGGAGATGGCCACGATGTTGGACCTACGGGAGGGCGAGATGACGGGCTACTCCTCCTCGCCCACGGGCTATCCCTCCAACATGCAGCCGGCCCTCGCGGTGGCGGTCGAGTCGGGGCTACCCCTCGCGCGCGAAGGCTGGGAGCGATTCATCGCGCGCCCGGTGCAGCCCGACTACTCAGGCTATCCCAATTTCGCGGTGGTGCCGCGCTGAGCTGAGGGTCCGCGTCTGCGGTCGCCGCGTCGCTGGACGGGTCATTCGTGCCTTTGCAACCGGAGAACGACATGAGGAAAACGAAGCAGCTGCAGACACGAGCGGACAACGTCATAAATTGATCCTAGAGCGTTGCGGGGCGACAGGGGCTGCATAGACGCAGGCCGTCCTAAGAGTATTCAACACGAAGATGAAGATTCTCTTGCAAGCCAAGATATAGGCAATGCCACTACGATGGCAGCGTGAATGACCGGGGTCTCGGAGGCAACAGGCAGCTCACAACTCGAGCCGAAACGGGCGGGAGATATGATGCACGGTCAAACCGGGAAAGTCTTGTTCACATGCGTCTGTGCGCTCGGGGTGTTCGGGTGCGGAGGCTCCGATCCCGAGGGCATGTCAGACTCGGGCGCCACGGATGCAGCGAGGGTGGATGCTGCGCCGGACGCCTTCGTTCTGGATTCGGGCACTGCGGATGCCGGTTCGCCAGACTCCGGACCTGTGATCCGGCCAGGAGACACGCTGATCGTCGAGGGCCTGCGCGGTGAGGTCCCTCTCCAGAACTTCCCGGGGGGGATCCGCTGCATGCGGGCCCAGATCATCCACGGCGATGGAACCCGGGAGGCCGTATCGTCGGGCCTACGCGTCGAGGTCGAAGACGTCGCAGTGGCGCAGCCCGCACCGGCGTCGGACTGCCGCGCGTACGGCGATTGGGGAGTTTCCCTGGTGGGCGTGATCGGAGTCGCGGAGGGGGAGACGACCGTTCGCGTGAGCTACGAGCGGGATGGCATGCGCCTCGTGGGTGCGATTCGGACGCAGACGCAGCCCTACCGAATGGAAGTGGATCTCCTGAGCGGGGTGGCGTCCCTGTTCACGACGATCGTCAACGGAGCTGTCGGGCTCGGGGGATCGTATGCCGGCCACGTCGTCGATGCTGCGGGCGCCAGTGTCTCTTCTGAACCCTCCATGCGAGCCGCTCCGAGCACGGTCGAGGTCGTGGTGGCCGATCCGATCGCCGAGGCGATCGACCGTCCCGGACGGCCCTGGGGCAAGGCCATCGTCGGCACCGCTGCCGGGATGAGCAGCTTCCGGATCCGATATGGCCTGCCGTCCCACGTGGCCGAGCTCGGCCCCTTCTCCTTGCGTGTGCTGCCCCAGACCAGCTCCAGTCTCCCGGGGCTCAGCAGCACGGAGGTCGAGGACGCGCGCTCCGTGACGGGCCGCTGCTTCCGTGTGTTGATGACGGGGATCATGCAAGAGGATCTCTACACGTCCCTCGGCAACTTCCAGATGGAGCGCGACTACACCTGGGAGGCGCTCGGTCCCGACCTCATGCTGACCGAATCCGGAAACCCCGCGCTCTTCTGTCCGACCGCTCCAGGGGAGACGGATATCCGAGGATGCTTCGGCGGCCGTTGCAGCGATCTCCGAATCGTCCACCCGGCGTCGGCGGTCGAGTCGCTCCGCTTCGTTCCCGACACGGTCTCGCTGACGGTGCGCGAGCGGCTCGAATCTCCCGGCGGGCTGGTCGTCTGTCCTGGGATGCGTGTCGAAGCCTCGATGGCCGATGGCAGCAGCATCGACATCACGGGACACCCACGCACCACCTACGGCTTGGCGAATTTCGAGGACTACCTGGACACCTCGTGGCATTTCTCCGCGATCCGCCCGACTTCGCCGACGGGCGAACTCTGCTGGGAGATCACCAGCGGTTCCGTATGCCCCACGGAGACGGAACTCATTCTGCGTCTGGAGGCCACCTACCTCGAAGACGATTCGAACACCGCCCTGGGCACGTTGACCGTCAGCGGCTGGAGTCTGCCGTCTGCGTGTTCGATGTAGCGTGAGCCGGCGCCTCGGTCAGAACACATCCGCGACCCGAATTATGGCACGCTCGGCATAGGCGACACTCGGCGTGAAGGCCGCACTCGTCTGCCCTGCGGGTAGGGCGAGTCGATAGGTGAGCGTGTCTGGTGGAGAAGGCCGGGCTGAGCATTCGCTCGGACGGCTCTAGAGACGTCAGACGGGGGTCCGCGTAGAGGGTACCGCCCGCCGCCGGCGCTTCGAAATTCGCACTGCACGCGCAGCGATAGGAGTCTGGAAGGTCTGTGCAGTCGCGCCGCTACACTTGCGGCTTCCCGTCCCCGTGGCGTAGCGTGGCCGCCGCCCATGCGGAGGCGAGCAGGGCGACCATCAGCGACGGCTGGCGTGCGATCCCAGACGACGGGTACACGCCGGTATGCACCGCGGCGCCGTAGATGGCGAGCGACAGCGTCAACAGGCTGAAGAATCTGGCCGAAAGCAGCCAGCCCGACTTTCGTCCTGATACGGCGATCGTGAGGAGCGACAGACTCGGTATCAGCAGGAAGATGGCCCTCGCCGCGCGCAGGCCTTCAATCGACGTCCCAAAGGCAAAGGATGCGAGGCTCGCCAAGGCGGCAAAGGCACACACGATGGTAGATATTTCCACTGCAGCTGGCATCGTCGGTTCTCCGTGGTGAGTGTCTCGGAGGCCCGGTCTGGCTACGCTCGGGTCACCTGGCGTCCGTCCTTCGATCGCGCGGTGTCCTGCGCCTCGTGCCTTCCCCTTGGGCTCCCTTCGTAGCGTTCTAGCCCTTGCAACCGGGCGCGACCGTTCGGCGCCCATGATGACCGGCCTGCTCGCCGAAGTCATTGTCTTTCGCGCCGTCCCGGCATCATCCCTCGTCATCCCTCGTCATCCCTCGACGCGCCTTGCGTCCACTTCGCGACCTGGGCGAGGATGCGCCCATGTCGGCCAATCTGATCGCGCTCCAGAATCGTTTCCTCGGCCAAGGCGAGACCGTCTACGACAGGCTCTCCCGCCTGCGCGTCGACAAGGGCGTGATCACGCCCGCGGATATCTCGGCGCTGGCCGAGGAGATGCGTCTGCCCAAGGCCCTCGTGCGCTCCGTGGCCGAGTTCTACGACGAGCTCGCGCCCGACGTGCCGGCGGAGCGCAGGCTCTCCCTGTGCAACGGCGAGGGCTGCGCCGCGCGCGGCGGGGCGGCGACGCAGGCGCGCCTCGAGCAGGCGCTCGCCAAGGCTGACGTGGAGGTCGAGGTCGGCGAGACGACCTGCCTCGGCTACTGCGGCCAAGGACCCAACGCTGTGCTCGAATGGGGTGGGCTCGAAGGGCGTGGGCTCGAAGAGGGCGGCGCCGAGCGCGTCTTCTCCCTCGAGGGCGACGCCGAGCAGGCGCTCGTGTCGGCGCTTCAGAAGGGCGAGGCGCCCGAACTCGACGAGCCCGAGAACTACGTGGCGCTGCCCGACGACGCTTCCCGCAGCGTCCTGCTCTCGCGCTTCGCCGCGGGCAATGACCTCGCCTCCGCGCGCGCCGGCGGCGCCTACGCTGGGCTCGTGCGCGCCTTGGCTGAGGGCCCCGCCTGGCTGCTCGACGAGCTCGACGCCTCGAAGCTACGCGGGCGGGGAGGCGCCGGCTTCCCGGCAGGACGCAAGCTGCGTACGGTGAGCGGAGCGGCCTGTCCGGAGGGGGTACGCTACCTCGTGGTCAACGCCGACGAGGGAGACGCCGGCGCCTTCATCGACAAGGAGCTGATGGAGCGTGACCCCCACGGGGTGATCGAGGGCATGCTGCTCGCGGCCTTCGCCTGCGGCGCCTCCGAGGGTTTTTTCTACCTGCGCGGCGAGTACCCACGGGCCCGGAAGATCATGCGCGAGGCTCTCGACGAGGCGCGGGAGGCCGGCCTGCTCGGCGGCGACATCCTCGGCAGCGGCTTCGGCTTCGACGTACGCCTCGTGCGCGGCCACGGCGCCTACATCTGCGGCGAGGAGACGTCCCTTCTGCGCAGCCTCGAGGGCGTGCCGGCGCAGGTCTCCCCCAAGCCTCCCTATCCCGCCGAGCAGGGCTACAGGGGCGCGCCCACGGCTGTGCACAACGTGGAGACTCTGGCCTGCATGCCCTTCATCGGGCGCGAAGGGGGCGCGGCCTTCGCCGCCTTCGGCAAGGGCGAGAGCCGCGGCATGAAGCTCTTCAGCGTGGGCGGCGCCGTGGCCCGCCCGGGCCTCTACGAGCTGCCCCTCGGCGTCACTCTGCGCGAGCTCCTCTTCGATCACGCGGGGGGCATGGCCGAGGGCGCGAGCTTCCGCGCCGCCATGGTGGGCGGCCCCCTCGGCGGCGTGCACGGCGAGGGCGACCTCGATCTGCCGCTGACCTTCGAAGACCTCGCCGCGGCCGGCGGCATGCTCGGACACGGTGGCGTCGTCGTGTTCTCGGAGCAGACCGACCTCGTGCGTCTCGGGCGCGACCTGATGCGCTTCTGCGCCGTGGAGAGCTGCGGCAAGTGTTTCCCCTGCCGCCTCGGCTCCGTGCGCGGCGTCGAGCTCTTCGACGAGATCCTCGAAGGCCGTGGCGATCAGAGCCACCTCGAGCTGCTCTCGGAGCTGAGCGAGACCATGCGCGTGGGCTCCCTCTGCGCCCTCGGTGGCGCTATCCCCACGCCCATCGATCTCTTGATGACGAACTTCATCCACGCCTTCCGCGAACACATCCCCGACGCCGAGGTGCCCGCCCTCTTGGCCGGCGAGGAGGCCTCCCGATGACCGCCCCGACTGAATCCACCCGCGCCTCCCTCACGCTGACGGTCAACGGCCAGAAGGTGAGCGTGCCCGAGGGCGCGAGCCTGCTCGACGCCGCGCGCGCCGCCGGCGCCCACGTGCCCACCCTCTGCAACTCCGACGCGCTGAAGCCCTACGGCGCCTGTCGCGTCTGCTTGGTCGAGGTCGACGGCGGTCGCCCCGTGGCCTCCTGCCACACGCCCGCGCGCGAGGGCGCATCCATCCACACGCAGTCGGATCGCCTGCGCAGGCTGCGCAAGAACATCGTGGAGCTGATCGTCAGCGACCACCCCCTCGACTGCCTCGGCTGCTCCGCCAACAATCGCTGCGAGCTTCAGACCGTGGCCGCCGAGGTGGGCTTCCGCGAGGTGCGTTACCCGACGCCGACGACGCACAACCCGCCGCGCGACGACACCCACCCCTTCCTCAAGCTCGAGATGGACAAATGCATCGCCTGTGGGCGCTGCGTGCGCGTCTGCGACGAGCTGCAGGGCAGCTTCGTGCTCGCCATGGCGGGGCGCGGCTTCGACACCCGCGTGATCGCCGGCGACGACACGGGCATGGCCGAGGCCGACTGCCGCAGCTGTGGCGCCTGCGCCGTGGAGTGCCCGGTCGCCGCCATCGAGGATCGCGGTGCGCGCAGCTACGGCGCCGCGGAGAAGGTCGTCTCCACCACCTGCGCCTACTGCGGCGTGGGCTGCACGCTGAACGCCCACGTCGTGGGTGACGCCATCGCGATGATCGAGCCCTCGCCCAAGGGCTCCGCCAACCACGGACACGCCTGCGTGAAGGGCCGCTTCGCCCACGACTACGCGCGCCACGCCGACAGGCTGACGAGCCCGCTGATTCGCCAAGACGACGGCAGCTATAGCGAAGCGAGCTGGGACGAGGCCCTCGATCTCGTCTCCACGCGCCTCGCCGCCATCCGCGACGAGCACGGCGCGGGCGCCTTCGCCAACATCTCGTCCTCGCGCTGCACGAACGAGGAGAACTACCTCTTCAGCAAGTTCACGCGCACGGTGATGGGCACCAACTCCATCGACAACTGCTCGCGGGTCTGCCACAGCCCGAGCGCCTACGGCCTCGGCAAGGCCCTGGGCACGGGCGCCGGCACCAACAGCTTTCAGGACGTGGAGCACACCGACTGCATCCTGATCGTCGGCGCGAACCCCACGGCGGCGCACCCCGTCTTCGGCGCGCGCATCGTGCAGGCCACCCTCGCCGGCGCGAAGCTCATCGTGCTCGACCCACGGGAGACGGAGCTCGCCGCGCTGGCCGACGAGCACTTGGCGCTGACGCCGGGCAGCAACGTGGCCGTCGTCAACGCGCTGCTGCACGTGATCTTCGCCGAGGAGCTGGTCGACGCGGACTTCATCGCCGCGCACACGGAGGACGTGGAGAGCGCGCGCGAGGCCGTGAAGAGCTGCACCCCCGAGTGGGCCGAGGGCATCAGCCGCGTGCCCGCCGAGCAGATCCGCCGCGCGGCGCGCCTCTATGCGTCCGTCGATCGCGCCACCATCCTCTGGGGCCTCGGCGTCACGGAGGCGGGCCATGGCAGCAACGCCGTCTTCGGGCTGATCGACATGGCCCTCGCCACCGGCAACATGGGTCGCCTCGGCACGGGCACCAACCCCATCCGCGGCCAGAACAACGTGCAGGGGGCGAGCGACGTAGGCGCCTTGCCCAACGTCTTCAGCGACTACCGCTTGGTCACGGACGAGGTCGCACGCGCGGAGCACGAGGCGACCTGGGGCGTGACTCCGCCGAGCGACGTGGGCCTGACGATTCCCCAGATGTTCGACGCCGCCTGCGCTGGCACGCTCAAAGCGATGTGGATCGTAGCGGAGGACGTGGCGCAGTCCGATCCCGACACGGAGCACGTCACCGCCGCCCTCGAGGCGCTGGAGTTCTTGGTCGTGCAAGAGATCTTCATGAGCGAGACGGCGCACTTCGCCGACGTCGTCTTTCCCGGCGCTACGTTCCTGGAGAAGGATGGCACCTTCGTCAATTCCGACCGACGCATTCAACGCGTGCGCAAGGCCCTCGAGCCCTTGCCCGGGACGCTGCCCGACGGTCACATCGCCGCGCGCGTGGCCGAGCGCATGGGCCGGGGCTTGGGCTTCGGCGAGTCCCCCGACTCCGGGGCCATCATGGACGAGCTCGCGGGCCTCTCGCCCAACTGGCGCGGCGTCTCCTACGCGCGCCTCGAAGGGGAGGGCGCCTTCTTGCAGTGGCCCTGCCGCGACGCGGACGATCCCGGCACCACCATCGTGCACGAGGGCGGCGACTTCCTGCGCGGTCGCGCCCTCTTCGTCGGCGCGCCCTGGCAGGAGCCCGGCGAATTGCCCGACGACGACTACCCCTTCTTCCTCACCACGGGCCGGCAGCTCTTCCACTACAACGTCGGCACGCAGACGCGGCGCACGCCCGTCGTCGAGCTGTACGCGGCCTCCATGGAGCGCCTGCGCATCAGCCCCAAGGACGCCAAACGCCTCGGAGTGAAGAGCGGCGACAGGCTGCGCGTGCGCTCGCGCCGTGGACAGATCGAGGTGGAGGCGGAGGTCACGCGGGCGAGCAAACCCGGCACCGTCTTCATGACCTTCCACTTCCCCGAGACGCGCACCAACCTGCTGATTGGCCAAGCCGTCGACGAGTACACGGGCTGCCCCGAGTACAAGGTCAGCGCCGTGTCCATCGAGAAGCTCGCGGACGTTGACACTTCGCGCGTCGCCGAGTGATCGTCTGCGCGGCTGGGTTTGCTGCGCCCTTCCGCCGTCTTCCGCCGTGGGCGTGGTTGATCGCGCTCGCTGCCTAGCGTACATGGAACAGGATGGTCTGGAAGGCTAGTAAGGATCCTCTGCTACGTGGCGATCATGCCGGAGGTGTGACTCCTCCCGCTCCTTCCGCAGACAATTCTCTGGTCCGACACATCCTATTTCTTGGCGGTTCCGGGCGAGAGACCCCCTATCAGTCCTCCACCGAGTCGCAGAGCGTCGCGGAGCGCTTCGCGGGCAAGCAGGGCTGCGTGTACGAGGCTTCAGTGAAAGAGGCCAAGAAGCAGGGCGTCGTTCATTGGTCTCGAAAGGAGCTGCTGGGCTTGTTGAAGGGGCCAGGCAAGGGCAAGGCATCCTGGCCGAGCGTCTATGAGGTGATGCAGGCCCGCAAGCGGGTGGAGCAACACTCCGAACACCTCCTGGATTTCGAACAGCTTGATGTGGAGGATGTGGTCTGCGTGTGTTCCACGGTCTGGAGCAAGCGATGAGCCCGCTGCTTTCGTGTTCGAACTGCTGGTACAACGGGCTGCAGTACGGACCCATTGGCGGAAGCGTCGGCTACTGCACAGAGCACCGGGTCATACTTCGCGCCGCTGACGCGACGACCTGTGGTCGCCAACGCCGCAAGGACCTACTCTTTGCCTCCGCACAGAGGGAGTCCAACTCACATCGCGCAACCTTTCCTGAGGACCGGATCGTCTACGTCCGAGTCGCACGCGACGGCGAGTGCATTCCGGCCAACGGGACGTCGCTCAGCAAAGAGCTCGAGGAGCTCGAATCGGACCCGGTCGGTCGCAGTGTGGTGGACTTCAATCGGCTGGACACGAAGATTGGCGCTTTGGCGCAGCTTCGAAATCTGCTCGGCGCCAGAGCTGAACTCGCGATGCTCAGCCTTGGCCGCAGCTACGTGTTCCGCTGCAGTCAACGTCAGGGCGCGTGGACGAGTGGGCTGCATCTCGTGTGGTGGCTCCGGCAGGACCGCCTCGAGAGGGAGCCGGACCTGCAGATCAACGATCTCAGGTGGAGCCAAGGGGAGCCCACCTTGAGACGCCATCGCGAGCTGGCGAGCTGGTCGCTCGTCATGCTGCGGCTCGCCTTCCTCTCTGACGTCGCCACTCATGCCCGTGATCCTCTGGGCAATGCGCTACATCCCTTTGCCAAGCTCGCGGACCTAGCCGAAGAGGCTGCCGTCGCCACTCAGACGACAAACCTCGCCAAACTCATGCGCTGGGTTCGCCGAGACGCATGCAAGCGCCTCGATGCCGTGCTGCCAGCCTCGGAGTACGATCGACTGGCGGGTGAACTCAGGCAGCGCGCCCGACAAGCGTGACCGTGGCCGCGCGAGACACAGCGCGGCGGAGCGCCCCGATCCCATGCAGCCGCGCTCGTGGAGCATCGCGGACGTTGACACGTCGCGCGTCGCCGAGTGATCGTCCGCGCGTGACGAGGGGCATCCGGCTCGGACAGACCTTGGCGCTCGCGGCGGCGGGCGTGCTGCTGTTCGTGCCGTCGGTGGCCGACGCGCAGCAGACCTCCTTCGGCAACAACCCCATCGTGTCGATGGTCGTGCTCGGCGCACTCTCGCTCTTGCCCTTCCTCTTCATGACGACCACGAGCTTCGTGAAGATTTCCGTGGTCTTCTCCATCTTGCGCAACGCGCTCGGGACGGGGCAGGTGCCCTCGGGGCTCGTCATCACTTCGCTGAGCGTGCTCCTGACCCTCTACGTGATGGCGCCCGTGGGCGAGCAGATCCAAGAGGCGGCGGCTCCTGCGGCGGCGCGCGTGGATCTGAACCACCCGCTCGAGGGCGAGAGCTTCGACGCGCTGGTCGAGACCTTCCGCCTCGGCGTGGAGCCCGTGCGCGGCTTTCTGCGTCGCAACGCCGGCGCCCGCGAGACGCGCCTCTTCTGGAACCTCGCGCGCCACGTGCGCGCCCCAGAACACCGCGGCGACGTGGGCCGCGACGACCTGCTCGTGCTGCTCCCCTCGTTCCTGATCACGGAGCTGACCGAGGCCTTCCAGATAGGCTTCC
>JAADHO010000032.1 GCA_013151775.1 Deltaproteobacteria bacterium | reverse complement strand
GTCCTCGGTGCCCGCATCTGCGGTTTCGGTGGAGCTGTGCGTCGTCGTGGATGAGCTGCCGAATCGCACGCTCGGGAACACGCCCGCCACCAGAGCCACCAGCGCGAGCACGAGCCACACCCCCAAGAGGATGCCGACCGAGCGCAGCCCGACGAGAAACTTCTTCACGCGGCCTCTATAGCACGCGTGTGGCGGCGTCTTCGCACAGCCGCGCCGGATCGAGGCCGTAGAGCTGTTCGAGGGCGGCGTAGAGTTCGGGCTCCTTGTCCCGCATGCGCCGCGGGCGTTCGAAGAAGGCCTCCGTGGCCACGGCGAAGAGCTCGGCGGAGTTGGTGCCGGCGTAGTCGCGCAGCATGGAGCGGTGCTTCTTCACGCGCTGCATCTCGGGACGCATCTGCTCGAGCCAGGGCGCGATGGCGTTGGTCCCCAGGTCGTCGGGGACGCCGTCGGCGAGTCCGTCGGCCATGTCGATCACGTGGGCCATCTCGTGCAGCGCCACGTTCATGCCGTCGCTCTCCTTGCTGAAGCCGCGCCTCAGAGCCTTTGCGCTCAGCAGGATCGGGCCCTGCCCGTGCACCATGCCCAGCACGTTGCCCTGCTTGCCCACCTGGTACGAGTCGTCGAAGCGGTCCGGATAGATCAGCACGTCGCGCACCGCCGGGTAGTCCCACTCGGGTCGGCCGTGGACCAGCATGGCCGCGCCCGCCGCCGTCAGCACGCGCAGCGTGTCGTCCAGCTCGACGCCCGCCACGCCTTGGATGCGGTACTCGGCCAAGAAGCGCTGCACGTTCTTCTCGAAGCGCGCGCGCTCGGTCGCGTCGAGCAGCCCATAGAAGACCACGCGCCGCTCGAGGATCGCGCGGTAGGTCTCGGGGAAGGGTCGCTTCAGCGCACGCCAGACGCGCAGCGGTCGACGCAGGTTGACGAAGATCCAGCCCGCGAGGGCGATGCCCGCGACCGCGAAGAGCTCCGGGCGCCCGCGCGCGACGCCGACGTAGACGAGCCCGGCGAAACCGAGCAGGCCGACGCCGATCTGCACCCAGATCAGAGGCGCGAGCGCGCGCCTCATGGAGGCTCTTCTTCGACGCCGAGCTCGCCGGGCAAGACGCCCGCCTGCCGCAGGAAGCGCTGCAACTCCAGGAAGAGCACGGGCCAGTCGGGAGGGCAGTCGTTGTGGCCGGCGCGGTAGGTGACGAGGCGCGCGTCGGCCGCCTCGGCCAGGGCCTGACCCTGCGCGTAGGGCACGACGCCATCGCGGTCACCGTGGATCACCAGCGTCGGGAAGCGCCGCTCGCGCACCACGTCGAGCGTGCGGTAGTGGTCGCCGAGCAGCGCCTTCGCGACGAAGCGGGGCACGAGGTAGCGGCTGGCCATCTCGTCCAGGGAGCTGAAGGTGCTCATCAGCACGAGCGCGGCGGGAGGGCGTCGCGCGGCCAAGGCGCCCGCGACGCCGCCGCCGAGGGAGCGGCCGTGGTAGACGATGCGCTCGGCGTCGACCTCCGGGAGCGCGGCCAGCCTGTCGCGGAAGGCCACGGCGTCCGCCACGATGGCGTCTTCGCTGGGGTGACCGGCGGAGCCGCCGTAGCCGCGGTACTCGGGGATCAAGACGGAGACGCCGAGGCGACGATAGCCTTCGAGGGGTTCCACCCACTGCTCCACGACCTCGCCGTTGCCGTGCAGGAAGATCACGGCTGGGGCCGGATGCTCGGCGCTCGCGTCTTCGGCGCGCAGGTAGAGGGCCTCGACCACGCCCTCGTCCGTGTCCAGGCGCCAGCGCTCGAGTCTCGCCACGTCCGCCAGCGAGCGATCCAGGCCGCGCGTCAGGTAGGCCGGGTAGGTGAGGAAGCGCTGCAGGCGATGCATGCCGAAGGGTAGGGCGACGATCCCCAGGAGCAAGAGGGCGAGCAGTCGCCGTCGCCGGGTCCCGAAGATACGTCTCAGCATGGCCGCGTCACGTCAGGCGCTTCAGGATGAAGTCGGCGCACTCCTCGAACACGGGCGCCATGCGCGGATCGATCACCAGCTGCATGTGGTTGGGCGCTGGATTCAGCTCGGCCGCGGTGATCACGCGCAGCGTGCGATCGCGGCTGCCCACGAGCTGCAGGAAGCGCGCGCCAGCGTCGGGGTGGGCCATCAGCGTGTCGCCCTGGCTGAGCACCGCCAGCACGGGGGCGCGCACGCGACCCAAGGCCGCGAGGTAGTCGTACGTGCCGTCGGCGCTGCGGTAGCGGCCCGTGACATAGTGCCTCAGGACGTCCCGCACATAGGCCCAGGGCACACCCGAGCTGCCCAGGCGCAGGGGGCGCGCGTCGAAGTGTCCGCGGGGCGCGCTGAAGGCGGCCCACGCGCTCAGGATGGCGCCCTTCTCGAGACGCCGCGCGAAGCTCGGCTCGAGCTGTGGCAGCCACTGGTTCGCGCCCAGGCAGACGAAGGCGTCGGGGGCGCAGCCCGGGTCTAGGCCCGCGGCGACCAGCGCCGTGTGGGCGCCGAGGCTGTGGCCCACGTGGGCGAGCCCGAGCTTGGGGAAACGCGCGCGCGCCGCCCTCACGAGCGCCGGGGCGTCTCCCAGCACGTAGGCGTCGTAGCCGAAGCGCGCACCCTCGCGCGGCCAGGGTCGGCTCTCGCCATGTCCACGCAAATCGAAGCTGAGGCAGGCGATGCCTCGCGCTGTCAGCACGCTGGCGAGCCCAGCTCCGTGCGGCCTGTCGAGCGTGCGTCGGTCCACCCACATGGCGTGCGTCAGCAGCGCAGCCGCCTTTGGTTCGCCTTGGGGCAGGTAGAGTTCACCCCGCAGGGTGACGCCGTCCGCCGTTCGCGCTTCGAGGGCCTCGTTCACGTCTGCGCCTCGCGGGGCACGCGCTGCAGGAAGTAGATGAGGGCGAGCGTGAGGGCGACGATCGACACGCAGCCGAAGAGCCAGACGAAGGACTCGAAGAAGGCCAGGCGGCTCTGGCTCGCCGCGAAGATGTCTTTTTGGATCTGCGCCACCACCGAGCCGGTATAGCCCAAAGAGTCGGCGAGGTAGATGGAGAAGACGGCTGTGCCCGCGGAGCCCGTCGCCGCCATCAGGCGCTCGAAGAGCACGGAGTTGTAGGGCACGTAGATCAGGTAGGAGCCGAGCCCCGTCAAGAGCATGAAGCCCGCGCCGTCGACCACGCCCGTGTGGAGCAGAGGTGCGCACGCCAGCAGCAGCAGCGCCCCCGCGAGCATCAGGCCGAAGGCCGCCACGAGCCCCGCGCGGTGGCTGCGGAAGAGGTTCAAGAGCGCGAGGCCGAGCAGCACGCCGAAGGCCACGGGCAGCTCCGTGCGCGTGAAGATGGCCGGCGTGGCGCCGAAGCCGAGCTCCGCGAAGAGCTCCGCGCCATAATTGTCGCGGTAGTCGCGGAAGGCGGTGGCCAGGACGTAGACCACGAGCAGCAGCGCGAGCCCGGGCAGGAAGCGTCGCACGAAGGCGCGCCGGGCGGCGGAGTCCATGGGCGCCCGTCGGCTGCGCGCGGCGACGTCGGCGTCGGTCGGCGGCGGGATCTGATTCAAGAGGAAGACCGAGAGCGCGAAGGGCAGGAAGAAGAGCGCGCCCGTGACGGCGGGCATCCAGGCTTCGGGCACGTGCTGTGCGCTCATCAACCAGCGCCCCACATCCTTGACGGCGCCGCTCGCCAGGATGAACGAGGCGCACAGGCCCGCGAGCCAAGCGTCGGAGGTGCGACGGCCCTCGAGGTAGGAGACCACCGTGCCCCAGACCATGCCCAGCGGCAGGCCGTTTAGAAACATCGCCAGGACGGCCCAGGCGGGCGGCAGCAGGCCGAAGGCGACCAGGGCTAGCTCGGCGACGCCGATCAACAGCAGCAGGCGTCCGGCGCGTCGCTCGCGAGAGAGCTCCGACACGAGCTTGATGCCGAGGTACTTGCTCAGGGCGTAGCCCAGGAGCTGACTCAGCACGAAGGCCGTCTTCAGCTCGATCTGCGTGTCGGCGAGGTGCGCCCCCTCGAAGTGCGCCGCCGCGAAGGGCTTGCGGAAGGCGTACATGCAGAAATAGGTCGAGAACGCTGCCCCCACGGCGTAGACGGAGAGCAGCCAAGCGGGCGCGCCCGAGAGCCGGCGTCGGATGCGTGAGCCCACGGAGCCGAGCCTACCAGGCTCACGACGCGTCGACGCGGACACCCAAGGCAGGGCGCCCGCGTCGCCAGCCGAGCTGAGCTCACCAGCCGTTGAAGCTCACGCCCAGGTGGAAGTTGACGCTCAGCAGAGGCTTGCCAACGCTGATGCTGCCGCCGAACTCGATCGTGCGCTTCTGCCCGAAGTAGTTGCCGATTTCGAGGGTAGCCTGCGCCAGGTAGCCGACTTCGGTGCCGGAGGCGGGCGTGCTGTAGACGTCGCTCGAGCCAGCTTGCTGCCAGAGGTTCGCGCCGGTGTAGCCGAAGAGCGCCACGCCCACGCGTCCGCCGAGGCCGATGTAGCTCGAGATCCAAGCGCCCTGCCGGCCGAACGCGACGCGTGCCGTCTCTCCCAGGTCGAAGCGCATCACGTGGCCCTTCATCGCTCGGATCCTCAGGTCGAACACGGGATCGCTGTACAGGTTCCAGGCGCTGACGGCGCGGCGTGCGTGGTAGCCGAAGCCCAGGCGCGTCACGAACACGAGGTGCTCGCCCACGTCGTGTTGGAAGAACAGGTGTCCCCCGCCTACGACGGCCGCGTTGTCGAAGCCGTCGAGGGCGTAGCCGTCGCTGTCCATGGCTTGGCTTTGTTGGGATGCGTACTCGAGTCCGTAGCCTTCCCCGAGGTCGAGAGCGATGCCGTAGCGGTTCGCGGCGCGCTCGACGGGCGGCGTCGCTTGGGGTGGCCGCTCCTGGAAGAGGGGCCGGTTGCCGGCGGCTGGCGCCGCGTGGACGCCAGCCGGCAGCCC
>JAADHO010000166.1 GCA_013151775.1 Deltaproteobacteria bacterium | reverse complement strand
GAGCACTCCGGCGGCAGGGCCAGACGCGGCCACGCCGGACGCCAACCCCGAGTCGCCCGCGGCCGAGCCTGGGCCCGTCGAGTCGAGCACGCCCGCGGCGGCGCCCACGCCCGAGTCGAGCACGGCCACGGCCGAACCCGAGCCTGATTTCGTGGATCTGGGGCCGCTGCGCGAGGAGTTCACAGCGGTGATGGACGACCTGGTGCAGGTCCGCTCGCGCATCGCCGTGCTCGGCAGGCAGCTCTTTCAGACCAAGGTGCGCGTGCGCGTCCAAGACCGCGCAGGCGACGATCAAGATCTCATCTCCATCGCTCTGCGGCTCGACGGCGCGCCGATCTTCCGCGGCGATCCTTCGAGCGTGAATGGCGACGTGCAGCAGGTCTTCGAAGGCTTCGCCGCGCCCGGACCCCACGTGCTCAGCGTCGAGACGGAGCAGCGCGCACGCGCCGATGACGACTACCGCTACACCCAGAGCGACACCTATCGCTTCGAGGTGATCCGCGGCAAGGCCACGGAGTTGACGCTGGTGCTCGACGACTCCTCCGACATCGCGGAGGACTTCCCCGACGACGGAGAGGGTGAGTACGACGTCCGCGTGCGTCTGCGCGTGGCTACCCGAGAGCTGGGCAGCGAGCCGTGAGTCGGGCTCCCGCGTCGGGGCGTCGGGCAGGGACGCTCCTCATGCTCAGGGTGGTCACGGTGCTCGTGGCCTCTTCGGTCGCCGCGCCCGCCTCCGCACAAGGCACGAGCGCCGATTCCGGTGGCGCCGCCATCAGCCTCGCCGACTACATGAGCGCCCTCGCGGAGAGGCGCCTGCTCGCCGAGGAGACGGGCAGCGTCGAGCGTCTGCGCGAGCTCGTGCGTCGGGCCGAGGCCGCGTACTTCACGCAGGGTTGGGACGACGCCGCGCTGCTGCTCTTCGAGGTGGTGGAGAGCCCGCGCTTCGCCGATTTTTCCGAGCTCGACGAGTTTCGCGGCGCCACCTACCTGCTCGCTGGCGCGCTCACGGAGATGGGCGCTCTGCGTTCGGCCTCGCGCTACCTCGAGCGCATCCTCGCGGCCGGCCCCGACGGGCCCTATTTCGGACCCGCCGTGCGTCGCTTCGTCGACGTCGCGCTGCGCTCGGGTGACGTCGCCGCCGCTGCGATCACTCTGGCGAGTCAGATCCCCGAGGGCGCCGAGCTGCCCGACGCCCAGAACGAGCTGCGCTATCTGCGCGGACGCGCGGCCTACGACGCCGACGCCCTCGACGACGCGGACGCCGCCTTCGCCGAGGTCACGCGCCGCAGCCGCTTCTACGCCAACGCCCACTATCTGCGCGGCGTGATCGCTACGCGCCGCGGCGATCTCGAGGCCGCCGAGGGGCAGTTCTGCTCCATCGCCACCACCGCCGACACGGATCACTACACCTTCTACGTCGACGATCGATACTTCGCGATCAAGGATCTCGCGTGGATGGCCCTCGGGCGCGTGGCCCATGAAGGGCGGCGCGCGGACGACGCCTTCTACTACTATTTTCAAGTCCCAAACGACGCGACCCGTGTCTCCGCCGCGCTCTTCGAGGCGGCGTGGAGCATGTACGAGGGGGACGATCAGGACACGGCTCTGGATCTCCTCGACCAGCTCTCGTCGCGCTTCCCCAATTCGCCCTTCGTGGACGAGGCGGGGCTGCTGCGCGCCTACGTGCATCTCGGGCGCTGTGAGTTCGAGGTCGCGAGCGAGCACTTCGATCGCTACCAAGCGCGCTTTCAGCCCATGCTCGAGGAGATCGACCGCGTGCTCGCGAGCCCCGCACGTCAGGCGCGCCTCGAGGACGATCTGCTGCGCGCCGAGCGTCGGGCCGCCGTGCCGGGCGCCGCCGCGGGCGAGGGTCTCGACGATCTGCTGCTCGCGCTGCTGACCGTGGATCCACGCTTCTACCGTTTGCATACGCGTATCCGCACTCTGGACGCCGAGGCCAGCCGGGCGGGGCGCCTGTCGACGGAGCTCGGTGCGATTCGGGCGCGCCTGATGGGCGGAGATCGTCCTCGCGCCGCCGCAGCGCGCGATCGCTACGAGGGAGAGGCCGCCGGGCTCACACGCGACCTCGAGGGCGCACGGGCGCTGCTCGCGAACCTGACGCAGCAGCTCGACACCATGCGTGACGGGGGCGCGACGCCAGAGCAGCTTACCGAGCTCGAGCAGGGCGTGCAGCGAGTGGCCGCGAGGTTGAGTCGGCTCGAGCGCGACTTTGGCAGGGCGCGCGCCTCACTCCCGGATGAAGCCGCACCTGTCGTGGCGGC
This sequence comes from Deltaproteobacteria bacterium, assembly GCA_013151775.1. Taxonomy (GTDB): domain Bacteria; phylum Myxococcota_A; class Polyangia; order Polyangiales; family Houyiibacteriaceae; genus JAADHO01. The sequence continues at coordinate 52,379 of JAADHO010000166.1, read as the reverse complement.
CGACGGCGTCGAGGGGTTGCTCGCCCGCGACGAGCGCTTGGCGCGGCGGCTGCCTACGCGCGTGGCCCACGTGCGCGCCGGTCTGGTCCACGCGGCCTCGACCGCAGCGCTGCACTCCCTGCGTCAGCTGCGCGAGCGCATCGCCGGCGGTCTGCGTCGGGCACGTATTGGAAAGATCGACGCTGTGATGGGCAGCAAGCGCCGCATCGAAATTCAAATCGAGAGCTTGGCCGCCGGGCGCTTCCCGCCCGAGCTTCAAGATCCCCTCAGCGTGCAGGGGCTCCTGCGCGACGACGAAGAGTACTGGCCCTTCGAGGGCGAGTATTGGGCCGATGAATTCGAGGAGCACAGCAACCTCAGCGAAGAGGAGGATGAGTGAAGGCGCTGCGCCTCGGCTCTCTGTTGGTGCTGCTGCTCGGCTTGGCCTCTTCGGCTCAGGCGGATCGTCCGCGACCCGGCGACGCCGCGAGTCGAGCTGCCGCGGCGGCTCCTCGCGGAGGTGTGCAGGCGCCCGCGGACGAGCATCACATCGAGACGTCCGACGAGGCCGAAGATGCTGCGGACGAGGCGCCGCTGCCCGAGAACATCGAGCATGACCTCTACCTGCGCGAGCGCCCGGACGCGCTCGGCGCCGCTGCCCGGGAGTATCAGGACGCACAGCTCGAGGGTCTGCTTCAGGAGCGTGAGCAGATGGTCGTGACGCGCCGTCAGGAGGCCATCCGCTTGCTCCAGCAGTTCGTGGCCGAGGAGCCCGAGCGCGCGGCCGAGATGCCCGACGCGCTCCTGCGCCTGGCCGAGCTGCGCTGGGAGCTGAGTCGCATCGAGTATCTGACGGCCTTCGCCGCCTGGCAGGAGGTGCCCGAGGCCAACCGGGGCGCGCAGCCACACCCGGACTACACCGCCTCCATTGCGCTCTACGATCGCATCCTCGAGCGCCACCGCGACTACCCGCGCACGGACTTCGTGCTCTACATGAAGGCCTACGGCATGCTCGAGGCGGGTCGCTCCGAGGACGCCCTCGCGCTCTACCGGCGCATCCTGCGCGACTTCCCCCAGAGCCGCTTCGTGCCCGACGCCCACTTCGCTCTGGCCGAGGCGGCCTTCACGGGGCGCGCGAATTTCGGAGAGGCGCTCGCGGAGTACGACAACGTGCTGCGCTATGAGCAGAGTCAGCTCTACGACATTTCGCTCTTCAAGAGCGCGTGGTGCATGTGGCGCATGGGCCGCAACACGGACGCGGCGCTGCGCTTCCGGCAGGTGCTCGATCTGGCGAATCACCGTGGCAACATGACGTCCGAGCAGCGCCGCCGCTTGCGCGAACTGCAGGACGAGGCCCTCGACTATCTGATCCAGGTCTTCATCGAGGACGAGAGCAACACGGCCGCGGACCTCTTCCATTTCCTGCAGGAGATCGGCGGCGAGCGCTACGCCCAACGCGTGCTCGTGCGCCTCAGCGACACCTACCTCGGTCAGTCGCGCTACGACCGCGCCGTCGAGGCCTACCAGCTCTTGCTCGAGATGGACCCGAGCGTGCCCGAGGCGCCCGAGTACCAGCGCAACATCGCGAGCGCCTACGCCTCCATGGACGACGTGACCGAGACCATCGCGGCCATGCGCGCTCTGGCCGAGACCTACGCGCCCGGCACGGAGTGGGCGAATCAGCAGGGCGATCCCACGACGGTGGAGCGTACGCAGGAGCGCAACGAGCGCCTGATTCGGCGCCAAGCCATGCGCTACCATGAGATCGGTCAGCGCGAGAATCAGCGCCGCAAGTACGAAGAGGCGGCGGAACTCTATCGCGTCTACCTCGACCACTTCGGTGATCGCGAGCCGGCCTACCAGATCGGCTTCTACCTCGGCGAGATCCTCTTTCATCACCTCGAGCGCTACCCCGAGGCGGGTGACGCTTATCTCGCGGCGGCGCGCCGCAAGCCCGACGGGGAGTACACGCGGGACGCGCTCTACAACGCCATCGGCGCCTTCGAGCATGTACGTGAGGCGGAGCTCGAGCATTGTGTGCGCGGACCCGCCACGCCCGCTGCGAGCGAGGACGGCGAGGCGAACACGCAGGGCGCAGGCGCGCAGGCTGAGCCGACGGCGGAGGCAGACGCGGGCGCCGACACGAGCGCGTCGAGCGAGACGCCGAGCACGCCGGCGCGCTGTGGCGAGAGCGAGAACGATCTGAAGTTCGGCACCGCCATCGAGCTCTACGTGCAGCTCTTTCCTCAGGATCCCGACCTGCCGGAGATACTCTTCCGTCAGGGGCGGCTCTACTACGACAGGCAGATCTTCGATCCCGCCGTGCGCCTCTTCGGTCAGCTGCTCGAGCGCTTCCCCGAGAGCGAGTACGCGGCTCCCGCAGGCGAGCTGATCCTCGACAGCTTCAACCGCGCCGAGGACTACGCCAACATCGAGAGCTGGGCGCGTCGTCTCAAGCAGGCGCCGGCCTTCGCCTCGGAAGAGAAGCAGCACCGACTCGACGGCTTGATCCTGCAGTCGATCTTCAAGATTGGCGAGCAGCTCGCGGCTCGCGGTGAGCACGCCGAGGCCGCCAACGCCTACTTCCGGGCCGCGGAGGAATTCCCCCGCGACGATCGCGCGCGTCAGGCCTACTACAACGCGGGCGTCGAACGTCAGAGCGCGGGCGACCTGCCCGGCGCCGCCGAGGCCTACGATCGCTTGGTCGAGAACTACCCTGGCTCCGCCGAGGGCGCCAAGGGCGCGTGGGCAGCCGCGCAGATGTACGAGTCCATCGCGCAATTCTCGGACGCTGCCGGCTACTACGAACGCTACGCCTCGCGCTTTCCCCACGCCGACAAGGTCGCCGACGCGCTCTACGACGCCGTGCTGCTGCGAGTGACTGCCGGGGACAACGACGAAGCCGTGCGCGACGGACAGCGCTTCCTCGAGACTTTTCCGCGTCATGAGAGCGCGGGCGATGTCTCCTTCTTCACGGCACGCGCCTACGAGAGCGCCGAGGAGTGGCAGGAGGCGGCGCGCACCTACCGCAGCTTCATCCGCAGGACCCACGATCTCGATCGACAGGTCGAAGCTCAGACCCGCCTCGCCGATGTGCTGCGCAGCGCGGGTGACGACACGGCCGCGGATCGCGCCCTCGCGGCCGCCGTACGCCTCGGCCGTCGGCAGCGCAGTCGACTGCACGCGGGGCTGTATTTCGCCGCTCAGGCTCGGCACGAGCAAGGTGATCGAGTGCTTGCGCGCTACGAGGCCGTGGAGATCGCCGGGGATCAGGCCGGGCTCGGTGACAGGCTGCAACGGAAGAGCGCGCTCCTGCGCGAGGCGGCGACCATCTACGCGGACACCGTCGGCTTCGGCGTGGCCGAGTGGGTGACGGCGTCGCTGTTTCAGATCGGCCAGAGCTACGAGCTCTTCGCCGAGGCCATGCGCGCCTTCGAGATCCCCGAGGGGCTCAGCGAGGAGGAGGAGCAGGTCTACATGGATCAGCTCGCGCGCTTCATCGTGCCCATGGAGGAGCGCGCCCTCGAGGCCTACGAGGGCGGCTATCAGCGGGCCCTCGAATTGCACATCTACAACAGCTGGACGGCGCGTCTGCGCGAAGGTCTGACGCGCCTCAACGACGTGCAGTATCCACCGCTGCGCGAGGCCGGTGGGCGCATCGCCGAGGGTTCCGCGCTACCCTTACCTGCACCCCTCGAGTCGCTCTCCCGTGGTGACGCGAGCACCTCGGGTTCTGAGGAGGCCGCCCAATGACCCGCCTGCGTGTCGGCTGCGCGCTCGCGCTGCTCCTGCTGGGCTGTGGCCACACCAATTCCGCGCAGCACGCGGCCGAGCTTCCGCCGGCGGATCCGGTCGCGGTGCGCGCCTTCGTGGCGGGCGTGAGGCTGATGCGCAGTGGCAACCGGGCACGATCGCGCAGCGCCCGAGCGCGCTTCGAGCGTGCCCTCTCCATCGACCCGAATCTCTGGGAGGCGCACTACAATCTCGGCGTGCTCGACCGCCGCGCGGGCGAGCTGACGAGGGCCATCGCGCATTTCCAGGCCGCGCGTGCCATTCAGCCCGCGGCCGTCGAGCCGCTGCGTGCGCTGGCCGAGAGCAAGGCCGCCTCTGGCGAAGTCGGCGGCGCCGTCGATCTGCTCGAGGACTTGGTGCGTGCTCACCCCGACGACGCGGACGCGCGCGTGTCTTTGGCCGCCTTGAATCGCAGGCAGGGCCGCTATCGACCCGCGCTCGAGCAGGCCCGTGAGGTGCTGATCCGCGATCCGCAGAACCGCCGCGCCTTGCTCGAGGTGGGACGCGTCTATCGCGCGAGGGAGCGCCTCGACGTGGCGGAGTTGGTGTTCCAGAAGGCCTTCGCCTTGACGGACGAGTCGGACGGCGCCGAGCGCGCGGAGATCCGCAACGAGCAGGGTCTGGTCGACTTGGCGCGAGGCGACACGCAGGCCGCCTTCCAGCGCTTCGATGAAGCCCTCACGCTCGACTCCAGCTTCAGCCCAGCCCACATCAACGAGGCCAGTGTGCTGCTCGCGGCGGGTGACTACGAGGGCGCCAAGGGGCACTACGAGGCGCTGCTCTCGGGCGACTCGGCCAACGTGGACGCGCGCATCGGGCTCGCCATCTGCCTGCGCGGCCTCGGACATCCTCGTCAGGCGCTGCGTGAATACAACCGCGTGCTCGAGGCGCATCCCGGCAACGTCGACGCGATCTTCGACCTCGGCGTGCTCGAGGCGGAATTCCTCGACCGCAGGCCGCGCGCCCGTGAGCGCTTCGTGCGCTTCCTGGAGCTCGCGCCCAGCGACCACCCAATGCGGGAGGTTGCCGAGCGATACCTGCAGGAGATCCCGGCCCCAGCGCCGCGCCCACGCCACCGAAGGAGGAGTCGATGATGCAGTCCGATAGGCGCCCCAAGCTCACTCTCTTGCTCGCGTTGACGCTCGGAAGCGCATTGTTGGGAACTTCCGTCGTCGCAACAGGTCAAGATCCTGCGGGTGCGCGCGGACGTGGGGAGTCGGCGGCTCCGGGTTCAGGAGGTGCGAGTGATGACGATTCGAGTGCAGGGGCTGAGACCTCCGAGGTCGAGGAGGGTGGCAACAAGGTCAAGGTCATCCGCTTCACGGGTCTCGATATCTCGGGCAGGCTCAAGTCGCCGCAGCTCCTCTACTTTCTCAACCGCTTGCGAGCTGAATTCGACCGCCCGAAGCTGCCCCATCGTTCCTTCATCCCGGAGCTGGTACGATCGGCTCACGAGGACTCCTTCTAGATGACCGCCGCAGCCCAAGCCTCCGCGCCTCGAGCCGTGCCCGCCGCCCGTGAGGTCACCCAGGCCGAGCGTCAGCTCCGATGCGCCTTGGTCTGGAACGGCACTCTTCAATACGAGGAGCAGCTGCTCGCGCCCGCGCCCGTCGGCTTCGGCGAGGGACAGCTCTTCCCGTTGCCGGATGGTGTGGTGGCCGAGCCGGCGGTGGTGGTGCTCGAGCCCGCGGGCAGCGGCTATCGGCTGAGGGTCTCGCGGGCTCTTGGCGGCAGCGTGTGGATCGCAGGTCGCCGCACGGAGCTAGACGAGCTGCGCGGGGCAGGCGGCGCGGTGGAGCTCGGACCCGACGACTATGGGGTCATCACCCTCGGGCCCGTGGCGCTCTTCTTTCAACACGTGCGGGCCGCCAAGGCGCCTCCGCGTCAGCTCTTCGACGTGGACGCGGGTGTGGTCGCGTCCATGGGCCTCGCCTTCTTCCTCTGCGCGTCCCTCTTCGTGATGTTCTTCCTGGCCGGTCGCCTCGATCCGCCGAGCGGAGATCCTCTCGAGCTGAACGCCGATCTGGTCGCCGAGTTTCTGGTCACGCCTCCACCCGAGGACTTGCTTCAACAGCTCACGCCCGAGAGCGGCACAGACGTGGAGGATCCAGGGCTGCGAGGTCGAGAGGAGACCGGCGGTCGTGCCCACGAAGGCGACGAGGGACGCGTCGGTCACGAGAACGCACGTCAGGAGAACACCGAGATCGCTGGCGAGGTCACGGATCGGGTGGCGACCAAGGTCCGCAACCTCGGGCTGCTCGGCGCCTTGAGCGGAGGCAGCGAAGGCAACGCCATCAGCGCCGCCCTCGACGCGCCCACGGTCAGCGACATCCTCGGCGGTACGGGCGCCGTGAGTACCATCATCGGTCGCGGGTCGCGCGGCGCGGGGCTGCGTGGCACGGGTCGCGGTGGTGGTGGCGACGGGCCAGGCAGCCTCTTCGGCGCGGGCAACGTAGGCACGGGCATCGGCGCGGGCCACGGCTCGGGTGTGGGCCGTGGGCGAGGCGGTATCGGAGCCCGTGGGCGCGAGCGACACGAGGTGCGCATCTCGGTCTCGCGTGGCCGGCCGCGTATCAACGGCTACCTCTCACCCGAGCAGATCAACCGCGTCGTGCGCGCCAATCAGGCGGCCATCCGCTACTGCTACGAGGTAGAGGTGCAGCGTCAGCCCAACCTGCGCGGCCGCGTCTCCATCGCCTGGCGCATCGACCTCGCGGGTCGCGTGACCACGGCTCGAGTCGGTAGCTCCACGCTGCACAACGCGCGGGTCGAGGGCTGCATGGTGCGACAGATCCGCCGCTGGCGTTTCCCCCAACCCGACGGCGGTCAGGTGCAGGTCAGCTATCCCTTCATCTTCGGCGTGCAGGGCGGCTGAGCCCTCTCCCGCTTCGAGACGAGCCCATGGCAAGTAGCAGGAAGATGTCTTTGAAGCGCATCACGGACGAGCTCATCGCCGAGCTCGCGGGGCTCGACTTCGAGGAGCCGACGGCCTTCGTCTACAACCCCCTCGAGTATGCGCGTCGACCGTGGGACGCTTACTGCACGAAGTACGGCAAGGGACGCCGCGAGGTGCTGCTCGTGGGCATGAACCCCGGGCCCTTCGGCATGGCACAGGTGGGCGTGCCCTTCGGCGAGGTGAACGCCGTGCGCGACTGGCTCGGTATTCACGCGACCGTGGCCAAGCCGCCGAAGGAGCACCCCAAGCGACCGATACTGGGCTTCGACTGCACGCGCAGCGAGGTCAGCGGGAGGCGTCTATGGGGCTGGGCGGAGGCGAGCTACGGCACGGCGGCGGCCTTCTTCGAGCGCTTCTTCGTGGCGAACTATTGCCCGCTGGTGTTCATGGAAGAGGGCGGCAAGAACCGCATCCCCGAGAAGCTCCCGAAGCACGAGCGCGCGCCGCTCTTCGCCGCCTGCGATCGCGCTCTGCGCCGCACGGTGGAGAAGTTCGAGCCTGACTACGTCGTGGGCATCGGCAAGTTTGCCGAGAAGAAGGCCCGCGAGGTGGTGGGCGATCTCGACGTCATCGTCGGCAGCGTGCCCCACCCGAGCCCCGCGTCACCGCTGGCGAACCGAGGTTGGGCGCCCCTGATGACCACGGCGCTCGCCGAGCTCGGCATCCACACGCCCGAAGGCTGACCCCTGCGTCCCGCCGCGATCCCCCTCGGCATTCGCCGCACTTCGGTGCTATCTTCGGCTCTCGGAGGTAATCATCATGCGGAACGTGGGCGCGCTCTTCTGCTTTGGCTTGCTGCTCTCGGCGGCAGGCTGCACGAATCAGGACTTTGTCGGAGGTGAGGGCGTCGTGGCCTTCGCCATGACGGAGACCACGCCACCCCTCGCGGTTGGCCAGTTCGACTCGCTCTTCATGGTCGAGTCTCGCATCGAGCTGCCTCTCCGAGAGCCCACTCCGGACGAGATGCGCGCTCTGCGTCAGGGCGCACGCGATGTGACCATCCCCTGGCCGCGCCTGCCCTGGGTCGCGCGGCACGACTACGACATCCAACTCGACTACGTGATCAGCAACCTCGAGGACACGCCGCTCGTCGCGACCTTCACGGTCAACGGCTTCAACGAGTTCGACGAGTACGTTCCCAATGTCCAATTCAGCAGCGAGGAGGGCGCTATACCCGACTTCTCGGGCTACGAGCGCACGTTGGCCCTCGAGCCCCTCGAGCGCCGCACGGGAAACGTGCGTGAGGAGCAGATGGACGAGGTGGCCGTCGATCTCGCCACCATCGCCAACGGCGTGACCAACTCCAACGAGGTGCTGCATCCCAACAACCAATCGCAACGGGATCCGCGCTCCATGGCCTTCATTCCCGAGGTGATCCCGGCGCTCACAGGCTTTCGAGTGGGCCTACGTGTGGCCGGTGAGGTCTCCGAGGGTGAGCTGGGGGACCCTCCCACGATCGCCGCCGCGCCGCGTGTCGTGGCCGAGGTCAGCGTGCTCGTGCGCGACGAGTCCGGGAAGATCGTCGCGCAGTCCAACGCCTGGACGCTGCCCGTGCCGACCCTGCTCTACCCCATCGCGCCGGTGGAGGAGTAGGGCGCGGGTCCCCGGTCGGTCGGCGTGTTTCGTTGACCGCTGGCGGGGTCCTTCTCTAAGCTCTCGCCGTGGTGCGCCATGCGGTCTTGCTCGGTTGCGTGATGGTCCTCTGCTTCGCGGTGAGCGCCGCGCGAGCGCAGGATCCCGCGACGGAATCGGGGACGGCCGGTCCCGTCACCGAGGAGCCCGACGCCACGCGCCTCGACGCCGAGCGACTGCCGCCCGAGGCCATCGAGGTCACCCGCGAACTCTACGCCCACGGGCTCTATGTCGAGAGCCGGCTGGGTGCCCGCGGTTTCCTCGGAAGCTTGGGTGAGATCGCTCCCGTCGGTCCCTACTTCGCCGTGGATGTGGGCTACGAGCTCTTCTCGTGGCTCTCCTTCGGTGGCCGGGCGGAGGCTTCCATGCATCGCACGGCCGGTCCGCGTCCACCTCGTCCGCGCTCCTTCCAACTCTACGGTTTCCTCGCCGAGCTGCGTCTCAACATCAACGCCGGTGCTCGCGCGGCGCTTTTTCTCTCCTTCGAAGGTGGGCTGAGCTTCGTCCCCACGGACGACCTGCAAGTCTACGGTTTTCGTGACGCCAAGGATCTCGGCCTGATCTACGGTGGCGAGCTCGGTTTCGATTGGCACATGAAGAACCGTCACAGCTCCCTCGGCTTGGCCGGCGGCGCCCGGCTGCTGCCCAATCTGCAGCGCGCAGGCGGACAGCCCACCATGGGCATTCACGGCGCGGCCTACTTCCGCCACGTGTTCTAGGCGCTGCGCTACACTGCCCCCGATGGAGCCGCAGAAGCAGGTCGAGATTCGGCTCGCCCATATGTGCAACAACCGCTGCGTGTTCTGCGTGAGCGGACAGCGCACGGCCATGGGCGAGGCGTTGCCTCTGCCGGCGGCGCCCGTGATCGCCAAGCTCGGCGAGGCGCGCGCGCAGGGGCACGAGAAGCTCACCCTGCTCGGTGGTCGCCGGCCTGCGTCCGAGGCTCGATTGCGGCACTCGACGGGAGGTCGTGGCGGAGCTTTCGGTGGCCCGCGACCAACACGCCGCGTCCACGCACCTCCGCGACAGGACTCGCATGCCGTTGATCCAGCGTCCGGGACTCGCCGTGCTAGGGTTGGTCAACTTCGGCGATCGCTGCTTTTGCCCATTGGGATGTCCTTACCCCCGCTGACATCCTGCGACGAAGCCAGACGCCAACGCCGAAATCGACGTCCGCCCCTGCATCGGGTCACCCCAGCTGCACACTTGCGCCCCACACGAGCCTCCTCCCCATCAGCCAAATCGAGATCGTCCTCGATCATCGCTTGTTTGAGGTCTAGTGTCGGTCCGAGGTGCCCATGAATTGGATCCGGAAGCTCTTCGGAAAGGTCGGCGAGAGTGTACCGAAGTCGGGTGGCGAGGCGCATCAGCTGACTCCAAGGGAGCGAGCGGACGACGCCGACCTGCAAGCCATCACGCAGCGGCTCGCCGAGGTCTATGGAGAGCAGCGGTCCTTCCACTACGGCGCCCTCGTGGCGTTCGAAGACGGAGGGCCCGATCCCCTGCATGGTGTCTCGATCTTCTGGAACACGCAGGGGCCACATTGGCACTACGTCTCGTTCGGCCTAGCGCAGGTGATGGGCGCCGAACTCACGTTCCGTCTGCGCGCGACGCCCTCGGATCGCGGCGGTGACGGATCTTCGTTTTCGGAGGCTCTCGCCAAGAACGCTCCGCAGTGGCCGATCGCGATGCTCAACATGCTCGCGCGTCGCGTGCAGCGGACCGGGCGACCTTTCGCCGTCGGTCATTGGTGGGAAGGTCCACCGGGAGTGCTCGCACCCCACACGGAGATCAGCAACCTCGCGTTCACGCGCGATCCCGAGCTCGGCGTCGTGGCGACCGCGAGCGGTGAGTTGCTCTTTCTCTTGGCGGTGGGCATCGACCCCGAGACCGTCGCGTCGATGATGAACGACGAACGGGAGGGTCATGGCGATGCGACGCTCGCAGCGCTATTGGCAGAGAATCCGCTCCTGCTGACAGACGCGGGCGGCTGAGCGACCGCCGGCGATCGCTGCTTTTGCCCATTGGGATGTCCTTACCGCCATGCGCTACATCCGCCCCTTGTATTGCCCTAAGTGTGAGTCTCGTGACGCCGTCGAGTCCTTCTGTTCGAAGTGCCACACACCGCGAGTCGCGCGCGATGGCACGGCGCTCGAGTATCTCGCCTGCGAGGAGCGGGCGCCCTCCACGCATCCGTGGCTGATGGGCTCCGCCACGACGCTGGGGACGGCCGCGCTCGGTGCGGTACTCTTCGGCGGGCTTGGCCCCGTGGGCGCCCTGCTCTTGGGTGGCGTAGGCGGGGGCGCATTCTTGGCGCGTCAGATCCGCAGTGATCCAGCCCGCCGGCGTCGTCAGATGAAGTCTGCGCGCCGCGGGCTCGAGGTGGCGCCGATCGCCAACTGGCTGGAGCGCGCGGGTGATGCACCGCAGCCCGTCGCCGTGCGCGGCAAGGTGCGAATCGTAGACCCCGTAGTGGCCGAGGGCGATGCGTGCGCGGCACGCGTACGGCGAGAGCTGAAGAGCACCGAAGAGGTGTCCTACTCTCGGGGGGGTACGGTGCGCCACACGAAGCGCTGGCTCTTGACGAGTCGCCGAGTGGGTCGCTTCAGCGTGGCGGACGACTCTGGCGTGGCGTGGATCGACGACGACGCCGTGTTGCTGGCGCCCGAGCCTGTCTTCGCTCCGGGGGAGCCGGGCGAGACGCGCCTGCTCGCGGGCGATGAGATTGAAGTCTACGGCAACGCCAGCGCGGCGCCGATGCGCGCGGACGTCCGAGGCGAAGAGCCGGCGTCCTATCGCGAAGCCGGGCGCATGCTGGAGTTCTGCGGTTCGCCAACGGCCCCCTTGCTGATCGTGCGCCTCGGCGGTCGCGAAGCCGCTGGGTGAACGCCGAGCATTCAGCGACTCTTGCCGACGAAGAAGCGCAGCGCCGCCACGAACTGGTTGGGGTCGCCATGCGTGCCGGCACCGGCTCCAGCGTAGGGTGCGGGGCTGGGCAGGCGGTAGCCCTGGGCTCGCATACCGTCGACGATGCTCTGGGCGTCCACGAAGTCGCCACCGGGACCCGCGTTGCCATGGGGCGCGAAGCCTAGGCTCGCGGCGCTCGAGCTGGGGGCGCGGGTCGCGTTGACGTCGTTGGCCCAGTAGGCGGCGAAGTAGCTCTGGCGCAGGTCGAGACCCAGCTCGAGTCCGGCGCGGGTACCGGCGGATTCGCTCAAGAGGAAGGTGCGGTCGTTGTCGATGTCGTACTTGGCGCGCACGTCGTCGAGCACGGCGGCGCCCGCGGCACCGTTGCCATAGGTCTCGACGCCGTCGAGCACGGCGAAGATGAGGTCCCCGAGGCCGAGGGAGGGTGCCGCTCCCTGCAAGTTCATCATCATCGTGCGCGCGCCCTCCGTGCCGCTGAACACGATCATCAAGCCGTTGGGCACGCCGTCGCGATAGCTCGTGGGCACGCGCAAGAGGTAGGCCTGTCCTCCGGGCGCCGTGCGTGACGCGCCGTCCGCAGCGCCTCCGCCGCTGCCCCCAGAGGAGGCTCCACGAGCTGGCGTGAGCGACCCCATCGGCGTGCCCGAGTCGCGTGTGCCCGAGTCGCGTGTGCCCGAGTCGACGACGCCCGAGTCGCGTGTGCCCGAGTCGGAGGCGTTCGCGTCTGGCAGTGCCGAATCGGAGGCGCCGCCATCGCGAGCTCGCCCCGCATCGGAGCCGCCGGCTAACTCACCCTGACAGCCGAGCAAGAGGAGCACGAGGATGGGAAGTCGAACCCGAGAGAAACGCCGCATGCCCGAGGATAGCAGCTCGCTCTCGAAAGCTCATGGCTCCGCCGCGTGCCGACGTTCAAGCGCGCACACGAGCGGACTCGCTTCGGCGTCGGCGACGAGGGTACGGTAGTCGTGGAATCTCACGCCGCCGCGCGTGTCACCCTGCATGCGATAGAGCATGCGGTGCTCGACAGATATGCCGCCAAGCGTGAGTTCGGCCTGCGCTCGGTGAGCGAGGCCCAGGTCGGCGCCATCACGCTGGTGCAGCGGAGCGACCGCGCGGTCCGGCTCAACGTACACTTCCACACGTTGGCCGCCGACGGCGTGTGGGTGCGCGACGCCGACGGTGAGCTGCGCTTCCGCGAGCTGCTACGACGCCTCGGCCTCCGACGTCAGCCTGCTCGGCGAGCGCGCCGGCCAGCGGACCGGCAAGCTCACCGGGCCCGTGCGACTCTCCCTCGAGCCGACCGGCGCCGTCGCGGAGGTGGGCGGCGTGAACGTGCACGCCAAGGTGCGGGTCGAGGGCTGCGACAGCCGCGGCCTCGAGCGGCTGTGCTACATCGCGCGCCCACCGCTGGCCCTCGAGCGTCTCAGCGAGCACGGAGTAGATCGCGCACCTAGATGGGTCCGCCAAGCGCGAGCAGTGTGGTCTCGCGTTCCAGCTCGCGTCGGCCGCGCAGACCCACGCCCATGACCTGTTCGTGAGCGTCGCGGTTCAGGCTCTCGATGGCGTTGATGCGCTCGGCGTCGATGCGATGCGCGTCGGCCAGCAAGCGCGCCGGCGCACCGACTTCCGCATCTGCGAGTTCAGAGAGCTTCGCGTCCAAGGATGCATCGAGCCGGTCGACGCGGTCCCGTGCGCTGTCTGCGGGCGTGGGTTGGCCTGACACCCGTGCCGTCGGCAGCAGGCAGATCGCCAGCGCGAGCAGGACGAGAGCGCGAGGCGCGACACATGAGCGCCAGTCGGTGGGCCCGAGCATGGCGAGACTCTAGCGCGTTCCGGTACGGAGATCGCTGGAAGTGCGGACATCCCGTCAGGTCCACAGACTCGCAGCGGCGCGGTGTCGCAATCTTCAGCGCGATTCGCCGCCGACGTGGCTGGCGTACGCGACCATCCCCTGTTCGGGGGATGGTGGAACATCGCGTTTGTCGTCACTGTGCCGGGCAGTGTTTGCTGTACGGAATCGGGCCGCTGAGCACGACGAACGAGGTGGACGTGATGCGGTTGTCGAAGGTTCTTGCTTGGTCGGTGGGTGTGATCGCGCTGTGGGGCGCTGCGTCGGGCTGCGGTGGGCAGCCAGCAGTTCCGATCGATGGTTCGGCGCTCGATGCTGGTGATGGAGGGAGCGATGCGGGTGACGGTGGCGTCGCGGAGCCTTGCGCGAGTGGCACGTATGATGACGACGCAGACGCCGCGACCGTGTGCTTGGGGTGGACCGCCTGCGAGGCGGGTCAGTATGTGTCGACCGCCGGCACCGCTACCAGTGACCAAGTGTGTGCGGGCTGTGCGAGCGGGACGTTCAGCACGGGTGTGGACGCCACCGAGTGTGCGCCGTGGACGGCTTGCGAGGCGGGCACCTTCGTGACGACGGAGGGCAGCGCGGCCGCAGATCAGACCTGTGCGGATTGCGAAGCGGGGACCTACACGACGGACGCGAATCAGTCGATGTGCGTCACCGCGGACGATTGCCCGCCAGGGACTGAGCAGACCGCTCCCGTGACATCGACGACAGCCGCCGTGTGCGAGCCCTGCGCGGTGGGCGAATACTGCGCGGGTGGAGATGTGCCGCGGATGGCGTGCGGTGACGGCACTTGGGATCACGACGCGGATCCGTCCACGGCGTGTGCGGACCGCACCCTCTGTGCGGCGGGCAGCGCGGTGCTGACCGAAGGCGACGCGACGACCGATCGCGTGTGCGAGGCTTGCGGGGACGGGAGCTTCAGCACGGCCGAGAACGCGATGAGTTGCGCAGTATGGAGCGAGTGCACGCCGGGCTCGTATGCGAGCAACACGCCCTCGGCGACGTTGGATAGGACGTGCGCAGCCTGTGCGAGCGGCGAGTACAGTACGACAGCGAATGCGACGAGCTGCGCCCCATGGACCGTGTGTGCGGCAGGTGAGTCCGTGGCGACCTCAGGGTCCGTGACGGCGGACCAGACCTGCGCCGCATGCGTGAGCGGGAGCTTCAGTACGGCAGAGAACACGCCGACTTGCGATCTGTGGAGTGACTGCGTTGCGGGTGAGTTCGTGAGCGCTGCCGGCACGACGTCGAGCGACCGCACATGCGCGACGTGTGCAGCGGGGACGTACACATCGGGGGCGAATCAATCGGTGTGTGTAGACGTGGGCGCATGCGCGCCGGGCACGCTGCAGACCGCTCCCGGCACCGCCACGTCCGCACCAACCTGTGAACCCTGTGCGGTGGGCGAGTACTGCGCGGGCGACACAGCGCCCGTGGTCGCGTGCGACAGCGGCGACGGCACCTGGGACGACGACGCAGACCCGGCGACCGTGTGCGTAGCGCGTACGACCTGCTCCGTCGGCAGCTATGTGACGAGTGAGGGAGACGCCGTCACCGACCGCGTGTGCATGGCGTGCGCGGTGGGTGAGTACAGCGCGGGGAGCAACGCGGTCAGTTGCACCGTGTGGACGATGTGCGGCGCGGGCGAGTATGTGGCGAGCGCTGGGGACGCGACGAGCGATCGGACGTGCTCGGCGTGCGCTGCGGGCGCGTACAGCGTGGGGAGCAACGCGGTCAGTTGCACTGCGTGGACGAGCTGTGGTGCGGGCTCCTATGTGACGAGCGCGGGCAGCGCGGCGAGTGATCGGACGTGCTCGGCGTGCGCTGCGGGCGCGTACAGCACGGGGACGAATGCGCTGAGCTGCACTGCGTGGACGACGTGCGGTGCGGGCGAGTATGTGGCGAGCGCTGGGGACGCGACAACGGATCGCGTGTGCATGGCGTGCGCTGTGGGTGAGTACAGCACGGGGACGAATGCGCTGAGCTGCACGTCGTTGACGACGTGCGGTGCGGGCTCCTACGTGACGAGTGCGGGCAGCGCGGCGGCGGATCGCGTGTGCATGGCGTGCGCTACGGGTGAGTACAGCGCGGGTACGAACGCGCTGAGCTGCACTGCATGGGCCACGTGCGCTGTGGGTGAGTACGTGTCGGCGGCGGGGACGTTGACGACGGATCGCGTGTGCATGGCGTGCGCTACGGGTGAGTACAGCGCGGGGGCGAACGCGCTGAGCTGCACTCCGTGGACGACGTGCGCTGTGGGTGAGTACGTGTCGGCCGCGGGGACGTCGACGACGGATCGCGTGTGCATGGCGTGCGCTGTGGGTGAGTACAGCACGGGGACGAATGCGCTGAGCTGCAGCGCGTGGGCGACGTGCGGCGCGGGCGAGTATGTGACGAGCGCGGGGACGTCGACGAGCGACCGGACGTGTGGTGCTTGCGCTACGGGTGAGTACAGCGCGGGGACGAACGCGCTGAGCTGCACTGCATGGACCACGTGCGCTGTGGGTGAGTACGTGTCGACCGCGGGGACGTTGACGACGGATCGCGTGTGCATGGCGTGCGCTGTGGGTGAGTACAGCACGGGAACGAACGCGCTGAGCTGCACTGCGTGGACGAGCTGCGGCGCGGGCTCCTACGTCACCAGCTCGGGAACGTCGACGAGTGACCGGACGTGCTCGGCGTGCGCTGTGGGTGAGTACAGCGCGGGTACGAACGCGACGAGCTGCACTGGGTGGACGAGTTGTGCTGCGGGTGAGTACGTCACCAGCTCGGGAACGTCGACGAGTGACCGGACATGCTCGGCGTGCGGCGCGGGCACGTACAGCGCGGGCACGAACGCGCTGAGCTGCACTTCGTGGACGAGCTGTGGCGCGGGCGAGTACGTGACGAGCGCGGGGAGCACGACGACGAATCGGACGTGCTCCGCGTGCGCTGCGGGGACGTACAGCGGCGGCGCCAACGCGCTGAGCTGCAGCGCGTGGACGAGCTGCGGCGCGGGCGAGTACGTGACGAGTGCGGGGAGCGCGACGACGAATCGGACGTGCTCGGCGTGCGGCGCGGGCACGTACAGCGCGGGCACGAATGCGACGACCTGCACTTCGTGGACGAGCTGCGGCGCGGGCTCCTACGTGACGAGCGCGGGGACGTCGACGAGCGACCGGACCTGTGCTGCGTGTGCCTCTGGCGCGTACAGCGCGGGCACGAACGCCGTGAGCTGCACGTCGTGGACGAGCTGCGGCGCGGGCTCCTACGTGGCGAGCGCGGGGACGTCGACGACGGATCGGACATGCTCCGCGTGCGCTGCGGGCGCGTACAGCACGGGGACGAACGCGACGAGCTGCACTGGGTGGACGAGTTGTGCTGCGGGTGAGTACGTGGCGAGCTCGGGAACGTCGACGAGCGACCGGACCTGTGCTGCGTGCGCCTCTGGCGCGTATAGCGCGGGGACGAACGCGACGAGCTGCACGTCGTGGACGAGCTGTGGCGCGGGCTCCTACGTGACGAGCGCGGGGAGCGCGACGACGGATCGGACATGCTCCGCGTGCGCTGCGGGGACCTACAGCAGCGGCGCCAACGCGACGAGCTGCACTGGGTGGACGAGCTGCGGCGCGGGCGAGTACGTGGCGAGCTCGGGAACGTCGACGAGCGACCGGACGTGCTCGGTGTGCGGTGTAGGCGCGTATAGCGCGGGGACGAATGCGACGAGCTGCACGTCGTGGACGAGCTGCGGCGCGGGCTCCTACGTGACGAGCTGGGGAACGTCGACGAGCGACCGGACCTGTGCTGCGTGTGCAGCGGGCCAGTACAACACGGCGAGCAACGCGACGAGCTGCACCGTTTGGAGCACATGCAGTGCTGGCACCTATGTGAGCAACACGCCGTCAGCGAGCGCAAACCGCACCTGCACGGTGTGTCCGATGAACGAATACAGTGCCACGACCAACGCCTCGAGCTGCACCGCGTGGAGCACATGCAGTGCCGGTAGCTACGAGAGCGTCGCGCCCACGTCGGCGTCGGATCGCGTGTGTGCGAGCTGCAGCCCGATCGGCATTGCCAACTGCGTACAGATAGTCTGCACCACAGCGTCAGATCAGAGCTGTGGTACATGTGCTGCCGGTTATGTACCTCGGTCGGGAGGAAGCTCGTGTGGATTGCCGTGGACACGAGAGTTTGGCACCACCAGCGACGATTTTGGTCGCTCCGTTGCAGTCGATGGAAGTGGAAATGTCTATGTCGTAGGTTACACTCGCGGATCTATTGTAGGTACAAATGCTGGTAATGAAGATGCATTTATACGTAAGTACGACGATTTAGGAAACGTATTGTGGACGCGTCAGTTTGGAACCTGGACGCAGGATGAGGCGTTACAGTTAGTGGTGGATGCCGTGGGCAGTGCATACGTTGTCGGCAGGACGGCCGGTTCGTTGGATTCCGGTAATCTTGGAGGATGGGATGTATTCGCACGCAAGTACAGTAGCACCGGTGTGTTGGTTTGGAGTCAACAGTTTGGAGCTCCATGGACATCTCCGCCTCCAAGTGATGTTGCCAACTCTATCGCGTTGGATTCGGCAGGGAACCTGTACATTGCAGGGTCTACGACTTCGGCACTCGATGGGGCAGCTGCTGGCCTTGAAGACGTATTTGTTCGTAAGTACACCAATGCAGGTGTGTTGGTCTGGGGGCGCCAGTTTGGACTTGCTTCTGCCGATGTTGGACAAACCGTGGCGGTGGATGCTAGCGGCAACGTTTACGTTGGCGGCCAGACCACAGGCGCACTTGAGGGGGCTAATCTCGGCGGATGGGATGTGTTCATTCGTAAGTACACGAGCAGCGGTGGCTTGCTCTGGACGCAGCAATTCGGCAGTTCCGGCAGTGACATTTGTCAGTCGGTGGTGTTGGATGGGAATGGAAATGTGTACGTCGGGGGATACACTAACGGTAGTATCGACGCTGCCAATGCCGGAGCCAATGACGTGTTCGTGCGAAAGTACAGTGTTCTCGGTAGCCTTATCTGGGGTCGTCAACTCGGAACCGCAGGTGACGACTACGGTCGCTCGCTGGCCGTGGATGCGGTTGGTACCATCTATATCTCCGGGGATACATCGGGCGCACTCACGGGAACAAATCTCGGATTCACTGACGCCTTTGTGGCGCGATATAGCCCGGTTGGCACCGCGATGACCGGCTGGCAGTTGGGCACGGATGGGTTCGATAGCGTCTATTCTATGGCTATCGACAGCTACGGTCTCGTGTATCTCGCGGGAAACACGCTCTACCGCCGTTGGCCCGGGCAGACGAATGCGGGTGGACGTGACGCGTTTGTGACGAGCTTCTTGCCTTGAGCTATTGTGAGCCATCCTGTGGCTCGACGCATCCGCCGTTGTCCCAGGCGCCCGCGCGAGGCAGGATGCGCTCGTGCTCACGCTGCGCTTCGTCTCTGGAACCCTCGAGCTCGTAGGCGAGCTCGCGGACGAAGTGCGCCCGGCAGAGTACGTCTGGGACGCGCGCACGGAGTGCTATCGAGCGCCCGCACGCTGCTATGCCGGGCTCGTCATGGCGCTGCGGGGTGCCGGCATCGAGTACGAGGACGAGGCGCGCGCCTATCCCAACCTCGAGGTCGGCTCACTCGTTCATCGTGAGCCGCGTCCACTTCAGTAGGAGGCGCTGGATGCTTGGTGGAAGGCGCGGGGGCGAGGCGTCGTGGTGTTGCCCACGGGCTCGGGCAAGACCCACGTAGCCGTGATGGCCATGGAGCGCTGCCGGCGCGCGACTCTGGTGGTAGCGCCTACGCTCGACCTCGTCTCTCAATGGTATGAACTCTTGCGCGTTGAGCCTTCCGCCGCTACGCCGGGCAGAATCAGTTCCGCCATCATGTCGGCGTGACCTACATTGCCACGGAGCAAGGGCGCATCTTGGCCTTCGCGACGCTGGCGGCGGCGTCGCTCGACGCAGACGATCTCCCGAGTGGTCGGAGGATGCCACTATCCGCTCCCGATCCTGCGCCTGGCTCGCGTGGCCGTCGCGGAGAGTGAGCAGGGTCGCGGGCTTGGTCGGGCGATGCTGCGCTTCGTCGTCGAGCTCGGCGAGAAGATGCGGGACGAGCTCGGGGCCCGCGCATCGTGCCTCGCCCACAGATGATGCTCCTGCCGCTGGGAGCCGTGCCGAGGAGACGCGCGCATGCGCTACACTGCCCCCGATGGAGCCGGAGAAGCAGGTCGAGATTCAGCTCGGCCATATGTGCAACAACCGCTGCGTGTTCTGCGTGAGCGGGCAGCGCACGGCCATGGGTGAGGCGTTGCCTCTGCCGGCGGCGCCGGTGCTCGCCAAGCTCGACGAGGCGCGCGCCGAGGGGCACGAGAAGCTCACCCTGCTCGGGGGCGAGCCGACGCTGCAGCCGAGCTTCTTCGCCGTGCTCGAGCACGCCGTGGGTCTCGGCTTCTCGGAGATCGTGATCTTCACCAACGGCGTCAAGACGGCCCACGCCGAGTTCGTCGACCGCATCCTGAGCACGGGCGGGCCCTTCCACTTCCGCATCTCGATCCAAGGCGCGACCCGCGAGGCGCACGAGCGCACGACGCAGAAGCACGGCTCCTTCTCGCGCATCCTGCGCACGCTCGAGAACCTGCGCGCCCGTGAGCAGCGCATCAGCATCAACATGTGCGTCGTGCGCTCCAACTACGAGTCGGTGGACGCCTTCCCCGAGCTCTGCGCACGCTTCGGTGTCGAGCAGCTTCACCTCGACATGATGCGCCCCCTCGACGCCGGTGAGCGCACGGAGGACGAGCTGAGAGGCACCATCCCCGACTACACGGAGATGGTGCCGGCCCTGACCCGCATGATCGAAGGCTTCTCTCAGCTCTCGCCCGGCTTCGACGTGAACATTGGCAACCTGCCCTACTGCGTCGCCCCCGAGCTGCTGCCCTTCATCCACCACGACGGCGAGCGCACGGCGACCATCGCCATCGACGGCGACGACAAGCTGAGCGAGCCCTGGGACAAATACCTGGTGAAGCGGCGCGACAAGCTCAAGCGCGAGCGCTGCGTCGAGTGCGTGCTCGAGCCGCGCTGCAGCGGTGTGTTCGAGACCTACGCGCGCTTCTACGGCATGGACGAGCTCGTGCCGCTGACGCCGACGCGCCTGCTCGACGAGTCGCTCACGGCGTCACGAGACGCCATGGCGCGCGAAGACGCTCTGCTGCTCGCGGCGGACGAAGCTCCCGCTCCGCATCAGGTGGCGCGCTCCATCGCGCTACGCCTCGAGCGCCTCCGCGCGGCGGCTCCCTTCGGCGCGCTGCGTTGGGAGGGCACGCTGCTGCGAGACGCAGGCTCCCGGGCCGAGCTCTTGCTGGCCGCGCCGGATGGTGAACGCGCACAAGTCTGGCTCAGCCAGGAGTCCCGCCGCGCCCGCGCCGGCTATGAGGTCGGCGACTCGCCCTCAGAAACCATCGTCGAGGGCCTGCGGGAGCTGATGCGCGCTCTGTCGCCACCTGACGCGCGCGCCAACGCCTGAAGCGGCCGTGTCCAATGGCTTCCGCGCAGCGAACGAGCCCGTCACGCGGGGCACATGATGGCACAGACTGGCGCGACTCGCCCGGGGGCCCACGCCCGCACTAGGCCGGAATCACGACGCTTCCTGCTGGCACTCTTCGTGCAGCCTGCCACGCCGGATGCATCCCCTCTCCCAGCTCGCGCCGCTGACCCTCGGCCTCGCTCTGCTTTCCCTGCTCGGGGCCTGTGCCCCGCTGGACGTGACCCCGGGTCCTCTGCGGATCAACGAGATCGTGGCGGCGAACGACGGCGTCTGGGTCGATGAGGTGGGTGAGACGGACGACTGGGTGGAGCTCGTGAACACCAGCCCGGACACCCGCATCTGGCTCGACGACTACTCCCTCAGCGAGCCCGGAGGTCCGCGTCATCGCCTGCCCGCGCGGCCCCTCGCGCCCGGTGAGCGCGTGCTCTTCTGGGCCGACGACGACGTCGAACAAGGTGACCGGCACCTGCCCTTCAAGCTCTCGTCGGCCGGCGAAGGCTTGGTCCTTTGGGATCGCCAAGGTCGGGTTCGCGACCGCGTCGAGTTCCCCGCCCTCGCAGTCAACGAGTCCTACGCGCGTTTTCCAGACGGTGTGGGCGAGTTCCTTCCCTGCCGCTACCCGAGCCCGGAGCGCAGCAACACGGACAGCTGTGGGTTGCCCCCTCCGCCGCCCATCACGGACGCGCCCTTCGCGGACTACGAGTGGCCGGATCCCTGGCCGGTCGCGACGGGCCCCCTCGTGATCACGGAGCTCGCCCTCTCCCCCGCGTCCTTCGTCGAGATCGAGAATCGGAGCGACGCGACGCTCGCCCTCGCGGACTACGAGATCCGCTTGGCGCCCCACGGACCAGGCCTGCCTTGGCCCAGCGTTCTGGAAGGCGTCGCCCTGACCTGGCCCGTCGCCGAGCTCGCACCCGGGGAGCGGCTGGTCGTGCCGGTGACCGCTGAGGACGTCGCCGCGATCGAGGCCACGGACGAGTTCGAAGGCGTCGCGACCGTGTTCGAGCTCGGTCTCGAGGAGGCGCAGGAGCGCGTCGACTTCATGGCCTGGCCCGAGGGCGCCGTGCTCGCGCGCACGTCTGGGAGTCGGGGCTTCATCTTCTGCCTCGGCGAGACCCCCGGCGCGGTCAACGACGCCTGCGAGCCTCTGGCGGCGCGTCCCTTGGCGGGGCGCGCGCGTCACCTGCGGACTCCCGGCGACTTCGAGGCCCTCGCGGCGGGCGGCACGGCGCTCGGCGTGCAGGCCGTGAAGGTCGTCATCGACATGGACGCCGGAGACGTCGTGCATCTGCTCGGGGCCAGCGCTTGGGATCTCCACTACACCTTCGTCCGCCAAGCCATCGAACACCTGGCGCCCCTCGATCGCTGCGTGCCCGAGGAGGCCGCCGCCTTTCAGATCGGTTGGGGAGAGTTCAGCCGAGCGCAGTACACGGCGACCGACACGCGGCGCTACCTGCTGGGGACCCTCACCCACTACGTGGGCGCGAGTGAGGAGCTGCGGACGCTCGAGTTCGTGACGGGTGACAACATCCTGCCCGAACAGATGCGTCGCGCCTTCTTCACCGTGGCGGCTCACGTCCCCGAGCCGAGCGCGCTGGCGCTGCGACCGCAGAGTGCGGGGCAGAACGAGAAGCTGCGCTCCATCGAGGGCACGGTGCCTGTCGTGACTCAGAACGCTCCCTTCACCGATCAGACCGTGCAACCTCTGAACGCGGCCGTAGGCTTCGGCGTCCTGCGCTTCATCCCGGGCTCGGAGCTTCAGGGCGCCGCCCTCGGTCAGGACGTCATCGTGGTCACGGACGACGTGCCCAATCGCATCGCGCTGGTCGGCGGCCTGATCACGGAGGCGTTCCAGACGCCCCTCTCCCACGTGAACGTGCTGAGCCGCGGTCGCTCGACGCCGAATATGGGGCTGCGTGACGCGCGCTCGGACCGGGTGCTCACGCCCCTCTTCGACACGCTCGTGCGCTTCGAAGTGCGCAACGACGGATTCTCCCTCGCGCCCGCGAGCGCCGCGGAGGCCGAGGCGTTCTGGGATGCACGCCGGCCTGCGGGCCCGCGTCTCTCGCCGAGGGTCGACGCCAGCGTCCGCGGCCTGCAGCCCCTCGCCGGCCTCGGCATCGACGCCATCCCCTTCGTGGGCGCCAAGGCGGCTCAGCTCGCCGAACTCGGTCGCGTCGACTCGCTGCGCGCGGCCTGCAGCGGGCCCGTCCGGGTGCCACTCGACGCCTTCGCCGTGCCCGTGGCGTATTACCTCGACCACCTCGAGGCGAGCGGCGCCCGAGCCGAGCTCGAGCGTCAGATGGCCCGTCCCGAGTTCCGCACCGACCCGAGCATCCGCGGCGAAGGCTTGCGCGCCGTGCGTGATCGGATCATGGCGCAGCCCGTCGACGAGGCGCTCCTGACCGAGCTTCAGGCCGCGATTCGGGCGCGCTACGGCACGCGCCGCGTGCGCCTCCGAAGCAGCAGCAACACGGAGGACCTGGTCGAGTTCAACGGCGCCGGTCTCTACACCTCCCGGGGCGCCGCCCTCGACGATCCCGAGCGGCACGTGGAGGACGCGCTGCGCACCGTGTGGGCGAGCCTCTGGACGCAGCGCGCGTACGACGAACGCGAGATGGGCCACATCGATCAGTCCTCCGTTGCCATGGGCGTGCTCGTCCACGCGGCCTTCCGTTCGGAGGCCGCCAACGGCGTCGGCGTGAGTCGCAACATCTTGGATCCGAACCGAGGCGACATGCACTACTTCAATGTGCAGATCGGCGAGGCCAGCGTGACGAACCCCGCTCCGGGCGTGAGCTCCGACGAGTATCTCTACCGCTTCGGTCGATCGCCGCGCGTGGTCTACCAGCACCGCAGCAGCCTGACCTCGTACGACATCATGAGCGGCGCCGAGGCCGACCGCATCGCGTGCACGCTCGCGGCCATCCACGACCACTTCCGAACGCTCCTCGACCCCGCTCAGGAGGATCGTTGGTTTGCGATGGACGTGGAGTTCAAGCTCGTGGGGGCCGAGCGCGACCTCGTGGTGAAGCAGGCCCGCCCCTACTCCTTCGGCAGCGCCGAGCCCGCCCCGGGTTGTCGCGAGTTCTGAGGGCCACTTGGCACGACGCGTGCACACCTCGATGCGTTGGCGCCACCTCGGCACGACTTGGCACAATCCCTGGAGCGACCCCTTGCGCAATGCACTTTCCTTCTTGGCCCTCTTGGCTCTCCCGATGCTCGGCTGCAGCAACTCCCACTCGGTGCCACCCGACCGCTGCGATATGACCAAGGTCTGCCTCGTCACGGACACCCTGGGCTGCTGCGATGGACGTGGCAGCGAGGTCTCCGTGTGTGACGTCTGCCCGAGCGGCACGGTCGAGCGCGCCGACTGCCGGACGGCTGGCTGCGCGGATCCCTGCACCTCCCCGACCAGGCGACCGTCGGGCCCGGGTGAAGATATCGGTCCGGCCGCCCGCTGCTATCAGGACATGGGCTCGGGCTGCTGCGGCGACCAGATCTTTGGTGGCGACGTCTGCGGCTATTGCCCGGCGGGCAGCGTCAGCGAGTACGAATGCGCCGGCTTCGCTCCGGCTTGCGGCTGCGGCACGACGACCCGACCAGCGCCGGCGCCGCCCTCAGAAGAGCCCGTCTCCGACGCCGGCGTGCCGCCCACAGACGCTGGCGTGCCGCGCGCAGACTCCGGCGTGCCGCGCGCAGACTCCGGCGTGCCTTCGGACGCTGGTGTGCCGCCCTCGGACGCGGCGATTCCGCCCTCGGACGCAGGGCCGCCCAGGGCCCTCGACGAATGCTACACGGACCTCGGCCCCGGTTGCTGCGGCGCCTACGTCGGTGCGCCGAGCGAGTGCGGCTGTCCCCCCGGCTCCGTGACTCAGTCCACCTGCACGGCCTACAGCGCCGGAACCGGTGCCGAGCCGCCCAGCGACGTCCCCGCCTTCCGCGCCGCGTGCCGCGCGATCCTGACGGACGGAGGCTGTGGCGATATCGTCGAGCCGAACGCCTGCGGTGACTGCCCGGCGGGGAGCGTTCCCGAGTGGGACTGCCCGACCTCGACCACAATCTGAGCCGGGCGCGGGAGTTCGGGGCTCGACGGGATCAGCCAATCTCGGCGGCGATGCTCGGCAGGCGCTCGGCGAGGTAGAGGGGGAGCGTGAGCAGCCGGTAGCGCAGTCGCTGGCCATCGACCTCGACCTCGTGCTGCTCGTCAGAGGGCATGCCCCCGTGGAGGCGGAAGGCCGTATCGGCGCCGGCGCGTCGCAAGAACTGATGCAGCGATCGGAGCCTGCCCGATGGGCCTGCCTTGACCTCCACCGGTACGCAGCGCCCTCGAGTCGCGAGCAGATAGTCCAGCTCGGCGTTGGCGCGCGCCGTCTCCCTGACCCAGAAGTGGAGCGGCTCCCTTGGGCCCTCCTGCTCGCTGAGCAGCTGTTGGCCCACGCAGATCTCCGCAGCCCGACCATCGAGCAGCTGCTCCACGGGAGGACTGCTGGGATCTCCGAAACGCACGCCCATGCCATGGAGCGCGAGACCGATGTCGAGGGGCAAGAGCTTGGGCGCGGACCGCGGCCGCCGTTTGAGCGGGAGTGCGAGTGAGCTCGTGGGCCAGACGCGGGTCACGATCATCGCCGACTCTAGGCGGTCCAGCGCCCTCTTCATTGGCTCCGTGCGGTAGCCGGGCGCGAAGTCCGTGTAGTGGAAGCGCTGCCCATAGTGGTGAGGCAACGCCTCGAAAGCCGCCTCCACGTAGGCCGTGTCCCTGAGTCGGTACTTTTGGATGTCCTCCGCGAAGGCTTGCAGCAGATCGGCATGCACCTGTCGCACCGTGAGTGGCTCCCGAGTCTCGACCCAGCGCGAGACCGCCTCCGGCATCCCGCCCACGGCGAGGTATTGCCTCAGCAGCTCCATCGCCTGCTCGTGGTGCACCGGAGGCAGCGCGCGCCAGTCCGCGGAGAGCGTGTCGACCAAGACGCCCGCGCCCACAGCCCTCGCGAACTCGAAGAAGCTGAAAGGGTGCAGCGCACGAAAGGTGACGCGACCCACGGGAAAGGAGAATCCGCGCTCGGCGAGCCGCACCTCGAGCAAGGAGCCCGCACCGATCACTCGAACGTCGGGGTGCTCCTCACGGAAGAAGCGCAGCCAGGAGATGGCCTCCGGGCTCTCCTGTAGCTCGTCGAGGAAGAGGAGAGTGGGCTTCGGCAGCTCGTGGAGATCGTGGCGCACGCGAAGCGCGGCGAGCAGCTCCTCAGGCGAGCGACAGGCGCGGACCAAGGCGAGATCCGCGCGCCGCTCGAGGTTGAGCTCCAGAAAGAGTGGGAATTTAGCCCCAAGAGCGCGAACGGACGATGACTTGCCCGTTTGGCGAGCACCCCGGAGAATCAGCGGCTTTGGGTGCGCTTCGAGTTGCCAGCTCTCTAGCACGCTGTCGATGTGGCGAGGCAGATAGGTCGGCTGCATAGCGTTGTATCTTCACGTGTAAGACGTATAAATACAATGGTATGTATACTTGTGCAGTGTGCAAAGTCAACCCAATGCAGCCTCCTACGACGGTCCGCCGTGGATGCAGTCTGCGAGGTCAGCGAAGATCGCGCGCGCGGAGGCGAGCTCTCGGCCTAGAC
Organism: Deltaproteobacteria bacterium; assembly: GCA_013151775.1. Lineage (GTDB taxonomy): Bacteria > Myxococcota_A > Polyangia > Polyangiales > Houyiibacteriaceae > JAADHO01. The sequence continues at coordinate 26,088 of JAADHO010000166.1, read as the reverse complement.
CGGTGAGGGCGCCGAGGCCGGCCGAGCCCGTGTGGTCGTAGAGGCCCGTGGTCAGGGCGCGGACGTCCGCTCCGGCGTGGGCGGCGCGCTCGAGCTGCGCTGCTGCTTCGAAGGGGATCACGTCGTCGTCGCGACCGTGAACGAAGGTCGCAGGCGCCACCAAGGCGTCGAGGTGCGCTGTCGGGTCCATGTAGGAGAAGTCTGCCTCCGGTTTGGAGAGCAGTTCGAAGGCGAACTCGGCGCCTCCTTCACGCAGCCCCGTGCCGAGCTCGAAGAGGCGGAGGTCGTCCGCATGCACGCTCGCGGCGAGCTCCCGCGCCACGTCGAGGTAGCGCCCCTCCACCTTCATCTCGGGTTTGCCCCAGGTGCGGCGCACGAAGGCGCGATAGGCGGCCTCGAGCGCAGCGCGATCTCGCGCGGGCTCGTCCAAGACGTCGAGCAGGTTCAGATAGACGGCCGGCCGGTTCAGCGGATCGTGGGCGCGATCCCCGTCACCCGCCAAGGCGAAGCGCAGCGTGGCGTCGAAGTCCGCGTAGCCTCCGAAGGTGACGAGGCGGCTGATGCGTGGGCCGTGGTCGGGCGATGCCGCGAGGGCGAGGGCGGGCAGCGAGCCAAAGGAGATGGAGACGACGCCGAGCTTCTTTCCAGCGGGACGCCCCGGCAGCGCGAGCAGGTGCTCGAAGGCGGAGCGCGCCTCGTCCACGATCTGCGGTGCGACGACCAGCGAGCTGTAGCTGGGCGAGAAGGCGGCGAAGACCAGTGCGCCGGCATCGGCCAAGACCGCGCAGAAACGATCGAGGCGCGGGTCGGCGGGCCCGTCGGGATGCAAGCCCGGCAGCAGCAAGACCGAGCCCTCGGGCGCACGCCCGCGTGGACGATAGAGCCAGGCCACGACTCCGTCGGGCGACGACAACACGCTGCGCTCCACGCCTGGCTTCGCCTTGGCGAGAGGCGTGGGCAAGAGCCAACGGGCCAGGCGCAGGGCTGTCGCGACGTTGCGCATAGGTCGAGAGTAGCGAGAAGCGTGAAGATCGTGGCACGAATCCGCCTAGCCACGCATGCATACTGGCATATTGCACACGGGACCCTCAGATGGGCCCGGCATGGGGTATAGTGACGCGATGGCTGAAGACCGCCGCGCTTGGACCCTGACGGATTTCATGCCTCCGTCCCAGTACCCTCCACCGGCGTCGAGCAGCGTGCGCGACCTGACGAGCGATCAGATCGACGTGGTGTTCCAGCCCATCGTGGACCTGAGCGACGGATCCTGCTTCGCCGTCGAAGGGCTCGTGCGCTGCAACCAAGAGGAGTTCCGCTCGCCCCTGACCCTCTTCGAGCACGCGGTGGCGCAGGAGGCCTGTGGACGCCTCGGCAGGACCATTCGCGAGGTCATGTTCGAGCACATCCAGGACACGGCGGCGTTCGTGAACGTGCACCCCAAGGAGCTGACCTCGCGCTGGCTCGTGCGCCCGGACGACCCCATCGGCTTCTACGAGCACGGCATCTACATCGAGGTCACGGAGGCCACGGCCTTCGAGTACTTCGACATCTGCATGAGCGTGCTGAACGAGGTGCGTCAGCGCACGGGCGCGCAGATCGTGATCGACGACTTTGGCGCCGGCTACTCCAACCTCGCGCGCATCGTCGACCTCGAGCCCTCCCACGTGAAGCTCGACATCTCCTTGGTGCACGGCATCGACAAGCAGCCTCGCAAGCAGAAGCTCGCGGCGAGCCTGGTGCATCTCTGCAGCGAGCTGGGCGCGGCTGTGGTCTGCGAAGGCGTCGAGACCCTCGACGAGCTGAAGGCCGTGCGCGACACGGGCGCGCAATTCGCACAGGGCTTCTTCCTGGCGCGACCGGCGCGACCCATCCCCGAAGTCTACTGGCCCTTCTAGCCTCGAGCACGCGACCCCGCTGGACCATCCGCGTGGCGAGGACTACCACGTGCGCATGAGCGGATTCAACGAGTACGAAGACTACGACGCCCTGGGCCTGGCCGAGCTGGTGAAGACGGGCGAGGTGAGCGCAGAAGATCTGGTGGAGGAGGCCATCGCCCGCGTCGAGCGCGTGAACCCCGAGCTGAACGCCATGGTCCACAGCATGTACGTGCAGGCGCGCGCCATGGCGAAGGAGCCAGGCGACGGCCCCTTCGCGGGCGTGCCCTTCGTGCTGAAGGATCTGCTCGTGACCGTGCCCGGCGTGCCCACGCAGAGCGGCTCGCGCTTCTATCGCGGCTGGGTGCCGGACGCGCCGACGGAACTCTATCGGCGACAGCGCGCCGCGGGGCTGATCCCGATCTGCAAAGCCAACACACCCGAGTTCGGGCTGATGCCCGTGACGGAGCCGGCGGCCTTCGGAGCGACGTCCACGCCCTGGAAGCTCGGACACACCTCCGGCGGCTCGAGCGGAGGTTCCGCCGCGCTGGTGGCCGCCCGCGCCGTGCCCATGGCCCACGGCGGCGACGGTGGCGGCTCCATCCGCATCCCCGCGTCCTGCTGCGGTCTCTTCGGGCTCAAGCCGACGCGCGGGCGCACGCCCGCCGGTCCCGACGCGAGCGAGCATTGGAACGGTTTCGCCATGGAACACGGGCTCAGCCTCAGCGTGCGCGACAGCGCCGCTCTGCTGGACGCGACCCGTGGCTTCGAGCGCGGTGCAGCCTACAGCATCGAGGCGCCGGGGCGTCCGCTGCTCGAAGAGGTGGGCGCCGACGTGGGCAAGCTGCGCGTGGCCGTCCACACGGAGCCGGCCATGCCCGGGAGCGTGCACGTCGACTGCATCGACGCCGTCGAGGAGACCGTCGCGCTGCTCGAGGAGCTCGGGCATCAGGTCGAGCGCGTATCCCCGGGCCACCACCCGATGGAGCTGGCGCAGAGTTTCCTGACCATCGTCTGCGCCAACACGGCCATCGACGTCGAGGAGGCTCAGGCGCTGGTCGGCCGGAAGGCCAAGTTCGAGGACTTCGAGCCCGAGACCTGGCTCCTCGCGCTGATCGGTGGCGCCATGTCAGCTTCTGATCTCGAGCGCTCCGTGCGTGCGCTGCAGGCCGAGAGCCGCCGCCTCGCCGAGCTCTACGCGGACTACGACGTGCTGCTCACGCCGACTCTGGGCAAGCCCCCGATTCGCCACGGAGAGCTGCGCGCCACGGGCGCCGAGGCCTTGGTGCAGAAGCTCGCAGCGCGGGCGAAGCTCGGCAGGCTGATCGAGAAGACAGGCGCTCTAGAACAGGCCGCGGGTCGCGCCTACGACTTCATCCCCTTCACCCCCGTCGCCAATTTCACGGGGCAGCCCTCCATGAGCGTGCCGCTGCACTGGAACGCCGAAGGCCTGCCCATCGGCAGCATGTTCACGGCTCGCTTCGGCGACGAGGCCGTGCTCTTCCGCCTCGCCGCGCAGCTCGAAGAGGCGCGCCCCTGGCGCGACAAGCGCCCACCTGTGATCTCGACGCCGAGCTGAGGGAGATCGGCCCGGCCGGTCGCGCACAGCGCAGGCCAGCACTCCAAGCAGCCCAGAGCAGCCCAAGGGGACCGTCGCTGATCTCCGCCGGGTGATGTAGACTGAGGGCGAGGGCTGCTCTTGGGAAACAGCTCGTGGAGTCGAACTGATGAAACTGCACGAAACGCTCGTCGGTCGGTCACCCTTTGTCCAGCTCGAGCGAACTCTGGCAGTTTGGGCCATGCTCGGCTCCCTCTTCGCGCTCGGCTTCGCTCTGCCTTCTGGCGCGCGGGCACAGACCGCCATCAGCCCCTATTTTCTAGTGATGGTCGACACCTCGGGCTCCATGGGCCGAGGCACGACGGGCGGGAACAACAGCTGCGGTCAGCCCGCGAGCCGCATGTCCGACGCCAAGTGTGTCATCCAACAGGTGGTGAACTCCTACGGCGACGTGACCTTCGGCCTGGGGCGCTTCCAGCAGGACTACAGCAACAGGCGCGCATGCAACTCCCCCTGCACCGCCGGCTCCTGCGGCTGCCGCGACCGCACCACCGTCTGCAACGCCACCGCCGCTGCGGGCCAGATCCTCGTGCCCATCGCGGCGCGCAACCAGCCTCAGATCCTCAACTGGGTCGACTACTCTTGCGGCTCGTGCACGGCGACTACGGGCTCCACGGTGGAGCTTCGGAGCGGAGGCAACACGCCGCTGCAGGGAGCCTTGCTCGCGGCGCGCGACTACTTGCAGACGGCGCTCGTGGGCGACCCTTACCTCGGCTGTCGCCCGGTGAGCGTCATCCTGCTGACCGATGGCGCTGAAACCTGCGGCGGTAACCCGGCCTCGGGCGCCACCTCTCTGTGGAACATCAACGTCGGCGGTACGCCCGTGAACGTGCGGACCTACCCCATCGGCTTCGGCGTCAGCGACCCCAACACGCAGATCGACCGCATCGCCCAAGCGGGCGCAGGCAATCCGTCCCCCTCCGTGGGCGGCTTCTACGCCACGGACGAGACCTCCCTCGCGCTCGCCTTCTCGCAGATCATCGCCGACTCGATCAAGGTCGAGGTCTGCAACGGGCGCGACGACAACTGCAATGGCTTGATCGACGAGGGCTTCCCGCTCTACTGCGACCTGCCTTCGCACCCCGCGCGGGACCTGTGCACGGATCCCGGCGAGGTCTGCGACGGCGTGGACAACAACTGCGACGGCACCGTCGACGAGGGCTTTTCACTCTACTGCAACCTGCCCGCCGGGCACGCAGCGCGCGACCTCTGCACCAAACCCGCCGAGGTCTGCAACGGGCTGGATGACAACTGTGACGGGATCATCGACGAGGGCGGCGTGTGCACCTCGGGCTGCATCCCGAGCCCGGAGATCTGTGACGGCATCGACAACGACTGCGACGGCACCATCGACGGAATCAATCGCGCGTGTGGCAGCACCACGGGCGTGTGCACGATGGGCACTCAGATCTGCACCGCGGGCGCATGGGGAGCGTGCAGTGGAGCCGGGGCGAGCCCGGAGATCTGCGATGGCTTGGACAACAACTGCGACGGAGTGATCGATGGCATCACGCGCGCCTGTGGATCCACCACCGGCGCCTGCACGGCCGGTCGACAGCTCTGCTCGACGGGCGCTTGGGGCATTTGTGTGGGGGCGACGACAGGCAGCGCCGAAGTCTGCAACGGCATCGACGATGACTGCGACGGCAGCACCGACGAGGGCAACCCGGGTGGCGGCGCGGCCTGTGGCAGCTCGGTCGGCGTGTGCACGCCCGGCTCGCTGCGCTGTCTCGCTGGCGCCTTGACCTGTGTGGGCGGCACCAGTGGTGGCCCCGAGCTGTGCAATGGCCTCGACGACAACTGCGACGGACTGATCGACGACGGCAACCCGGGTGGCGGTGCGGCCTGCGGTCCGAGCGCCGTGGGCGCCTGTCGACCGGGCACCCGGACCTGCAGCGCAGGCGCGCTGACCTGTGCGGGCTCCATCGGGCCCACGCCAGAGCTGTGCAACGGCATCGACGACAACTGCGACGGCACGATCGACGAGGGCAGCCCGGGCGCGGGCGTCGCTTGCGGCACGGACGTCGGCGCGTGCACCGCAGGCACGACAGCGTGCGTCGCCGGGGCCATCTCGTGCACAGGCGCCGTGGGGCCCACGGCGGAGGTGTGCAACGCCATCGACGACGACTGCAACGGTGTCGCGGATGACGGGATCGCCGTGGGCGCTCCCTGTGGAACCGACGTGGGCGAATGCTCTCCCGGAGTGAACGTATGCGACGCCTCCAGCGGCACGCTCGTGTGCAGCGGCGCCATCGGGCCCAGCTCGGAGATCTGCGACCTGCTCGACAACGACTGCAACGGCGTGGTGGACGATGGCCTCGCCTCGGGCGGCAGCTGCGGCAGCGACGTCGGGGTGTGCATGACGGGCATGCTGCAATGTGTAGGTGGCGTCGAAGCCTGCGTAGGCGAGGTCTTGCCCACGACCGAGGTCTGCGACTGCCTCGACAACGACTGCAACGGCAGCCCGGACGATCCACCCGCCGGTGGCTCCCTGTGTCCCACAGGTAGCTCCTGCGTCGACTGCCAGTGCGCGCTGCCGTGCGTCAACAGCGAGTTCGGCTTCACCTGCCCGACGGGTCGCAGCCCCAGCGTGGACGCCGACACCGGTCTCTGCTTCTGCGTGTCCGATCCTTGCGACGACGTGGCCTGCGCGGCCGAGACCCAGCTCTCCGGCACGCTGATCGCCTGCGCGCCCGACGACGCCGAGGTGTCCACCTGCGTCTGTCGAGGAATGAACTGCACCTTCCCCTGCGATGGCGTGAGCTGTCCGGGCGGCCAGGTCTGCAACCCCGCCGATCCCAACGGTCGCTGCGTGGAAGACAGCTGCCGCGGTCTCGGTTGCCCCGCGGGTCAAGTCTGCGACACGGGCACGGGCGTCTGTGCCGACGACCCCTGCACGAGCGTGACCTGCGCAGCCACGGAGGCCTGCCGCCTCGGCAGCTGCGAGCCGAGCTGCGCGGATGTCACGTGCGCCCCGAGCGAGCTCTGTCACGCAGGTCTCTGCAGCGCGGATCCCTGCTCGGGCGTTCGCTGCGACGCCGGTGACGTGTGCGACCCGGCCGACGGAAGCTGCACGCCCGGTCTCTGCGTCGACGTGAGCTGCCCGCTGCGTTCGGAGTGCAGCCCCGTCAGCGGAGCGTGCGTGGACGATCCCTGTCTCACGTTGCACTGCCCGACGGGCGAGGTCTGCGAGCGCGGCGAGTGTGCTCGCGAGCCGACGCCACCCGACGCCGGCAGACGAGACGCCTCGACCGTGGACGCCGGTGACGCGGGCGCGACTCGATCCCATCGCCGCGTGGTCGGAACGGGAGGAGGCGGCTGCCTCTGCGGCGTGCCGGGAGCGGGCGCAGGCGGTCGCGGCGGCCTCGGCGGCCTCGGTATGTTCTTGTTGCTCGCGGTGGCCGCTTGGCGTCGTCGTCGGGGTGGCCGATGAACCGCGTCCTTCACGCGTGCCTGTGGGCCTGTTTGCCGCTGCTCCTAGCGAACTGTGCGCTCGACCCCTACTGCCTCGATTGCGAGGACGGCAGCGTCGACGCGGGTGCAGACTCCGGCTCTGCGGACGCGGAGACAGACGCGGAGACGGACGCGGAGGGCGGGTCGGCGGACACGGGCCCTGCCACGCACGCGGCCATGGACGGCTGCGTGGCCGGCGCCATCGAGATCTGCAACGGGCTCGACGACGACTGCGACGGAATGATCGACGAGGGCATCGACACCTCCACGGACGTGAACAACTGCGGCGTCTGCGGGAACGTCTGCGCACCCGCCCATGCCTTCGGCGTGTGTAGCGCCAGCAGCTGTGGGTTGTCGGGCTGTGACGTGGGCTTCTTCGATCGCAACGGCGACCTCAGCGACGGCTGCGAGGTCCACTGCATCGCCACGGAGCCGGTGGAGACCCTGTGCGACCTGCGCGACAACAACTGCGACGGCACGGTTGACGAGACCTTCGACCTGCTCACGGATCCAATGAACTGCGGGCGCTGTGGTCGCACCTGTCGCTTCGCCCACGCTAGCGCGTCCTGTGTCGCGGGGGATTGCGTCGTGAGCAGCTGCGACGCCAACTACTACGACGTCGACGGAGTGCCTCTGACGGGTTGCGAGTACTCGTGCACCGCGACGGGCGCCGAGACGTGCAACCTGCGCGACGACAACTGCGACGGGGCGGTCGACGAGGGCGATCCCGGAGGCGGCGCCTCGTGTGGCTCGAGCGTGGGCAGCTGCGGGTCCGGCATCCTGCACTGCGTCGGCGGCGCCTTGACCTGCGAGGGCGCGACGGGTCCCACGCCCGAGACATGCAACGGACTCGACGACGACTGCGACGGCACGGTCGACGAGGGAAACCCCGAGGGCGGAGCGCTATGCGGACTCTCCGTGGGCAGCTGTCGTCCCGGCACCATGCTCTGCACCGGCGGCGCGCTCGTCTGCAGCGGCGGCACAGGCCCCGCGCTCGAGACCTGCAACGGGCTCGACGACAACTGCGACGGCACGATCGACGAGGGAAACCCCGGAGGCGGCGCGAGCTGCGGCATCGCGACGGGTGCATGCGTGGCGGGCATGCTGCGCTGCTCAGGCGGCGGCTTGAGCTGCTTCGGCGCCGTGGGTCCATCCCTCGAGTCGTGCAACGGACTCGACGACGACTGCGATGGCGTGGTCGACAACGGCTTCGACCTCACGAACGATCCACGAAACTGCGGAGGCTGTGGCAACACCTGCGCTTTTCCGAACGCCGTGGCGACCTGTGCCGCGCGCACCTGCAGCATGGGGGCGTGCGCACCGGGCTACGTGGACCGCAACGGCAACGCGGCCGACGGCTGCGAGTACGCCTGCGACTTCACCGGAGCGGAGGTCTGCAACGGGCTCGATGACGACTGCGACGGCATCGTCGACGACGGCCTCTCGCCTCCCGCGACCTTCTGCAACCCCAACGGCGTGTGCGCAGGGACGAGCCCGACTTGTGGTGGCACGAGCGGTTGGCAGTGCAGCTATCCGGCGGGCACGTACGAGGTCACGGAGACGCGCTGCGATGGCCTCGACAACGACTGCAATGGTCTGGTCGACGACCCCTTCCCCAGCGTCGGCCTCGCCTGCGACAACGGCGCGCTCGGCACTTGTCTTCGGACGGGAGCCTTCGTCTGCGACGGCGCGGGTACCGGCGTCACCTGCACCGCGCCCGCGGCGCCCGCGCCGGGCGTCGAGACATGCAACAACGCCGACGACGATTGCGACGGAGTGGTCGACAACAACGCACCCGCGAATTGGGTGCCCATCACCTTGAGTGGAGGCGCGACGCGTTGGGTGTTCCAATACGAAGCCAGCCGACCCGACTCGACCTCGACGGACAGCGGCAGCCGCACGCATCGCGCGTGCAGCGATCCCAACCGACTGCCCTGGACCAATGTCTCGCCCGCGGAGGCGGCCGCGGCCTGCGCGACCGTCGGGGGCCGGCTGTGCAGCGAGAGTGAATGGCAGCGAGCCTGCGAGACACCGGCAGGCACGCCCTGTACGTGGAGCTATCAGAGCAGCTGCACGACCTACTCCGGCAACACCTGCAACGGCTTCGACAACGACGTGGACCCTGGCACACCGGGCATCCAGAACGGCATCCTCGCGACCGGCACCGAGACGAGCTGTTACGCGCGCTGGGGCGCTGCCGCGACACAGCGTATCTACGACGTCTCAGGCAACGCCCAGGAATGGACGGCTCCACGTAGCGCCGGCGTGAACCCCATGAGGGGAGGCTCGTACAACGACCTCTCCGGCGGTACGAAGTGCCAGTTCTCCTTCGAGGTGGCCGGCGACACCTTCCGGGCGCCCAACGTCGGCTTCCGCTGCTGCCGTTCGACGGCGCCTTGATCCGCGGCATCGCAGCGCGCCCTACCTGGGTCGCGCTCTAGAAGAGACCGAACCCTCGCGCGAGCTGAAGCGCTCCGAGCAACAGAACGGCGCCCGCGACGGCCATCGCCTTCTTCTTGTCGGTAGCCTTGCTTGCTCCGAGCAACGCCACCACCCCCGCGAGCAAAGCGATGCCCCCTCCGAGCAGCGCGACGTATCCGAGGCTGGACGAACTCACGACCTGCCCGTTCACGGTGGTACTCTGAGAAGTACGAAACGAGAAGACGAATGGCAGAAAACCTGCACCAAGGCCGACGATCGCAGCAGGGCTGAGGCGAGCTTTCGCAGGCGCCTCCAACGCCTCTGAACAATCCGGACAAACTTCTCCAGAAGACGAAAACACCAAAACAGCATCTTCGAAGTCTTCGGCGCATTGTGCGCATGCTTTCATTGCCTGCCACCTCTCTTATTCACTGCGTACAGTCAAACGCAATCATCTCACAGTCCGACATCGATATCGACACTTCGTATTGATCTGCATTGATCTGCATCAACAAGGGGAGGAATAGGGGACGCTCTGCGTCATTGCGTCATTCACGACCTGCCGGCGGAGCCACGCTTCCCGCGGATCTTGAATGACGCAATGACGCAGAGCGTCCCCGTCGCTTCGTCGCTTCACTTGAAGTGCTTCGCTGTGGCGTGATAGCCATGCGTGGGGCGCTCGCTGGGGGACGAGCGTTGGAAAAGGTGGTCCACATGAGTGACGTTCGGAGCTTCTCGTTTCCCGCGATCTTCCTCGCCTTGGGTTGGGGCCTCGCCGCGTGCGGTGGCGGAGCCGGGCCCGTGGGGTTTGACGCCGGCCTCGACAGCGGGCCCATCGGCGAGGACGGGGGAGCCACCGACGCGGGAGACGATGGCGGCGGCACGACCGATGCCGGCGACGACGCGGGCGTCATGACCGACGCGGCGATGACCGACGGTGGCGCCATGACCGACGCGGGCGTCATGACCGACGCGGGCGGCGACGCAGGCGCCCTGACCGACGGTGGCGCCATGACCGACGGTGGCGCCACGAGCGACGCGGCGATGACCGACGGTGGCGCCATGACCGACGCGGGTCCACCCGCCTGCGGTAGCGACAGTGACTGTCCGCCGGTGGTCAGCTGCAGCTCCGCGACCGAGTTGACCACGCAGACCTTTGCCTGCAGCGGGGGCGCTTGCGTGGAGAACGCGCCGACCCGCGTCGACTGCGCCGCGAGCGATAGCGACACCTGCAGCGCCGACAGCGTCGTGGCGACGCGCGGCAGCTGTGACAGCGCGAGCCTGAGCTGCGTGAACGTCGACACGGTCGCCGCCTGCGCGGCTCCGGCCTGCGACGCGACGAGCGACTACGTGACCGAGACCTGCTCCGCGGCGAGCGGCAGCGCGGTGTGTGTCGGCAGCACCAGCCCGTGTGACGCGGGCACTACCACCTCGTGCAGGCGCGCGGTCCGAGTCGAGAACGTCCGAGGCTGCGATCCGAGCGCCGGCTGCAGCATCAACAGGACCAACTCCGCGTGCACCGCCGGAGGACCTGCCTGCGTGACCGATCCCGGCGGCGTCACGAGCTACGTCACCTACGCCCCTGCGTGCAACGCTGCGGGCACCGACTGCCAGAGCGGCGGCGCGGTGGACACGAGCACCCCCTGCCTCGCAAGAAGGAATCGATGCGTGCGCGGAGCGCTCACCAGCTACACGTCGACCTGCGATCCGTCGACCGGCTGCGGCATCGCCGTGACCCGCAGTCCTTGCAGGACCCGCCCAAACAGCTGCAGCGCCGCCGGCGGAGCCCTCACCTTCACGACCTACTCGCCGACCTGCGCCACGCCCTCCGCCTGCAATCCGACCGGCACCGCCGTGGACACCCTCTGCACCACGAGCCCGGCGACCTGTACCGCGGCCGGGTACACCGCCTACACCGCCACCTGCGGCACGACGACGGGCTGCGGCGAGACCCGCACCACCGACGACTGCGCGAACTACAGCACCTGCACCCGCTCGAGGTGGTCCGTGCGCTATGGCGGCGGCAGGTGCACGGACGCCGGCTGCACGGGCACCGAGCAGAGCCTGAGTTGTGTGCGCGGCGGCTCGATCTGCACGGGTCGACGCACCTCGGTCACCTGTCCGCCCGGTGGTGTCTGCGGCGGCAGCTCCTGCTCAGGCTGCACGGTCACCCCCTGCAGTGCCGGCTGCGCTTCGTCGACGGGTGAGTGCATCCGCATCATCACGCCGCTCTGAGCGCCGTGTGTCGTCGCGTGCTTTTGTCATTGCGCTACCGCTCCCGCTGACAAGGGCGGCGTCGCGAGCATCTGAATCCTCATTCAGTTTGTCGTTGACGTGCCCGCGTGTGCCGCGGACGATGCATGCATGTCGGTCCAGCCCTATCCCGTGCTTCGCTCCCGGCTCGACACGCGCTCGCCTCCCTACACGGAGAACCGCGCCGGGAATCAGGCGGCGCTCGACGAGATCGCCAAGGCGCTGAGCCGGGTCAACGAAGGAGGCGGCGAGAAGTATCGCGCGCGTCATCTGTCGCGTGGGCGCATCTTGCCACGCCAGCGCATCGAGCTTCTGCTCGATCGCGACAGCCCCTTCCTCGAGATAGGCGCCCTCGCCGGCACGGGCGTGCCCGGTGAACCTCCCGGCTGCTCCGTCGTGGGTGGCGTGGGCGTGGTGTCCGGCGTCGAGTGCCTCGTGAGCGCGAGCGAGGCGACCGTGAAGGGAGGCGCGATCACGCCGCTGTCGATGCAGAAGAGCGCGCGCCTCGCCGAGGTGGCCGACCAAAACGGGCTCGTGGGCATCAGCCTGATCGAGAGCGCCGGCGCAGATCTGCCGAATCAGGATCGCATCTTCGTACCCGGCGGTGCGGGTTTCCGCGACCTCACGCGGCGCTCGGCCGCGCGGCTGCCGAGCATCTGCCTCGTCTTCGGCAGCTCGACGGCGGGGGGCGCCTACATCCCCGGCATGAGCGACTACGCCGTGATGGTGAAGCAGCAGGCGCAGGTCTATCTCGCCGGTCCACCCCTGGTGAAGATGGCCACGGGCGAAGAGATCGACGACGAGTCCCTCGGTGGCGCCGAGATGCACGCGAGCGTGAGCGGCGTGGCCGACTACCTCGCCGAGGACGAGCTCGACGCGCTGCGCCTCGGGCGCGAGATCGTCGCCCACCTCGAGTGGCGGAAGGGCTACACACCATCACCCCGAGAGGTGATCGAGCCCGCACATGACACGGACGAACTCTTGGGCATCGCGTCGGCTGATCCGAAGGTGCCCTTCGATCCTCGTGAGGTGCTCGCCCGCGTGGTCGACGCCTCGCGCTTCAGCGAGTTCAAGCCCCGCTACGGCTCGACCTTGGTCACGGGTTGGGCCCATCTCCACGGCTTCCCCGTGGGTGTGCTCGCGAACCACGGAGTGCTCGACAGCGACGCCGCCAACAAGGGCGCGCAGTTCATTCAGCTCTGCAACCAACGCAGCGTGCCCCTGATCTTCTTGCAGAACACCACGGGCTTCATGGTCGGCGGACGGGCCGAGCGAGAGGGCATCATCAAGCACGGCGCGAAGCTGATCAACGCCGTCTCCAACTCCAGCGTGCCCGCCGTCACCATCATGACGGGCGCGAGCTATGGCGCGGGCAACTACGCCATGAGCGGACGCGCCTATCAGCCACGCTTCCTCTTCACTTGGCCCAACCACCGCATCGCCGTGATGGGCGGCAAGCAGCTCGCGGGTGTGCTCGACATCATCAAGCGCGGCGCCGCCAAGAAGAAGGGCGTGGAGGTGAACGAGGAGCAGCTCGCCGGCACCAAGATGCTGATGGAGCACGCCATCGAGCAACAGTCGACGGCGCTCTACGCCACGGCGCGCCTCTGGGACGACGGCATCATCGACCCGCGCGACACGCGCACGGTGCTCGGCATGGCGCTGAGCGCGGCGACCAACGCGCCCGTCGAAGGCACGATGCGCTACGGCATCTTCCGGCATTGACGCAGGCGACGACATGACGACGACGAAGCCCATCCGAAAGCTCTTGATCGCCAACCGCGGCGACGTCGCCTCACGCGTGATGACCACGGCGCGGCGCATGGGCATCAGCTGCGTGGCCGTCTTCTCCGACGCGGACGCGGACTTGCCCTTCGTGCGCGAGGCGGACGAGGCCGTGCGCATCGGCCCGGCGCCCGCCGCGGAGAGCTATCTGAACGTCGAGCGCGTGCTCGAGGCCGCCGCGCGCGTCGGCGCCGACGCCATCCACCCCGGGTGGGGATTCTTGGCCGAGAACGCTGGCTTCGCGCGCGCCGTAGAGGACGCGGGCCTGGTCTTCGTCGGCCCCACGCCCGAGTCCATCGAGTCCATGGGCGACAAGCGCCGCGCCAAGGCCATCGCCGCCGAGGTGGGCGTCCCCGTGATCGAGGGCGCGATCCCCGAGGCGCAAGATGACGCCACGCTGATGGCCTGTGCTCGGCAGCTCGGAGCGCCGCTCTTGCTGAAGGCGGCGGCGGGCGGTGGCGGCAAGGGCATGAAGCGCCTCGACTCACTCGACGGACTCGAAGAGGCGATTCAGTCCGCGCGGCGCGAAGCCGAGGCGGCCTTCGGTGACGGGAGCCTCTTGCTCGAGCGCTACGTCGAGCGCCCACGACATGTGGAGATCCAGATCCTCGCCGATGGCGCGGGCAACGTGATCCACGCCTACGAGCGCGAGTGCTCGATTCAACGCAGGCATCAGAAGATCATCGAGGAGTGCCCGTCCCCCGCGCTCGATCACGAGCTGCGCGCGCGCATGGGCGAGGCGGCCGTTCGCTGCGCACAGGCCATCGGCTACCGCGGTGTGGGCACGGTAGAATTTCTGCTCGCGCCGAGCGGCGAGTTCTACTTCCTCGAGATGAACACGCGACTTCAGGTCGAGCACGCGACCACGGAGATGGTCACAGGCCTCGATCTGGTCGAGGTGCAGCTACGCGTGGCGCGCGGGGAACGCTTGCACTTCATTCAGGATGAGATCCCGCTCTCGGGGCATGCCCTCGAGGTGCGCCTCTACGCGGAGGATCCCGCCAAGGATTTCTTGCCGCAGACGGGCCGCTTGCTCGACTTCGCATGGGAGAGCGTGCCGGGCTTGCGCGTGGAGGCGGGCGTGGAGGAGGGCTCCGTGGTGTCGCCACACTACGATCCGATGCTCGCGCGCGTCGTGATGCACGCACAGGATCGCGCCACGGTCATCGACCGCATGATCCGCTTCCTCTCGTCGCTGGGCCTCGCCGGCGTTGCTACGAATCGCCAGCTGCTGATTCGGGCGCTGGACCACACGGCGTTTCGCTCGGGTGACACGCACACGCACTTCATTCAGGAGCACCTCGCGGAGGCGCTGAGTGCGCGCCCAAGCGGTGAGTACCTGCGGAGCGCGTGTGTGGCGGCGACGCTTTTCGGCTTCGAGACACGCCGAGGCGAGGCCGACCTGCTGCGCACAATCCCTCGCGGGTACCGCAACAACTTCCACACGCCGCAGGGGCTGAGCTTCGAGAGCGAAGGCGAAGATGAGAACATCGAGCTGAGCTACCGGCATCTCGGTGCGGGACGCTTCGAGATGGACCTCAACGGAGAGAAGCGCTCCGTCGCGTTGCTGGGTCTCGAGGAGAACACGCTGCGCTGGGAGGACGCTGGAGTGCGTCGGCGGTCGCGCGTCGTGAGGCACGAGCTGACGTTCTACGTGACGACCTTGGATGCTTGCGTGAGCCTGCGTCAGCGCCCGCGTTTTCCCGAGCGCGAGGTCGAGCGCGTCGTCGGCGCGTGCATCGCGCCCATGCCCGGTCGCGTGCTCTCGCTACGTGTGGCCGTCGGAGATCGCGTGGAGGCGGGCCAAGGGCTGGCAGTGCTCGAGGCCATGAAGATGGAGCACAGCGTGCGCGCCCCTCACGCCGGTGAGGTCGTGCGTGTAGACGTCACCGAGGGCGATCAGGTGGAGGCCGACGCGCTGCTCTTCGTCATCCGCGCGGACGAGGGTGACGCACCCGGATGACGCGTTCGATGTCTTGTCGCGCCGCGGCGAACGCGCGCGAGTGCTAAGGTCAGCACTCGCAAGGAGCGTTCATGGACCGATTCTCGTGGCGAATCTTTTTCCTGACGACCGTGATGATGGGCGGTTGCGGTAGCTCTGGCGCTCCGCCCCAGACTCAGGCAATGGCCGAGACTCCCGCGAGGCAGCCCCAGGCGACGGCCGAGACTCCAGTGCTGCAGCCCCAGGCAACGGCCGAACGGCCCGCGGCGTCGGCGCCGACTCCGCAGGAGCCCCCGCCCTTCGCGGCCGCGCTCGCTGCCTTGCCGGCGGCCACGACCGTGCATCTGCGGGCCGGGTGGCGCGGATACAGCCCGAGGTCGCCCATCAGTCACACCTACGATTTCGAGCTGACGCCCGAGGGGTTTAGGGTCCGCACGGTGTGTCGATCGGCGGGTGAGGGTGAACTCGACTCCGTCAACGTCCCCGCCGAGCAGGTCACGCGGTTGCTCGCGCGCCTCGCGACTGTGGATGCGAGCCCCGGACCGTACGAGGCCCTCATCAGACATACCGACGACTATCCAGACGTGGCGATGGAGATCGACTCGCCCGTGGGCAGCGTCTCCTTCAGCTCCCAATCGCAAGGACGTGAGCACGCCCCGTGGCAGATTGCCGTGGCGGAGACACAGGGCGTGGTCGACTCGACCCTCCCGGGGGAGGTGATGGAGCAACTCATCGCGCTTCCCGGCGCAGATCGTTGCCGCGATTGGTTGAACCACCTGCCACGCCGAACAAGGACCAAGCAGGGTCGCCGGCGCTCGGAAATCGTGCGCTTTTAGGCCAAACGCCCGCGCAGCGGGTCTGGCCACGCCCAAGCCTCTCCGTCGCCGAAGGTTCCCGCCGAAGCTTCCAGGATGAATTGGGATGAATTGAGCAGCGCCGAAGCTTCCAGGATGAATTGAGGAGGAGCAGGAATCGACCGACGCAACTGGAGCGGACTCGTGCCGATAAGGGGGCATGTCGGAAGATGAACACGCCAAGGCGAGACGCTGCCGGCCGCTGCGGCTCGAGCGGGATGAGGTGCTGTGGTTCGTGACCTGCCAGACCAATGAGGAGCGGTTCTGGCTGCACCCGCTGGTGAGCTGTGGACTCACGCCACCGAATCGACGGGCGCGCAGGCCGCTCGAGGCCATGCAGAGGCAGGCCGCTCGGCGCATCGACGAGATGGTGAAGGACGCGAATCGCTGGAAACGACCCCTGTCGCCAACCCTCGACGCGCAGAGCCTGACGCGTATCGCCAAGGGCTTGGTGGGTTCGGCCTTCGCGCGAGCACAGGAGAAGTACGACGTGGAGGTCTACGCGCTCGTGGTGATGTCGAGTCACATGCACGTGGTGCTGCGGACCCGGAAGAAGAATCTGGCGACGTTCATGGGCTACGTGAACGCGCGCATCACCAAGGCGGTGAATCGCATCACCGGGAGGCGCGGCGGGATGTGGGCGGGCCGGTACCACGCGCAGCCGATCCTGGATGACGCGGCGGCCGAGACGCTCACCGCGTACACGCTGCGCAACCCGGTGGCGGCGGGGCTGGTGGAGCGCCACGACGACTGGCCGGGGCTGAACCTAGCGTACGGGGTGTGCGACACGGACGAGCTCGACTTCGAGTGGCTCGACTGCAGCGCCTGGCATCGCAAGAACCGCCCGGCAGACTTGGCACCCTTCTTCCGCAACGCGATGCTGAGGCTGTCGCCGCTGCCGCACTGTACGCAGTTCGAGCGGGAGGCGTATGGGCGCATGCTCGCGGAGTGGCTGGTGCGGGTGGAGCAGGAGGAGGAGCGTGAGACGAGCGTGGAACCTCTTGGGGTGGAGGCCGTCGTGAGAGCAGACTTCACCGACCGCTCCGAGAATCCTTCGTTCAAGCGCCGGCCCTATGCGTTCGGCTCCGCCGAGGCCAAGGCGAAGGAGCGCGCCATGATGCACCTGTTGAGTCAGGCGCACGCTCAAGCGTCGCAGCTGTGGCGGAGCGGAGATCACAGCGTCACCTTCCCGCCACACACCTACCGGCCGCCCATCATGCACGCCGCTTGACGCGCCCCGACGGCCCTCCCGAGGGACAGCTGCGCCCACTCCCCGCCTGGCACTCGGAAGAGGGGGTCGATCGGCTCGCGGTCGCCGGCACCTGCGCACCAAACGGCAAGCTGGAAGCCCAAGTCCGGTCCGCTCCCGACGCACCCTCCAGAATTCATCCTGGAAGCTCTAGGCGCTCCCGATCGGGGCGACACCCAAGCCTACCGAAACCAGAAAACCGATCAATTCATCCAGGAAGATGACTGGAGAACGCGAGCATCTTGCTAGACTTCCACCAGGCGTGCTCTTGGCACGTTGTGGCACGGAAAGGTCGGCGAAACATGACCCAGGCGATGCGTATGGTGCTCTGGATACTCCTGTCGCTCACGGCGTTGGCTATCGGATGCTCGACGTCACACTCCAGCACCGATGCTTCTGTAGCGGATGCTGCCGCCGATTCGGGCGGAGGTGGTTCCATCCCACGCTGGCAGCGCTGCAGCGACAACAGTCAGTGCACGCTGGTCGCCGTGAGCTGCTGCGGAAACTGCGGGCAACCTTCGCCCGGCGACATGATCGGCGTGAACGTCGACCGCGTCGCTCAATACCGCGGCGGCCGCTGTGACGGCGAAGCCTGCCCGGCCTGCTTCATGGAGCCTGACCCGAACCTGATCGCCACCTGCAACGCGGGCCGCTGTGAGGCGATCGACGTGCGCACACACGACGTGTCGGCGTGCAGTGCGGACATGGACTGCACGCTTCGCGTCAACACCTGCTGTGCTTGCAGCAGCGCCGAGCCCATCGCCATTCGAGCCGCCGATGAGGCCGCCTTCACGCGCCTCGTGTGCGTGGGCGACGAGGCCTGCCCCGAGTGCTTCCCAGCCTTTCCCGATTGGAGTGCCAGCTGCCAGATGGGTCACTGCGCCGCTGTGATGTCCCCCGTCGCGACCCCTTGAATCCTGCGATTAGGGTCACCGATCGACTGAAGCGTCCCAGAGGCCCGCGTCCGCTGCGCTCGCATCCACGGAGCTGGCCGGCGTAGACCCCGCGTCGACCGCCGGAAGCATGGGCCCTGCTGTGCCGAGGGGCGCGGAGGCGTCCGACGTCGGAGGCGCGCCGTCGGGAAACACGGGGAATATGTCATTCCCATCGTGCATCAAGAGGCCCGCGTAGAAGACCAGCATCACCGCGAAGAGGAGTAGGTTCAGCACGCCAGCCACCAGGGCGCTCACGCCAATGGCCATGTCAGCGCGAGACCCCTTGCGAGCCTTTGCGATCGCCACGGCGCCGAGGATCACTGCGGTCACGCTCAGGACGGGTCCGAGATACATACAGCAGCAGTCCATGACGAAGGCCGCAGCCCCCACAGACAAGGCGGCGATGGCCAGCGGATCCGCGCGCACGGTGCGGTGCGCCGGGGCACCCTCGCTCATGGCGTCGGATGAGGCGCAGAGAGCTGCGCTGCGCCATGATGTCCCAGGGGGTGCTCCATGAGGTCACGTTCGAGGTCGACCTCGCTGGCTAGCAGCGGGTGACGCTGCTGCGCTCCGGCGGGCGCGTGCAGCGGGGCCTCCGCGGTCTCGGCCTGATCGACGGCGTGCCTCTGCTGGCCTGGGTCTGCGCTGGCCTCGAGCAGCCAGCGCACGCCCTCGACCAACCACTCGAGCACGTGCTCGCTCGGCGCCCGCTCCACGCGGCTCGCTCCACGTCCGTTCGCGCGGCGGATGCGCATGGCGATCCTGCCATTCGTCGCGGGTGAGATCGCAACCCAGGCGGCGGCGTCCGTCGCGCGCGGGAAGGACACGGGCACGGCGATGAAGTCCAGCCGTCGCGACACAGCCGCCCGCAGATCCCGCCCGCCTACGCGCGTCCGGTTAGGCTCCACCACGATCATCACCGTGGGGCGCGACACGGCGGCGCCCTGTGCTTCGCCTCGCGCAGGACAAAAGGAGAGACCCACGGTCCCGGCGAGCAGGATCGATGCGAACTTCAGCATGCCTCCATGATGCTCCTGCGCACGCCTCGCGTCGAGCGACGCGCTCGCCATGTCAACGCCCGGGGACGGTGGCTCGCCGGAGTCCTGGCTGATGCTGACGCGGCGCGTCGAGTTCGCGGATGGCCGCCTGGACACGCGCGCGGTCCACCTCGCCTTCGGCCGAGAGGGAGCGCTGGTAGTAGTCGCGGGCGCGGGTGCGGTCGGTCGCGGCCAAGGCGTCGCCGTAGAGCGCGAGGCCGACGGCGAGACGCGGATGAGCGCGCAGCAGGCGGTCCAAGAAGCCGGTGGCCAGCACCGAGCGATGTTGAGACAGGGCGAGTCGGGCCGCGTGCACCAAACCCGCCGGGTCGCGCGGGTCGAGGTCGGCGGCGCGTTGGTACTGCTCGAAGGCCTGCTGCGTGCGCTCCGACGCCTCGTAGAGTTCTCCCAAGGCCAGCACCGCGGCGGCGTCGTTCGCCACGAGCTCGATCGCCGCTCGATACTCGCGCTCGGCGCCTTCGACGTCACCCGCTGCGGCCAAGATGCGACCCAGACCCACGTGCGCCGGCGAGAGGCGACTGTCGCTTCGCAGCGCCGCCTCGAAGGCCGCGCGCGCGCCCGCTGTGTCCCCAGCCGCGAACTTGGCCTGACCCAAGGCGAGCTGTGCGTCCGCCCAACCGGGGCGCGTGGTGACCGCCTGCTGGAGCAGACGGATGGCGTCGTCGCCTTCGCTGAGTCGGCCGAGCTCGAAGGCCACGTCGGGGCTCGCTGGATCGAGACGCGCTGCCACGCCGAGCTCACGGACGGCGTCGTCGTGACGGCGCGCTGCGGCGTAGAGTCGTCCCAATCCGAGATGGGGCTCGAAGCGCGTGGTGTCGGCGGCGATGGCGCGGCGGTAGGCCTCTTCGGCGTGCGTCACATCGGCGCGCAGTCGATGGGCCTCGCCCAAGGCGAAGAGCGCGTCGAAGTTGCCGGGGTCTTCGGCCAAGGCGGCCTCGAGCTCTTCGAAGGCTCGACCGGCACGGTTCCACACCAAGAACGCTCGCGCTCGGCACACGCGCGCAAGCAGTGAATCACGGCCTGCGCGTTCGATCGGACGGCAGGCGGCTCGAGACGCGCGATAGTCGCGGCGCGCGAAGGCCACCTCGGCCACGAGATAGAGCGCGGCGGGATCCGCGTGCCGCAGCCTTGCAGCGATCTTCAGCGTGCGCGCGGCGTCGCGGTAGCGACCCGCGCGCAACAGGGCGCGCCCGTAGGCCGTCTGGGCGTCCGCGTCGCGAGCCGCGTGACGGGCCGCCTGGGCGAGCGCATCGAGGTCCGGACTCTGGGCTACCGCCACCTGTGCGCCGAGGCAGAGGGCGAAGGTGAGCGTCGAGAGGAGATAGCGCATGAGACCTCGATTCGTGACTTCGACGTGAACGCACGCCGCATCTTCACATTGAGCGACTAGTACACCGCGCCGCGAATTCGAGCCGATTTTTCCGCTGTAGTGAGGCCCTCGATCGTTCGGTCTTGACACAAGCGTAAACATAGTTCACTTTATGACCATCAACCGCTTTTGCTCTCATCCACGGGTTGACGATCGGTGCATCCCATGAACTCCACGCTCTCGCCCATCCCGCCCTCGCGCCTGAATCGCGCTCGAACCGAGTCCACGCCCGGCACCCTCTGCGAGTTCGAGCGCTATCGCCCGCGTCCCGGAGACCCCGATTGGCCGCGTCTGGCTGCGGAGGCGCGCGAGCAGGCTGCGCGCTTGCGGCCAACTCTGGCGTCCCCCGACAAGCGACGAGACGCACGACGACGCGCGCAGAGCTTCGCCACGGCGAGCCGCAATTACCTCGAGAACCGTCGGCTGCATCGCGCCGGTCGCGAGGATCTGCGACCTCTCTACTTCATCTGGACCTTGCTGCGGCGCTGCAACTTCACCTGCAGCTACTGCTGCGATCACACGGGTCAAAAGTATCCTGAGCTACCCGAGGAGCATCGGCTGACGACGCAAGAGGGTCGCGAGCTGTTGCGTGTCATGCGCACGCGCACGCCCTCCGTGTACTTTGCGGGCGGCGAGCCCACACTGCGCAAGGACCTGCCCGAGTTGACTGAAGAGGCGTCACGCCTCGGCTACTACCCGATCGTCGTCAACACCAACGGCAGCGCCATCGACAGGCTGCTGCGCAAGTCCGCGTGGCGAAGCTGGCTGGCGCAGACCGACATGGTGGTCGTCTCCCTCGACGGACTGAACCTCGAGGAGCTGTCGCGCGTGTGGGAGTACGACCGCCCGGAAGATGTGCTGCGCAATCTGCTGCTGCTGCGCGAGCTCGCGGACGAGATGCGTGTGAAGCTGATGGTCAACTGCGTGATCCGGCCCGGGCATATCGCGGAGGCGCGCGCTGTGCTCGACCTCGCCAACGACCTCGGCATCTGGTTCTGCCCCGTCCCTCAGAACGTAGGCCCGCGTGTGCACGGCGCGCTGCACGAGAGCGCAGACTACCAAGCTCTCGTCGAGACCATCCTCGAGCGCAAGCGCGAAGGTCTGCGCGTCACGGGCTCGCTGCGTCTGCTCGAGCGCCTGCTGCGCTCCGAGCCGCTGACCTGCCGCAACACGCTCAAACCACACATCGACTACGACGGAAGCCTGGTCTGGCCCTGCAAGTCGAGCGTGAACGTGGCGCCCGAACGCCTGCGTGTACTCGACCACGCGGACGTGGACGCGCTCTACGCGGCGGCGTCCGAGCTCGTGGATCCGACGCGCTTCAAGGGGCCCGCCAAGAATCAATGCGGCGCCGACTGCAATTGGGCCCAGAACTACAGCACCGACGCCTACCGTCACGGTCTCGAGCATCCCCTGTCGTTGCTGCGTGAGACGATCGAATTCGCCTTCACGAGGTGACGTCCATGATCTCCCGCGCACATGCGCCACGCGGCGGCGTCCAACAGGCTCCGCATACACTCTCACGCGGGGAGTCCATCGATCTGCGCACGGGCGATGAGGAGCTCGGCGTCGACTTCGCGATCATCCTGCTGGTCAGCGTCGCCATCAGCTTCGCCGCCCAGCGACTCGTGCTCATGAGCGTGCTGATCCCAGCGGCCCTCGCGCTACGCATGCTGCTGTGGCGAAAGCTGATGCGCGCGACTCCGCGTCAGCTCGGCGTGGAGCTGCTCTTCATCGCGCTCTGCGCGCTGCTCGCTGGCTTCAACGACTGGAACAGCGTCGTGCGCCACGGCATCTACGCCTACGATGTGCCGGTCTTCTTTCCGCAGATCTCGAGCATCCCCTTCTGGATGTTGCTCTATTGGGGCCTGATCCTGCGCTTCTTGCTGACGCTCGCGCTCTGGCGGCGACTGGGCGTGTCGCGGGAGATTCCCTCCGAGACGCGCCTCGGTCCTCGACTCATCTCGCGGCGACCCACGGTACGCGTCGCCCTGCTGCTCCTGCTGGTGGTGGTCACGCGCCAGATCATCTACGTCCGCTACGAAGATCCCATCTGGTCGTGGCTGCCCTTTCTGCTCGCGAGCGCCGCCTACGTCTTCTTCTTCGGTCTCCGAAAATCCGACGCCTGGCTCTGCGCCTTCATGCTGCTGGCGGGGCCCGCCATCGAGGTGCTCTACATTCGAGTCGGCGGTCTGCACCACTACGCCCTCGGCTGGTTCGGTGGTGTGCCGCTGTGGATCGCCCTGTGGTGGCTGCTCGGTGTGCTCGTCTGGAAAGACCTCGGCGCGCGTCTGCTCAGCACGCTGCGCGCATAGCGCCCTACATCCGGATGCGCGCCACGTCCGCGATGTCCCCGCGGTCGCCCAGGCGTACGACGAAGCGCTGCACTTGCTCCTGCGGCGTGCCGACGTAGGTCGCGACGACCAAGGTGACGTAGGTCTCGGCCAGCAGGCGGTTGCCGTTGTTGCCGTAGTAGTGCGCCTGCACGCGGTACTCGCCGTGCTCCGTCTCCACGCTCTGGAAGCGCTCGGGGCCGAAGCCTTGGGTCACGTCGGCCAAGAGCACGCCGCCCGAGGCGAGGCTCCGGTGGGCGTAGTAGCACTTCTCTCCCGAGGGATCCGTCACCCAGAGGTCGATGTCCGTGTTGTCCGTGTTCCAGGTCATGGTCACCCTCAGGGATGACTCCGGGACGCTCAGGCCCAGCGCCTGTTGACGCGTGCGCAGCCACGCGGCCAGAGGCGACCGGGCGCGCTGCCGAATCACGGCGCGACTGAAGAGCGCGTACTCTTCGCGCACGATCTCGACCACGCCACGGAAGCGCGCGTTCCACTGACCCGCGAGCACGGCCTCGTAGAGCATGGCCGTCATGCTAGGCCGCTTCAGCCACAGGGCGCTCGCCAGATCGCGATACGACTGGGGCTCGTAGGGGCGCTTCTCGAGCACGGAGATGAACACTTCCGCCGCCTCGGCGTCGGCGCCCCAGGCCATCAAGCTGTAGCCTACGGAGCGCGCGACCTCGGCGGACGCGGGGGCGTTCTCGACGCCGCTCGACAGGGCGCGGATGGCGGCGCCGAGCTGTCCAGCTTCGCGTCGACGCTCGGCCTCGAGTCGATACACCTCGAGCTGCTCCGGCTCGTGCGGACGATTGCGTCGGTAGCCGCGGGGCGCATCGCTGGCGAGCACCGCGGGGATCGCCTGACCACCGCGCACGAAGGCCACCGGCCGGCGGGCTACGAAGCCAGAGAGGTCGCGCCAGACCCGGCCCTGCTCGTGCGCCTCGAGGCGGTTGTGGCTCGCGCCGAGCCTCAGGGCGCGCTCGAGACGCTGCCAGCTCGTGCGTGCGCCGCTGCGGCTCTGGCGCGCGTGGGCGACCAGCTCGGCAATGCCGCCACTGCCCGCATCACGACGCGCTCGGGCGAGATCGTATTGTTGGTACTCGGCGTCGGTCGCCAGCACCAAGAAGGACGTCACCCGGCTCGGCACGCGGTAGCGTTGGCCGAGGGCGACCGCGAGGTCTTCGAGCTCGCTGTCGTGCGTCGCCAACAGATGCTGCACCGCGATCTCGGCCCAGGCACGCGAGGCCAGCTCACCGGAGCCGGTCAGACTCACGGGCACGGCCCAGTCCTGAGCCTGACCGTTCAGCGTGCCCGAGATATGCAGCGTGGCGTCTCCGACCCGGTTGACGCGTCCCGCGATCAAGAGCTCTGCGCCCCGGGTCAGCGTGGCCACGCCTCCGGCCACCAGTACATCGCTCGTCCTGGCGCCGCCCTCACCGCGCCCCTCGAGGCGCACGCTCTCGATCCTCAGGCCGGCACGCTGATGGCCCACGGCGCAGCCCTCGAGCGCCGAGCTCGACAGGCAGTTGAAGACCGCCCCGCCCGCCGTCAGGCGACGCAGCATGCGCGTGTCCTCTGCGCCCAATCCGGTTCGGTAGGCGAAGAAGCGCGCGTCCCACGGAGACTCGGCGCGGAAGCTCGCGATCAGATTCCCAGCGTCGCGCTCGCCCCAGCTGACGGCGCCGTCCGTGAGCAGGAAGGCGTCGAGGTGACCGCCTCCGACGGGCATGGGCGGGTGCGCCAGCGTGCGCAGGGCGGCGCCCAGGTCGGTGGCGCCCTCCAGCAGGATCTGCCCCACACGCTCCAAGGCCGAGTCTCGGCCCGCGGCGTCGTTGCGCATCCAGCGCGGGGAGAGCCAGCGCGCACCTGCATCGAAGGTGATGACGTTGAAGCGGCGGATGTTCGGGCTGCGCTCGAGGATCAGGCGCATCAGGTTCACGTCGAGGTTGAAGCGATCGGGATCCTCCGAGAGCGACGTGTCGAGCAGGAAGACCGCCTGCGGCGCTCCCGCGGAGGCGCCTCCCTCGGGCAGGCGCGCGTCTCCGCGGACACGCAAGATGAAGTGCTTCTCGCCTTGCTGCGACGAAGGGTCACCACCGACCAACAGCTCGATCGGGCCGCGACCGCTCGGCGTCATGCGGACGGCTACGGCGCCGCCTTGCTGCGGTCCGTCGCTGCGCAACGCATAGCCTCTGATGCCGGCCCGCTGAAAGGCTGCCCCGCCACGTAGATCGCCCGTGTAGCGCAGCCTGCGCGCCTTGGCGCCGTCGGCCTCGAGGCTGAACTCGAAGCTCTCGAGGCTCTGTCCGCCGCGCTCGGAGGAGGGCACCGGGAAGAGGTACTCGAGCTCGCCGCCGACGCGCGGCAGGGTCTGCTCGTAGCTGACGATCACACGGTGAAATCCGTGCGCCGCGATGGGAAAGACACGCGCCTCGAAGGTGTTGGGCGCGACCTCTTCGACCAACGCGGGATCCACCCCGCGGCGCGTGACGTTCTCGTACACCTCGCGGCCTTGCTCCGCCTGCACGATGCGGCCCACGCGCAGCTCGCCCCAAGCTTGGGGGTCTACCCGCGCGAGCGTCCCTGCGATCGGGCCCATGCCCTGCATGGCCTCCTCCCGTCGACGGTTCGCCTGCTCGGGGCCGAAGAAACTCGGCTCGCCTCGGCCAGTGCCCAGGAACATGGCGTAGCTCGAGACGCTGGCCTCGGGCGGCAGGGCGTAGCGGAATTTGCCCTCGAGGGCGCGGTCGTAGGGGTTGTAAAAGATGTGGTCGACCACCGTGCGGGCCCGGAAGCCCTCGACCTTCACCGACACCCGCACGCGTCGAAGTTCTAGGCTGTGCCCGCCGCCGAGGGAGACCGAGGCGAAGCGCGAGGCACCCGTGACGCGGCGCCAGCTCTGGGCGGCCGCGGGCGCCTGAGCCACCTCCTCCGCAGCCGC
>JAADHO010000027.1 GCA_013151775.1 Deltaproteobacteria bacterium | reverse complement strand
CGGGCAAGCGCGCGTACAAGAAGAGCCCACCGCCGAGCAGCGAGAGCGCCAGGACACCAAGCGCAGCCCACAGCGCCCAGGGGCGGCGGCGCTCGGGCAGCACGGGCATCACGCCCTCCACCGTGACCTCGAATGTCTGGGAGTCCACCTCGGGCAGATCGGGCACGCCGGGCACGCCGTGGGGACGTGCGCCCGCGAAAGAGTGGAAGGACTTGCCGAAGGGCGTGGAGTCCACGCTGGGACCGCGGGAGATGTCGTCGGCGAAGAGCTGCGCCAGGTACTCCTTGATGCGCCCCGTGTGCACCACCTGACCGCTGCCCGCGAGCCAACGCTCGAGCGCCTCCTGCACCTCGGCGGCGCTCTCCCAGCGCTGCTCGGGCTCCTTGGCAAGGCAGCGCTTGACGACGGCGTCGAGCGCCTCGGGCAGCTCCTCGTTCACGCTGCGGATCGAGGGCACGGGCTCCTCGATCACGGCGCGCATGATGTCGTACTCGTTCTTGCGGTGATAGAGCGGACGGCCTGTCACCGCCTCGTAGAGACACACGCCGAGGGAGAACACGTCCGCGCGCGCGTCGAGCTTCTCGCCGCGACAATGCTGCGGAGACATGTAGGCGAATTTCCCCTTCACCTGCCCCTCGCTGGTGCGCGCGTGGGAGAGCTCCGCCTTGGCGATGCCGAAGTCGAGCAGACGCACGCTGCCGCCATAGGCGACCATGATGTTGCCGGGGCTGACGTCGCGGTGGACGATGTTCAGCGGGCCGCCGTCGTCGCCCTCGAGCTGATGCGCGTAGTGGAGGGCGTCGGCGACCTGGGCGATCACCTTGACGGCGATGGCGGTGGGGATGCCCCCGTGCTCACGCGCGCGGCGGATCAGCTTGCCCAGGGAGACGCCGTTCACCCACTCCATGGCGAGGTAGTAGGTGCCGCCCTGCTCGCCGAATTCGTAGACGTGGCAGATGCCCGGATGGGACAGGCGCATGGCCACGCGCGCCTCGTCGAGGAACATCTCGGCGAAGCGCGGATCGTCCGCCGCGTGGGGCAGCACGCGTTTGAGCACGATATGGCGCTCGCCGCCGGTCGGCAGGGGCTCACGCGCGAGGTAGATCTCGGCCATGCCTCCGACCGCCAACCGGCCGAGGATCTGGTAGCGGCCGAAGTCGAGGATCGGCAGGAGCGAGGTGACAGAGGTGCGGCCGGTGGCCATCTAGGCGCATCATAGCGCGTACGGCGCCGGCGCACGCGAGGAAGCGCGCCTCGGCACGCAATTGTCTCGTGCTCGACCCCTCGGGGTGGTCGACGTCTCGGGGGTAGCCGGGCGAACGGGCGCGCGGCTCTGCGCTGGTAGTACGCCCGGGGCACGAGTATTCTCTCCCATGATGCGTCGCCTCCTCTCCGCCGCCGCCGTCTGGGCCTGCCTCGCCGGGGTCTCGCCTGCCGTAGGCCTCGCCCAGGCTCAGGACGCGGACGCGGCCGTCGCGACCATCCGCGAGCAGATCCTCTTCGCCCGCTACGACGACGCCGTGGCCTCTTCTCGCCACTACTTGACCCGCCAAGACCTCACGGCCGCCCAGCGCAACGCGGGCCTCGAGGTGCTCGCCATCGCCCAGCTCGCCAACCGCAACGACACACGCGCCAGCGAGGTACTCTCCCTGCTCTACAGCCGCGATCCCGGCCACCGTCTGGCGGATCCGGACGCCAGCCCGATGGTCCAGGGCGCCTTCGCCCGCGCACGCGAGGCCCACCCCGAGCGCGTCGAGGTCCGGCTCGAGCACACGCCCCCCGTGCTGGACCAGCGCGAGTCTCCGGAGATCCGCGTGCAGGTGGTCGAGGGCCGCGACGCCGTGAGCGAGGTGCGACTCGCCTACCGCACAGGCACGGCCGGGCGCTACGCGCGCCTGGTGATGGAGCTGGACGCAGACGGTGTGGCGCGAGCGCGTCTACCCCTGGTGGGCGATCCGGCGCACGAGCAGCTGGTGGACTACACGCTCACGGCCATGGCGCCCTCGCTCACGCCTCTGGCCCAGCTGGGATCGGAGGCCGAGCCGCTCAGTCTGACGGTCCCGCGCGCCCAGCGCGAAGCCCCCGCGGCCGCGCCCGTGCTGGCGTCGCCCACCACGCCCGAGCCACACGACGACGGCGGCAGCATCGCTGGCAAGTGGTGGTTCTGGACGCTGGTCGTCGGAGTCGTGGCGGGCGGCGTGACGGCGGCCGTGTTGGCCCAACCCTCCTCTCCGAGCGGCAGCCTCGGTCACGTGACGCTACGCTAGGCCGCGGGATGCTGGGGAGCGCAAGGCGGTGAGCGGCGAGAGCAAATCGAGCCCTGCCCTCACGGGCACGCTGGCGGATCTCGGCGCCACCCTCGCCAGCGAAGCGCCGCCCGGACTCGACCTGGGCTTGGCGGCCACAGGCGTCTCCTCCATCCCCGCCGCGAGGCTGCCGAACATCGACGCGCTGGCTCAGACGGGCGGCTCCTCCCTGCCGCCGGGCGCCACCCCGGCCGGTCCTGGCTTCGCCTCCATCCCTGCGGCCCGTCGCTACACGCTGCTCGCCGAGCTAGGGCGCGGTCAGCAGGGCGTGGTCTACCGGGCGGAGGATCTGGTGCTCGGCCGCGAGGTGGCCCTGAAGGCCTTGATCCTCGACGACGGCGCCCTGGACACCGAGGCCATCGAGCGCTTCGTGGCGGAGGCGCAGCTCACGGCGCAGATCGCCCACCCCCACGTGATCCCCATCCACGACGCCGGGCGCCTGCCGGATGGACGACCCTTCTACACCATGCCCCTCTTGCCCGACCGCACGCTCGAGGATCTGCTCGAGGTCGAACGCGGCGGCGGGGACACACGGCACGACGACGGCCTAGTGCGGCTGATGCGCATCTTCACCGGCGCCTGCATGGCCATGCACGCGGCCCACGAGCGCGGCGTGATCCACCGCGACCTCAAGCCCGCGAACATCATGCTCGGGCCCAGCGACGAGGCGCTGGTCGCCGACTTCGGCCTGGCGCGCATCGTCGGCCCGGGCGTCCGCACCTCGCGCGCCCTGGGCATGACGGTGGCCGGCAACGCCATGGGCACACCCCTCTACATGTCGCCGGAGCAGGCCCGCGGGCAGCTCGACGTGATCGACCGGCGCACCGACGTCTACGCCCTGGGCGCGATCCTCTACGAGCTGCTGACCCTGACGCCGCCTCTGCTCGAGGCCAGCCTGCCCGCGCAGCTGGTGGCCATCATGGAGAAGACTCCAATCCCGCCCAAAGAGCGCGCGCCCGGACGGCGCATCCCTCTGGAGCTGTCGGAGTTGGCGCTGCGCTGCCTCGAGAAGTCGCCCGAGGATCGCCCGCCCACGACCCTGGCTCTGGTGTCCGAGGTGGACGCCTGGCTCGCCGGCAGCCGGCGCCAGGCGCGTCGGCGGGAGGAGGCCGCGCGCCACGTGGACACGGCCGAGGAGCTGAGGGACGAGAGCGAGCGTCGTCGCGTGCAAGCCGACGAGATGCGGCGCGAGTTCGATCGTCTGCGGGCAGATACGCCGGAACACGCCGCGCTCGCCGCGAAGGAGCCCATGTGGAGGCTCGAAGAGCAGCTCGCAGCCGAGGCGCTCGAGATCGACCGCATCGAAGACGAGTGCGCGGCTCATCTGGAGGCGGCGCTGCGAGCGGAGCCCGGACGAGAGGACGCGAGGGAGGCGTTGGTGGATCTCCTGCTGATGCGCATGGCCAAGCGGCGCTGCACGGGCGACGGACTCGCAGCGGAACAGCTCGCGCGTCATGCCATCCGTGTCGGCGGGCCGGAGGTTCGCGCGCGTCTCGCAGCGCCGGGTTGGCTCACGCTCAGCGTCGCGCCCGCAGGCGGGGAGGTGACGCTGCGCCGCTACACGGAGGAGCTCGCGCGCATGCGCCTCGGCCCCGCGCGTCCGGTGACATCGGGCGAACTCGAACTACCCGCGGGCAGCTACCGACTCACATTCACGTATGAAGGGTGCGAGGCACACCTGCCCTTCACGCTCGACCGAGGTGAGCGCCGTTCGCTGCGATTCGACGCGAGCGGGCTCGATGCGCTGCCCACAGATTTCGCCCTGGTGCCTGCGGGTCCGAGCCTGCTCGGTGGCGATCCCGACGCCCCCGCCGCCTACCCTCCGCGGGAAGAGGAAGTTGCCGCCTTCGCCCTGGGCATCGAGCCGGTGACCTGCGGCGAGTATCTCGAGTTCGTGCGCGATCTGCCGGATCCGCAAGCCGCGCTGCGACGCTGTCCGCGAGCGACGCGCGACGCCGAGAGCTATTGGATACTCGACACGGCGGGTCAGGTAGTGCTGCCCGATGAGGACGCCCAGGGGGATCGCTGGGAGCCGGAGTGGCCCGTTTTCGGCGTCAGCGCGCTGGACGCGGAGGCGTACCTCGCCTGGCGAAGCCAACGCGACGGCCGCCGCTACCGCCTGCCCACGGATGACGAGTGGGAGCGCGCCGCCCGCGGCGCCGACGGACGCAGCTACCCCTGGGGTAACCGCTTCGATCCCGCCTTCTGCCGCATGCGCATGTCTAGGCCTGGGCACATCGGACCGGAGTCTGTTGGAAATTTCGAGACCGACTTGTCCCCCTTCGGAGTGAAGGACTTGGCGGGCTGCATCGCCGAATGGACGTCATCACGCTTTCGCGGAGATGCCCGAGAGCGCTGTGTGCGTGGGGGAGGATGGAGCACGCGTGCGCACCGCTGCGACGTGACCTTCCGGGGCACGCTGGCACCTGAGGACGTCAGCGGAGATCTCGGCTTCCGGGCGCTGCTCGAGTTGAGGTCAGGGTGAGAAGGGGCTGACCGCGACCAAGCTCGGCAGGCCGGGCGAGCCTGGGACCAGCCTGACCGCAGCCGGTGAGCCTGCCGGCAGCCCGAGGTCGCTCGCCATGCCGCCGAGGGCGTCGGCCCAGGCCGTGCCCGCGCCTCCGCCC